>NZ_JAYKZZ010000013.1:0-263242 GCF_035818675.1 Parapedobacter flavus
GCTTCCACGTATTTCTTTACGGCATCGAGGGACTACGATAAGGCATCGGGGGGTTACGCTGCCGCAGCCACGGACTACGACGACGTGGCGAGGGGTTACGATGCCGCCGCCACGTATGAACTTGCCGCCGCCGCGGCCTACGATAAGGCGCCCAGGGGGTACGCTGCCGCGGCCCCGGACTACGGCGCCGCCGCCACGTATGAACTTGCCGCCGCCACGGCCTACGATAAGGCGCCCAGGGGGTACGCTGCCGCGGCCCCGGACTACGGCGCCGCCGCCACGTATGAACTTGCCGCATCCACGGGCTACGTGAGCGCAGCCCCGTACTACGCAGCTACGTTATAGGGGTAGCCCAGTGTGCCGGGCCCCTAGGTAGCCGCGCCGAGCCCCTACGCCGCCGAGATGACGTGCTACGCTGCCGGCCAGATGTAAAGGGGACCGTGCAGCACTGAAATAGAGCCATTGCATATCAGCCGAATTTAGCTAAGTTTGTTTTATGAAGATCGCAACGTACAATGTGAACAGCATAAACGCCCGGCTGCCCGTCGTGTTACGATGGCTGGAAGAATCACAACCAGATGTGGTGTGCTTACAGGAGCTGAAGGCCATCCAGGAGAATTTCCCAGAAGCGGCGCTGCTCGATGCGGGCTATCAATCCATCTGGCATGGCCAGAAAAGTTGGAACGGTGTGGCTATCCTCTCCCGTATCGGATTGCCCGAAGAAACCTGCCGCGTGCTGCCTGGCGATCCCGAAGATGCCCACAGCCGCTACATCGAGGCAAAAATCAACGGCGTACTGATCGGCTGCCTGTATCTTCCTAACGGCAACCCTGCTCCGGGCCCGAAATTCGACTACAAATTGAGTTGGATGAATCGTCTGCTTCGCCACGCACAAATGCTGCTCGACCAAGGTGGCCCGGCGATATTAACCGGCGATTTCAACATCATCCCCACCGAAGCGGATGTGTATCGACCCGAACGGTGGGTCAATGATGCGCTTTTTAGGCCCGAAACGCGTGCTGTGTTTACCGCATTGGCAGAACAAGGCTGGACGGACGCCATCCGGCAGGTGTATCCCGACCAAACGGTCTATACCTATTGGGATTATTTCCGCAACGCATTCGGCCGCGATGCCGGCCTGCGCATCGACCATTTCCTTTTAAGTCCAGCGATAGCACCAAAATTGCGTTCCGCCGGCGTGGACCGCGATGTGCGCGGATGGGTAAAGACCAGCGACCATGCTCCGGTGTGGATTGACGTGGAAACGGAATAGCATTGGGTTTATACGGAATAAATAACTATAGATTTAACATCAACAAAAAAGCCCCACGTCGCTGTGAGGCTTTCCGTGGTACCAGCTGGATTCGAACCAGCGACACAAGGATTTTCAGTCCTTTGCTCTACCAACTGAGCTATGGTACCGCATTTGCAACCGTAATAAGGTTGTTTTGGGACTGCAAATGTAGCGCCTTTTTTCATTTAAGAAAACTTTTTTTGAAATTTATTCAGCGGCAAACGGCAAGCGGCTGATTGTGTTGTTGATAAAATGACAACGCGAAAACATACCGAAATAAAAATTAGCCGTACCTTTGTATTTTTAATCCATAGTAATGAGTAAAAGAGGAAGAGTATTGGTGGCCATGAGCGGCGGTGTGGACAGTTCGGTAGCGGCGGTGATGCTTCATGAACAGGGATACGAGGTCATCGGGTTAACGATGAAAACCTGGGATTACGCCTCTTCCGGAAGCTCTTCCAAAGAGACGGGCTGTTGTAGTCTAGACAGCATCAACGACGCCCGTGCACTGGCCGTGTCTTTCGGATTTCCGCATTATATATTGGATATCCGTGGAGAGTTTGGCGATTCTGTTATCGATAATTTTGTGGAAGAATATCTAGCGGGCCGGACGCCGAATCCGTGCGTGCTCTGCAATACCCATATTAAATGGGAGGCCTTACTAAAACGAGCGAATAAACTGGATTGTGAGTTCATCGCCACGGGTCATTATGCGAATATCCGGCAACAAGAGAACGGACGCTACGTCATTTCGAAAGGACGGGATACCCATAAGGATCAGTCATACGTACTTTGGGGTGTCTCGCAAGAGAACCTCGCCCGTACCCAATTCCCTTTAGGCGCTTATACCAAGGCCGAAATCAGGCAATTGGCAGCGGAGATGGGACAACTTGAGCTCGCCAATAAGTCCGAAAGCTATGAGATCTGCTTTGTACCCGACAACGATTACCGGTCGTTTCTACGCCACCGTGTGGAAGGTATCGACGACCGTATCGGGCCGGGCAACTTCATACTTACCGACGGAACGGTTGTGGGCCAACACCAAGGTTACCCCTACTACACCGTGGGCCAGCGCAAAGGATTGGGGATTGCACTGGGGCGGCCCATATTCGTGACGGAAATCTTACCCGAAAGCAATACGGTAGTACTCGGCGATGAACATGAACTACAACGGCGCGAAGCGTACGTAAAGAATGTCAACCTCGTTAAATACGCCGCCATCGAACAGCCAATGGAGGCGGTGACCAAGATACGGTATAAAGATGCGGGCATGACCAGTACCCTCGTGCAACAAGATGGCAATATGAAAGTTGATTTCCACCATGCGGTAAAAGGGATCGCACCTGGCCAATCTGCCGTATTCTATGAAGGCGATGATTTGTTGGGCGGTGGTTTTTTAATGTGACTATATGCTAAACAACAAAAAGAAAGCCCTTCTCGGTTTAAATCGAGAAGGGCTTTCTTTTTCTTTACGCTATTCCTTACGCCTTGCCAACAAGCTCAACCAGGTCGACCAATTTATTGGAATACCCCCACTCATTGTCATACCAAGACACCACTTTCACGAAGTTATCATTAAGTGAGATACCTGCGCCCGCGTCGAAGATCGACGTACGGGAATCGCCACGAAAATCTTCCGAAACGACAGCATCTTCAGTGTAGCCGAGGATGCCTTTTAGTTCGCCCTCTGAAGCCGCTTTGTAGGCTTGCTTGATCTGTTCGTATGTGGCTGGTTTTTCCAGTCGCGCGGTGAGGTCAACCACCGATACGTCGGGCACAGGCACGCGGAATGACATACCCGTGAGCTTGCCTTGCAGTTCTGGAAGTACCAATCCAACTGCCTTCGCAGCGCCCGTAGATGAAGGGATAATGTTTTGGTAAGCCCCGCGGCCGCCTCGCCAATCTTTCACTGACGGGCCATCTACCGTTTTTTGGGTAGCAGTAACGGCATGGATGGTACTCATCAATCCTTCAACGATACCGAAATTGTCATTCAGTACCTTCGCAAGTGGCGCCAGGCAGTTGGTGGTGCACGATGCGTTAGATACGATGGTCTGGTCCGATTTCAGCTCTTTATGGTTCACGCCAATTACGAATGTAGGCGTATCGTCTTTCGCAGGGGCAGACATCACCACTTTCTTCGCACCGGCGTCGATGTGTTTCTGTGCAGTCTCCTTGGTGAGGAAGAAACCGGTAGACTCGATGATAACTTCAGCACCCACTTCGCCCCAATTGAGGTTGGCAGGGTCCCTTTCAGCGGTTACACGGATGGTTTTTCCGTTTACAACGAGATGGCCCTCTTTGACCTCCACGGTACCATCAAATTTTCCATGGGTGGAGTCATATTTCAGCATATATGCCAAATAATCTGGCTCAACGAGGTCATTTATCCCAACAATTTCGATACCCGGGCGGTTTACTGCTGCCCTGAATGCTAAGCGGCCAATCCGGCCGAATCCATTGATTCCAATTTTCATTTTTGTATTAGTTTTTATTTAAATAGTATTTCAACAAATTATGTATAGGCTCCTTGATGACCGTACCAATAGCGATATCGTATTTGCAGGCTACATCCCGCAACCATTCCTCATACCCTGCGGCCACGCTCCCCGTAAAGTTAACGGTCATGCCGGGGTATTGTTTGGTAAGCGGCAAGAGGTATGTCTCCACGTATAATTTCAATCCGTGATAGATGGTTTTTTTCACAAAACGATGTTTGTGATTTTCCATCACAAAATCGGCAAATGACGTCAGGAACAGTGTGGGGTTCGCCTGGTTATACACTTTATCCATGATAACCTTACGATCCAACGGGTATCTTGCCACAAATTTATCAAGTAAATCCTCGGGCATGGTTTCATTGAGAAAGCTCTTCAGCAGCATGCGGCCTATCCAATTGGCCGACCCTTCATCGGCCAAAATATACCCGAGCCCAAAATTATTGTCGCTGGTCCGCCTGCCGTTAAAATAGGCTGCATTCGACCCGCTACCCAGAATACCGATGAGTCCTTTACTGTCGCCGAACGTAGAGATAGCAGATGCTTTAACATCGTGGTCAACCGCTACTTTCGCATTTTTGAAGAACTGTTTGAAGACCGAGGCTATTTTATCCTTCCTTTCGGGCGAGGATGAACCCGCGCCGAAGAAATAGATCCGCCTGATTTTCTCGGCGTAATTGATGAGGTTGTTGTTTTTGTTCAGCAGCTGCAGGATAAAACGTTCATCGTGCAGGTAGGGATTTATCCCCATCGTCCGGAAACCGGTCACAATCTTTCCCTTTTCGGCCAATCGCCAATCGGAAAACCTCGAACCGCTGAACACCACTGCGATCATATGGACAATACCTCCATCATTTCCAACATATCTTTACTCAGCTTGAACACCTTCTTGTTCAGCACGTCTTCAAGGGGCGTTGTTTTTATTTCGTTGCCCCGTAACCCAACCATCATCCGGGTTTCGCCCGCAAGCAGGCGTTGTACAGCGGCATAACCCAGCCGACTGGCCAACACCCGGTCAAAGCTACTGGGCGACCCGCCCCGCTGAAGGTGCCCTAGAATGGTCACTTTCGTGTCGTAGAAATCAAAGCGTTGCTTTACCTCCTTCGCTACATTATACGCTCCCCCATTTTCCTCACCTTCGGCAACAATCACGATGGTAGACGATTTATTGCCCTTCGCGGCAACCTCGAGTTGATCACATAAGGTTTGGATACCTGTTGCCTTCTCGGGCAGTAATATCGCTTCCGCACCGCCAGCAATGCCGGCATTTAACGCAATGCAGCCCGAGTCGCGCCCCATTACTTCCACGAAGAATAAGCGATCGTGCGAAGCCGCCGTATCGCGTATCTTATCGATTGCCTCGATGACCGTATTGGTGGCCGTATCGTAGCCCAAGGTGAAGTCAGACCCGTACAGGTCATTGTCTATCGTACCGGGTATACATATCACGGGGATACCAAACTCACGTGAAAAAACCTCTGCCCCCGTAAAGGTACCGTCGCCCCCTATCGCAATGAGCGCATCGATGCCAGCATCCTTAATGTGATCGTAAGCCTGTTGCCTGCCCTCCTTGGTGCGGAAGGCCGCGCACCTTGCCGTTTTGAGAATCGTTCCGCCAAGCTGGATGATGTTGCTTACCGACCGGCTGTTCATCTCCTGGAAATTGGCATCGATCATTCCCTGGTAGCCCTGATAGATGCCCACTACGGATTTACCGGCGTGCAACGCGGTCCGGACCACGGCCCGGATACAGGCATTCATCCCCGGGGCGTCACCACCTGAGGTAAAAACCCCGACTTTCATTATGCTTTGCACTTTTCTAATAATCTTTTGTAAATTAGCAGCACGAATATAGTGTGTATTTGTTACACTATTAAATTTTTCTAGAATTATTTTTCTACTCGAAAGGTTTAAAGTGAGCAAACTTAGATAAATTTGCTTTTATATGCAATACAATCATACGATATAAAACGGAATGATCGGTCTCCTTTCTGCCATCAGGAGATGCATTTAAAGCGGAAGTAAGCAAATAAAATTAATAGACAAAACACGAGCGGCTTTGCAATCAAATTTACCACATTTACAATCGACATTTACCACAGACTGCGTTATCTTCGGTTTCCACGAGGGTGAGTTGAAAGTGTTGCTTATTGAACGCAACGAGTACCCCTTTAAAGGATGGTGGGCGCTTCCGGGCTTTTTTGTGGAAAATAACGAGAACATCGACGATGCCGTAAAGCGGATACTCTATGAACACACGGGTTTGCGCGATATCTATATGGAGCAATTGTATACGTTCGGTGACCTGAAGCGCCATCCACAGGGGCGCATTGTAACCGTTGCCTACTACGCCCTGGTGCGACTCGACGACCTGAAAAGCCATCCGGAACCGATAACGGATTATGCCCGGCAAGCGGTGTGGCACGCCTTAAACGACCTGCCGGAACTGGGTTTCGACCATCGCCACATCATTGATAAGAGCATCCAGAAAGTACGTCGAAAAATCAGCTATAGCCCAATTGCATTCGAGCTGTTGCCTGAAAAGTTCACCCTTACGCAGCTGCAACAACTTTACGAAGCCATTTGGGGGCGCAAGCTCGACAAGCGTAATTTCCGTAAGAAGATGTTGAATTATGATATCTTGAAGGAGCTGTCTGAGTTTCAACGTGGCGTATCCTATCGTGCCGCAAGGCTATATAAACTCGATAAACGTAAATACGCCAAAGTTTTCCAAAATGAATTAACATTCAGCCGGTAGTTTTGATCACAACAGGCTTAATAGCTTTTCGCGGTTCAGCACCTGGAAAAACGAGCTGTCGCTGTTCAACAAACCATCGGCTAACGTGGCCTTTGCCTGCTGCATTGCCAGTACCTTCTCCTCCACGCTGTCGGGCGTAACCAAGCGGTAGGCCACAACGCTTTTGTTTTGGCCGATACGATGCACGCGATCGATAGCTTGCTCTTCTACGGCCGGATTCCACCATGGGTCGATGAGATACACCACCTCTGCTGCGGTGAGGTTCAATCCGGTGCCGCCGGCTTTGAGGCTGACGAGAAAAACCCGCACGTTGGGGTCCTCCTGAAACGTACGGACTACTTCTCCGCGTTGTTTTGTGCCGCCCGTGAGGCTCACAAAACGCACACCTATTTCTGTCAGCATCTCCCCCACCAGGTGTAGCATCGATACAAACTGGGAGAATATAACGAGCTTATGATGAGGCGCCTTATCGCTCACCTGCTCTTTTAACAATTCGATTTTGGCAGAGTTGGCTTTATTCAACATACCATCCGGCAACAATGCGGGCGAGTTGCAGATCTGCCGCAAGCGTGTCAGTCCACGCAGCACGTGCATGGGGCTTTTATCCAGCTCATCGCCCGAAAGGGCACAGACAAAATCACGGAACTCCCGCTCATAGGCGCCGTATATTTTGCGCTGCTCGTCGCCCATCTCGCTGTATAACACCCGGTACACTTTTTCGGGCAATTCGGTCGCGACATCTTGCTTGGTACGCCGCAACATAAACGGCTGTATTTTCCGGTGCAACTCGTTTCGCCGCTTTCGGTTTTTGAACTGGTCGATTGGTTTACTGTATACATCCCGGAAATATCGCCTGTCGCCCAATAGACCGGGGCAGGCGAATGATAACTGCCCGTACAGATCGAAAGAACTGTTTTCAAAAGGCGTTCCACTGATGGCAATGCGGTTGTGGGCCTGCAATAGCCTTGCCGCTTTATACCGTTGCGATTCGGGGTTCTTGATGTGCTGGGATTCATCCAGATACACATAGTTGAACAGGAAGCCTTTAAGGAACCGGATATCGGATAATAAGGTGGTGTAAGAAGTCAACACCACGTCGTAACCGCCGAAGGAAGCGGTATTTTTCAGTCGATTTGAACCGTAAAGCGTCAATACCCGCAACGTCGGGGCGATGGTAGCCAGCTCCCGCTCCCAGTTGAAAACCAACGTGGCCGGAACAACAACAAGATCGGTGCCGAGCCGGCCGCTTTCACGCTGTGATAGCATAAAAGCAATAATCTGAACGGTTTTCCCTAAGCCCATTTCATCGGCCAAGATCCCCCCGAACTGGAACGTATCCAGAAAGGTGAGCCAGTTCAGCCCCTGTTGTTGGTAGCGGCGAAGTGAGACGTTGATCCCTCTGGGTGAGGGTACGTCGGGCATCGCTTCAAAATTCGCTACCCGTTCCCGTAACGCTTCGATTTCGGCAGCTGCGGCGGTATCCAATGCTGCTCGGTCGAACAGCGTGGCCACCGTTTCGAAATTGGCTTTAGCAAACTGGATCGTTTCGTCGTCTACCACATCGCCGGCTTGGAAGTAAGCTGAAAACCGGTCGATCCATTCCTGTGGAAGAACACCCTTGGAACCGTCATCCAGCGCCACGTATTTGCGTTTATTGCGTAACGCGGCCTGGATTTTTTTGAGCGAAGCTTTCGCTTTGCCGAAACGCACATCATAGGTGGCATTAAACCAGTTTATCCCGCTGATCACCTTGATGTCTATCGAGACCCGATGCGGGTTCAAGTCGTTGTTTGTAAGCTCGTTGAATCCATATACTTCAATACCCGCTTCGTGCCATGCGTCAAATGCCGACAAAAACCACGCTTCATCGAGGAAATGCTTTTTGTGCAGGTAGAAATAATACAATTGATTATCCAGCTGCTCGGGCAAATGCGGGTGTTGCTTCATCAGCAAGGTGATGAACGCCTGTTCGAAATCGGCATCCCGGGGTATACTGAAGTCGTTGCCCTTCCCATCGATGGCAGCTAACTGGTTTTCCGTACGGATAGCCACTTCGGCTTCCCCATACCGAACCACCGGAATAATCATCACGTGATTACCGAAATCGGACAGGTAAAGCAGCCGTTCCGGCATAACCGAAAACCCGCCCTCCCGGAGCTGCCCCGGTGTGCCGGATTTGATATCGGGGTATTCAATGGGGATGACGGTCGAAAGTTTGTCCACAAACGCCCGCCGGAATTCCCGGTATTTGCTCGCGTGAATAAGCAATTGGCCACCCTGTTCTTTCAGTAGGCAAACCACACCCAGCAACGCCGTCCCATCCAGCAGATACAGGGTATCCTTAAAACGCAAAAAGTATCCGAAACGACGGGGCAGTTCATGTAACGGGTACACCTGCCCATTGACAGTGAAAACGCCGGTAATGCGATAGAATGGACCCGCCGCGCGAACGGATAAACGAACGCTGCGCGGTGCAATCGCCACCTTTATTGGCGCCAGTGTCTTGGAGGAGAATGTCTCGCCTATTTCATCGTCATGGTAATAAAACGGGTAGTTGGCACCGTGTTTCACAATGGTCTGCAATGCGGTGAAATCGGCCGCTCTTCGGTCGCCTTCGGTGATTTGCTGGATAGCTGCTATCGCGGCGAAAAGTTTGGCTTCACCGACATCCAGTGTCGACGAAATGAGCTCAAGCGGCTGCAACCGAATGAATGGCGGCTTTAACTTGCCGGCTTTGGTACGTCCTACTTTCATAACGTCCACACGGATATGCCGGTAATATTTATGCTTGCTGAAAACGATTACGTGTTCTTCAGATGCACGGGGTATACCGGGGGGGTGCTTAGCCTGATTATCGGCTTGGTTCCCCAGGTCCAGCAGTTTTACGGAGTTCAGCGGTAGTAGTCCGGCTATTCGGGGCTGTATAACCAATTGGCCGTCAATAAATGCAGGAAGAAAATAACGTTCAAGGTCGGGCTCATGTTCGAGCCCGTAGGCTACAGCCGCTTGTTTGATCTGTTGGTAGCGCAGCGCCGGGCGGTAAAAAACGCCCAGTTCGTCGCGTCGCACAATGGCTATCAGCACCGCCGATTCATACACGGTGAGCCCGCCCGCAGTCGCGGCATCGTCACTCGATACGGTAATGCCGTCAGCATCCTGCGCTACCGCCACCCGTCTGCGTCGGCCATCTGCCGTACGGCAGGTAAATACGCCGGTATCTACCGTAATTTCTTCGGGTTGTACCGACAGGATCGTCCGCGGTTCAATCGGTGTTGCGTCCGCGCCGGCTAACGCCACAGCCACCTCGGTCAGTTGATCTAAGGTCGTATTTTTGAAAATAAAAACATGGGCATTTGAATCAAACATCTTCAGGTAACTTCAAGTGGAACGTGGTGCCCCTGCCCTCTTCACTCTCGACTGTCAACGTACCGTTAAATGCTTGCGCGTATTCATTGCATAGAAACAACCCGAGGCCGATGCCCCGCTCGTTGTTCGTGCCGTACGTAGACCGGGTTTTCAAGGTAAACAGCTCCGCCTGCTGTGCTTTATCCATGCCGATGCCGCTATCCGCTACCATGATCCCGCATCCCGCACCGGTGCGGATGCCCGTTACGCGGATATGCCCCCCGGGCAACGTAAACTTGATGGCGTTGGCAAGGAGGTTACGGATAATCAGCTGCAACATATCGCGGTCTACCAATGCGTACAGGGAGCTGTCTATGTCTGCTTCGAGCAAAATATCTTTTTGGTTCGCATAAATCTTTTGTACGTCTATAACCGGCTTCAGCACCTGCTCGATGTTATTCCGTACCAACGCCAAGCGGAATCCACTCAGTTGGTTTTGCGACCATACCAACATGTTGGACAGCATTTCCTGCGAACCGTGGAGTGCATTGGCCAGCCCGCTTTCCACTTGTTTACGCTCGTCAGCCGTCAGCCGGTCACTGGCCACCAATCGTACATAGCTGTGTAACGATGCCAACGGCGCCTGTAAATCGTGCGAGATAATCGAGAATAATTTCAGCTTTTCGTCATTCAACTTGGTCAACGCAACCGATTTCCGTTCTGCAGAAACCTTTTCGCGGTTATACGCCTGTTTGAGGTATGCTAAACTGAAAAAACAGACGAAAATGCCCGTCGCGTAGGCGAAGGCCATATCGATAAAGTGAGCCCTATTGTTGGCGTAAGTAACCATTATCGTTTGAGGATAATAATACTCCACCACTAACAGCCCGATAACGACCAACAAAAAGAGGGTTACCCACCATTTGTATAGCATTTTGGGCGACATGATGATGATCAGAATGAACGATAGCATAAACGTCAGCAGCGAGGCGCCGTGCACTCCCGCACTGAAGAAATAATTTATCGAAAACATGAAAATACCTACACCGGACGCAATGATCACTCCCCATACTACCCGCTGCTTGAAACGCCCCAAGTAATAGGCCAAGCCAACGAGCGCGGTAAAAACCGCAAATATAAAGGACGTGATCTTCAACCCTGAAAAATAGTTGAACGGGATATTGAAAACCATGATAAACATGGCAGCGAGGCAAACCGAATTCAGTAATCGGTTCTCTAATGAGAACGCCTGGCCACCAATCAAGAAACGCAGCCATCGCCTTACGTTCCATCTACTTTTTTCCGAATGCCCGGTGGTCATAGGGCAAAAGTACGTAAACTATTTGAGTAAATTTTTTAATTCTAAGGTTAATTCCCGTACCTGACCCTCAAAAAAATGACACATAGTAAACCTTGAAAGGGCTGCTTTAGTCAACAAATATTCCGATATTTGCCTACTCGTTCGATTGAACGGCCCTGCAACGTTCTTCGGGGAATCGAATAGCCGGAGGGACGGCAGATGGAAGTACGATATGCATAATGAATATGGTAACAGTAACAGAAAAAGCAAAACAGCGTATCCTTGATATTCTCGCCAAGGAAAATTACGACGACGCCTATTTTATACGCGTAGCGGTAGAGAGCGGCGGTTGTTCCGGATTAAGCTATCGTTTGGACTTTGACAACGAGGAAAAAAAGGGCGACCAGGTATTTGAAGACAAGGGCATCAAAATATGCTTAGACATTAAATCGTACCTGTACCTTGCAGGCACCGAATTGGACTATTCGGACGGTCTCAATGGCAAAGGTTTTGAATTCCACAACCCCAACGCGTCGCGTACTTGCGCCTGTGGGGAGAGCTTTGCGGTATAGCGGGGCTTGTTACTTCAACATAAACAAGTCGTCTACCCCAAGTAACCGCCGGCAGGTAAACCCTTCGGCATATTTCGCGCCAATGTATTTGCCGTATTCCCTGGCACGCCCTTCAATGTATTCCATGAAATCTGGTTTCGAGATATACGTCTCCGGCTCATCGGGTGCGTAAGTATCACTATGGAATTGCGAACGGTAAGCTTTGATAGCCTTTATTTTATCTGCCCATTGATCCGTTACATCCACCGCAATATCCGGCTTGATGTAGTAATCCTGGATGAATTGCAGCAGCAACCGCGGGCGATGGGGGGATTGTGGCGTACCGTCTTCCAGGTGCGTTTCTATTTTCCGCAGACCGGCCAGGAAAACCGCATCGTTGACGAGGTCTCCAGCCCGCCCGTGGTCAGGGTGGCGATCAACCAACGCATTGGAAATGATCATGTCGGGTTGGTATTTGCGTATTGCTTGTATAACCGCCAACTGGTGGGGCTCATCATTACGGAAAAAGCCGTCGCGTAAGCCAAGATTCTCGCGGGCCGACAACCCCAATATTTCGGCGGCTTGGGCGGCTTCTTCATCACGCGACTCAGCGGTACCACGCGTGCCCAATTCGCCACGGGTGAGATCGACAACGCCCACCTTCTTTCCCATTTGTACATGCTTCACAATGGTTCCGCCACAGCCTAACTCAGCGTCGTCGGGATGCACCGCGACGACCAGTAAATCCAGTTTGTTTTTATCCATATCGTTAAAAATACCCGTAAGACGGGCGACGCTCAAGACTGCGTATAATGTTTTCTATCTCGAAATCCTCTTCCGCGCTGTATGTGTTTTTGAGGTTGTGTCCAAAAACACGGGCTACCGATTGGTAGAAAAAGGCGGTTACCCCCCCACGTAAATCCCTCACGACTTCATAACTCGAATTTCCCGTTTGGCGGTCGATAAGCTTAATCAGTATTTCGCCCTGCGAAATGGTTAGGTTCTTCACTTCGCGATTAAACATATCCTTAATTTCCTTTTCGCATGTTTTGACCAATCGCTTTTGGTCACGTCGGTTTTCTGTAACTGCCAAATCGCGGTACAATTGCTGGTACCTGTCTTGTGCGTATTTGGCGTATGGCAATACCTTGATCACATTGTACCGCAACCGCAAGTAACGCGCCTTATCTTCCGGACTCTTGAATACCCGCCTGCGCGTTACGGTTACCTCCGGAATCAGCATCCAGGGTACCCGTTCGCCATCGACCACCGTAGTAGCCACCATGTGCCGTTGGGAGCGCTGGCTATCGGGCGGGTGCGACAATGTATCTTGTGCGCGCACCCCATTTGCCAGCGATGCCAAGCCTACAAAAAACACCAATCGAAGGAAGGCCGTATGATACATTATTCAATAATTATCCGTACATTTACGCATACTACAACTATACAAACTTAGATAAAGTTGCTTTTATATGCAATTATAATCGCGTCAAATAAAAAAGCAACTTTATCGGTCTCTCCGCGACCATTGAGAGACAACTTGTATAGCGGAAATATAGAAATTCTCGACCATAAAGAGCAGGGCGATATGTATGAAAGAATTGGTGATTGATTTAGCGGCCGAAAGCAAAGAGATACGTAAGCGATATCGCGCATTGCTACGGGCTTGCAAGCCCACGCTGCAGCGTGGCGATAAACAGATGATACGTAGGGCATTTGATATGGCACTTGAGAGCCATAAGGATATGCGCCGCAAATCGGGCGAGCCCTACATCTACCATCCGATTGCTGTTGCGCAGATTGCAGCGGAAGAGATTGGTTTGGGCACGACCTCCATCGTATGTGCCCTCCTGCACGACGTGGTGGAAGACACGTATATTACGTTGGAGGATGTGGAACGCGAGTTTGGCAAAAAGGTCGCACGCATCATTGACGGCCTCACCAAGATTTCGGGCATATTCGACCCCAACAGTTCGATACAGGCAGAGAATTTCCGCAAGATGCTCCTTACGTTGGCAGATGATGTACGGGTTATCCTTATCAAACTAGCCGACCGGTTGCATAACATGCGCACGATGGATTTCATGCCGCGCGATAAGCAGCTGAAGATCGCCTCTGAAACCTCCTATCTATACGCGCCCCTCGCCCATCGCCTGGGGCTATATGCCATCAAGTCCGAATTGGAAGATCTTTCCATGAAGTACACCGACCCGGACACCTATAAATTCATCGCCAAAAAGCTGAACGAAAAGAAAGCGGAACGAGAACGATTTATCCTTAATTTCGTAGGTCCCATCAACGAAATACTCCACGAACAAGGGATTAATGCATCCGTGTTTGGCAGACCGAAGTCCATTTATTCGATATGGAATAAAATGCGAAAAAAATCCATTCCATTCGAAGAAGTGTACGACCTGTTTGCCATCCGCATCATCATCGACTCAGAGCAAGACAATGAGAAAGCGGATTGCTGGAAAGCTTATTCGATCGTAACAGACCTTTACCGGCCCAATCCCGACCGCTTGCGCGATTGGGTATCATCGCCCAAGGCCAACGGCTATGAGTCGCTGCACACTACGGTGATGGGCCCTAAGGGCCAATGGGTGGAAGTACAGATACGGACCATCCGGATGAATGAAATTGCCGAAAAAGGGTTCGCTGCCCATTGGAAATACAAGGAATCCAATTCAGACAGCGGACTGGACCAATGGATACAGAAGGTTCGGGAGGTGCTCAGCAATCCGGAATCCAATGCAATGGATTTCCTCGACGATTTCAAGATGAACCTCTTCTCTGATGAAATTTTCATCTTCACACCCAAAGGAGCACTTATCCAGCTACCCCACAACGCGACAGCGCTCGACTTTGCCTTTGAAATACACTCCGATCTGGGGGCAAGCTGTATCGGAGCCAAAGTAAACCATAAATTGGTGCCGCTGAGCCACCACCTGCAAAATGGCGACCAAGTGGAAATCATCACGTCGAGCAAACAGACCCCCAAAGAAGACTGGCTTAGCTTTGTGGTAACTGCCAAAGCTAAATCTAAAATAAAATCGGCCCTTAAAGAAGAAAAAAGACGCGTAGCTGAAGACGGTAAGGAAATTCTTGAGCGGAAGTTAAAGTCGCTGAAAATCACTTACAACACGGAAAACATCAACAAATTAACGATGTTCTTCAAGTTCCCGTCATCACAGGATCTATTTTACAACGTTGCAAAGGGCGAAATAGACATAAAAAACCTCAAGGATTTTGCCCACAGCGAAAAAACAGTCGAGCATCAGCACGGCCAGCAGTTTAATTCGCACATCAGCGGACTTGTTGATAAAATCAACAAAAGAGACCACGAAACACTGTTGATTGGAGACGACCTGCAGAAAATTGACTATACATTATCGCCATGCTGCAATCCCATCCCCGGCGATGACGTGTTTGGTTTTATCACGGTCAATGATGGCATCAAGATACACCGCACCAACTGCCCCAACGCCGCTAAGCTGATGGCCAATTATGGCTACCGCATTGTTAAAGCTAAGTGGACGTCGCAAAAAGAGCTGGCATTCCTCACCGGTTTGCGTATTGTGGGTATAGATGATGTCGGTTTGGTCAATAAAATCACTAAAGTGATATCGGACGATTTCAAGGTGAATATCCGTTCCATCACCATTTCAAGTAATGAGGGTATTTTTGAAGGATCCATTATGATTTTCGTCAATGATACCGCGCACTTGGAAAACCTAATTAAGCACCTTGCGCAAATCAAGGGAATCACCGGGATTACCCGTTTTGATTCGAACAGTTGAAGCCATTAACGGCGTTTGTATATGAGGACGATATTGTGTAAATTTGTACCATTAACTTTCGGATGATGACTCAAACGGAAAACTATCAAACGGTAAAAAAAATTTTCGAGGCGTACTTGGAAAACAAAGGGCTGCGCAAAACGCCCGAGCGCTACGCTATTCTTGAAGAGATTTACTCCAGAAACGACCATTTTGATGTGGAATCGCTGTATATCCACATGAAAAATAAAAAGTACCGCGTAAGCCGGGCCACGGTATACAATACACTGGAACTCCTGGTTTCTTGCGATTTGGTGACCAAACACCAATTTGGCAAAAACATGGCCCAATTCGAGAAATCTTATGGATACAAGCAGCACGACCACATTATCTGTATCGAATGTGGTAAGGTTGTGGAGTTTTGCGACCCACGCATCCACCAAATACAAAGCTTGGTGGGCGAGCTCCTGAAATTCGAAATCAAACACCATTCACTGAATCTATATGGCGTCTGTAGCGACTGTTCGGAAAAAAAAGCCACTGACCCATCGGCAACTACGGTAAACAGAAATGAATTGGTGACCTCCAATTGAGCACCTGTAATGACGCTACCCCATCCAATAGGCGCGCCGTTATGGCACGGCATATCCCTTTTCGATTTAAAGGGGTTATAGTTTCAAAATAATGTTAGATTTGCCCCGATTTCATTCGTTAATATTTTTAATTTTTCAACGCTGATAAAACTATGCGAGTTGATGTGCTTCTAGGCCTGCAATGGGGCGACGAGGGAAAAGGCAAGATTGTGGATGTACTTTGTCCGAAATACGACATGATTGCCCGCTTCCAAGGCGGTCCGAACGCCGGGCATACCCTGGAATTTGACAACCAAAAATATGTATTGAATACCATCCCTTCGGGCGTTTTCAATACGGGCACCCTCAACCTCATTGGCAACGGGGTAGTTATCGACCCGATTATCCTGAAGAGGGAACTGGACGCCCTCAAGAATAATGGCTTCGATCCGGTAGCAGCCGGCACGTTGGTCGTAGCCCGCAAGGCGCACCTCATTTTGCCTACTCATCAATTGCTTGATGCCGCATCAGAAAGTAAAATGGGCGCTGGCAAAATCGGCTCCACCCTTAAAGGTATTGGTCCGACGTACATGGATAAAACGGGGCGGAATGGTTTACGCGTAGGCGACACCACCCTGCCTGATTTTATGGACCGTTATCAACGCTTGGTTGAAAAACATAAATCCATCCTATCCCATTATGGCGATATCCCCGACTTCAGCGAGCGCGAGCAGGCCTTCTTGGAAGCCATTGAATTCCTCAAGACCATTCCGCATGTTGATAGCGAGCATTTGGTAAACCAATACCTCAACGACGGGAAAAGCATCCTCGCGGAAGGCGCGCAAGGCACGCTGTTGGATATCGATTTCGGCTCCTACCCTTTTGTCACCTCTTCCAACACCACAACAGCCGGTGCCTGTACCGGCCTGGGTATTTCGCCTGCGAAGATTGGCGGAGTCATTGGCATTTTCAAAGCCTACTGTACGCGGGTAGGCGGCGGTCCGTTCCCTACTGAACTTGAAGATGAGACCGGCGAAAAACTCCGTCAATTGGGCCATGAGTTCGGTGCTACCACCGGGCGAGCACGGCGTACAGGGTGGATTGACCTTCCGGCACTCAAATACGCCATCATGCTCAATGGGGTGACCGAGTTGGTGATGACCAAAGCCGACGTGTTGAGTGGATTCGACACCATACACGTTTGTACCCATTACATTCAAAATGGCAAAAAAATTGATTACATGCCCTACGATATCATCAGTGTACCGCCCGAGCCGGTGTACGAAGCATTACCGGGCTGGAATGAAGACCTCTGTCCGATTACGGAAACCAGCCAAATACCACAAACGCTCCAAGATTATATCGCGTATTTAGAGCGCCACCTCGGGGTTCCGATCCGGTACCTCTCTGTCGGTCCCGATCGTAAACAGACGCTGGTATTGAGCTAACACTACCATGGTATCTTTAGCGTGCCACCTGGACGATAGTGAGACATTTATCCAAAAAGCGCTGCAATGGGCAGCGCAATTTGAACATGTTTGCTACCTCGACTCCAATGGCTACCGCGATAACCATGGAAACATCAATGTGTTTCTCGCCGTAGGAGCTCATGCATCTTTCGTGTCTGATGGCGAAAACACATTCGGGGCGTTGCAGCAGTTTCTCGATGGCTATCCGAACACATGGGTCCCGGGATATTTGGGGTATGATCTAAAAAATGAACTGGAGGACCTCGAATCGCGTCACCCAAACCGGACAAGATTTCCAGATGCCTATTTTTTCGTGCCGGAATATACGCTGCTCATCGGACAGTTCAATGCGGAAATCAAAGGTCGCGACCCACAGCGTATCGTCGATCAAATCCACTCCACCCAGCCGGTTGAGGAATCGCCGGGGTTTGAAGGGCGGTTAAAATATCGCATGAACAAATCGGCATATTTTGCCGCATTTAACGATTTGCAACGCCACATCCGCCAGGGGGATGCCTATGAAGTAAACCTCTGCCAGGAATTTTATGCCGAAAATGCACAGCTCAATCCGCTTGCGGCATACCGCCGGCTCAACGAGATTTCGCCCACGCCTTTTTCATGTTTTTTCAAATTCGGCCACAACTATATCCTCTCGGCCTCGCCAGAGCGCTTCTTGTCTAAAAATGGCAATAGGCTACTATCCCAACCGATAAAAGGCACTGCGCCACGGGGCAAAGACGCCATCGAGGATGAGCGAATTAAGGTCGCTTTAGCCTCCAATCCGAAAGAAATCAGTGAGAACATCATGATTGTCGATCTGGTGCGCAATGACCTTACGCGGAGCGCATCGCCAGGTACGGTACGGGCCGAGCAACTGTTGAAAATCCACAGCTTTAAGCAGGTGCATCAGCTCATTTCTACCGTTACCTGCGAAATACGACCCCATGTGGGAATGGTTGAGACGTTGCAGAACACCTTTCCTCCGGGTTCCATGACAGGCGCACCCAAAATCAGTGCGATGAAGTTGATTGACCGGCATGAAAACAGTCGCAGGGGCGTGTATTCAGGAGCGCTAGGTTATTTCAGTCCCCAGGGCAACTACGACTTCAGCGTGGTTATCCGCACGCTTTTATACAACGCCGAAAATGGCTACTTATCATTCCATACCGGCGGGGCTATTACCGACAACGCCGATCCCGAAAGAGAATACAACGAGTGCCTGCTAAAGGGAAAGGCCTTATTTGAGGTGCTTAAGAGTAATTCTTAATGGTCAGTTGTTAATTCTGTCAGCCGTTTTTTAATTGTTAGCGGTCAATTCAATTAACAATTGACCATTGACAATTAACTAAGTTTCCCTACAACCACCTTTACCATCTTGTCGTAATCCAGATAGGCGTTTGCGAGACGCTGCACTTCTTCTTGCGTAATTGAATTCACCACATCGGTATAATAGCTGTAATAATCCAATCCCAGGCCCGAGAAATATGCATTCTTGAACTTGTCGGCATGTGAAAAAACATTCTCTAGGCTCCCGAGCATGGCGCCCATCATGTAGTTGCGTACCAGTGCCAATTCCGCTGCCGGCACCGGCTCCTCACGCAATCGCCGGACCTCTCTTTGAATTTCTACCAAAGTGGCTTCGGTTACATCCACGCCAACTTCTGACGCGATGGTAAAGAACGCCCCATGTTTGAGCGATGCTAAGCCGGAGCCAATGTTATAGGTATAACCTTTATCTTCACGTATGTTGGCCATCAACCGCGAACCAAAATAGCCACCAAGCAGGGTGTTGACCACTTGCAAACCCGGAAAATCAAGGTGCGACCGTTGGATGCTGGGGCCACCAAGCCTAATCGCTGATTGTAACGCATCGGCGCGCTCTACCACGATCGGCGCCTTCGTCGAAACCGGCACGAAGGCAGGCGACACATTGGGTGCTATACCTTCCGCTGCGTTTTGCCACCCCTCGCCGAAGAGCCGCTCCAACATACGGATTACCTCATCTGTCACCTTACCAGACACGATCAAGGTGCCGTTTACCGGCTGATATTGCTTCCTAAATAGTGACCGTAAATCATCACGGTTAATATGTTTATAATCAATCAGGTCTGGTGTATATCCGTAACGGCTTTCTCCAAATACCGAACGGTTGAACTGCCGTCGGGCCACGAAGCTGTTCTTCTTCAGGGAAACTTGCAGTTTTTGGGCGCTGTTGCGAATATAGGTCGACAATTCGTTATCAGGGAAAATCGAACCGGTTAGCACCTCCTGTACCAGCGGCAGCAATGTGGGCAGGTGTTTATTGAGTGAAAACAAGGTCAGCGACGAGTGGTCGTATCCAAACGACGGTACCAGGAAAGCACCATGGAAATCGACATGCTCGGCAAGCTGCGCGCTGCTATGGGCAGTCGTACCTTCCAATAGCATATCACACACACACGTATTCAACAACGCTCGATTTTCCGCCGTGAATACATTTCCTGTAATCCACTCAATCCGTACCAGTTCCTGTTCACCCGCATCAAAAAAGAAAGCCTGTAAACCATTTGAGAAGGTCACGTGCTGAGGTTTAATGAGATCAAACCGTGTTGTAGGGAAATGTCCGGGAGCTATTGTTCTATTGAGCATGTGCATTGGATAAATAGATCAGGGTAGATGAGTTTTCTTTCCTAAATAGTTTTTTGGCCTGCTGTTGGATGTCTGCGGCAGTAACCGCAAGGTACCGATCCGTTTCATGGTTAAATCGGTCCGCATCGCCCAGCAGCTCAAAATAGGCTAAGTTCATGGCCTTCTCTAATAGCGCCATCTCTGCGAAGACCATGGTCGACTCGATTTTGTTTTTTACCTTCTTCAACTCGTAAGGTTCAATCGAGTCCGCGCAAAGTTGCTCCAGCTGTTCCCAGATTGCCTCTTCAGCTTGCTCTACGGAAACATTCGGCAGGGGTTTTCCTTCCACCACCACCAAGCCGGGATCTATACTCCCCATTTGGTATGCGTTGATGTCACTAAACAGTTCATTTTCCTTCACCAACCGGCGGTAAAGCCGAGACGAAGGCCCTTGCGAAAGTAAATCCGTAATCAGATCAACAGCATAATAGGCCGCATCGTTACGCGCAGGACTGTGGAATGCGATATATATTGCATTTTGTGGCACGTCAGCATGTACGACCTCGCGGCGAGCTTCTAACTGTGCAGGTTCCGGCGGAAGATGGCGCAGGGGCTTTTGGCCCGCGGGGATGTCACCGAACCATTTCTCGGCGAGTGCCTTTACAGTCTCGGTTTCGACATTCCCGGCAACTACCAGGTAAGCGTTTGCCGGCGTGTAATGCCTCGCAAAGAACGCTTTTACATCGTCCATTTTCGCTTCTTCGATGTGGCTGAGTTTTTTTCCGATGGTCGCCCACCGATAGGGATGAACTTCGTAGGCCATGGGCCGTAGCCGCAGCCAAACATCGCCGTAAGGTTGGTCGAGGTAACGTTGTTTAAATTCCTCACATACCACATTCCGTTGCACATCGAGGCTTTTCTCACTGAATGCGAGCGATAGCATCCGGTCGCTTTCTAACCAAAAAGCGGTTTCTAGGTTCGCTGCAGGCAGCGTAATATAGTAATTGGTGATATCGTTGCTGGTAAATGCATTGTTCTGTGCCCCTGCCGCTTGTGACGGTCCGTCGAAATGTGGGATATTCACCGACCCGCCGAACATCAAGTGTTCGAACAGATGCGCGAACCCCGTTTGCTCGGGGTTTTCATCACGGGCACCTACATCATATAGCATATTCACTACAGCCATGGGCGTAGCATTATCCTGATGTACTAATACGCGCAAGCCGTTGGCCAGCGTAAATCGATTGAAAGAAACCATTCGCTATGTGATATAATACGTTGTCAATGTGCCAACCAATCCACGCCCTGCTTAAGCATGGAAAGGGTAAAGGCCTCCTCACTATCCGGCGCCGGCACGAAGTCGTACGCCCATTGTGCATGCGGTGGCAAACTCATCAAGATGGATTCGATACGGCCATTTGTTTCCAGTCCGAACTTCGTGCCCGCATCATATACGAGATTGAATTCTACATATCGCCCCCGTCTTAGGTGTTGCCATTGTTGTTGTTGTTCGGTAAATGTTTTATAGCGGTTCCTGTTTACCAGTTCCGAGTAAATGGGAACAAATGTGTTGCCAAGGGCACACGAAAACTCAAAAATATCCGACAACGGTACCCCTGTCTTTTCGGGGGTGAGTCTATCGTAGAAAACACCGCCTACACCGCGGGTCTCCCGGCGATGTTTGATGTAGAAATAGCGGTCGGCATGAGCCTTGAACTCCGGATAGAAAGTCGGGCTGTACCGGTCGCACACCGTTTTCAGCGATCGATGGAAGAAGGAGGCATCATCCAATTGCACATAATGCGGTGTCAGGTCTATCCCGCCCCCAAACCAGCGTACATTATCATTCAATTCGAAATACCGGATATTCATATGGATGATCGGCACGAAGGGGTTCTTTGGATGGATAACAATGGACACACCTGTGGCAAAAAACTGGTCATCATCTACCTTAAATGCCTTCTTCACCGGTTCGGGCAACACGCCGTGTACAGCAGAAAAATTTACGCCACCACGCTCGATCACGTTTCCGTGTTGGATGATACGGGTACGGCCGCCGCCACCGCCATCACGCTGCCACAATTCTTCAGCAAAGGTGGCTCCCCCATCCAATGCTTCCAATCCGCTGCATATCTCATCCTGTATGGTTTGATATCGCGCTGCTATCTGTTGCTTATCCATATCTGTCGCACCTCATCTTTAATAACCTACGGCCACATCATCGCCACGGGGATCCGCCCCACCCTGCAACGTGCCATCCGGTAGCACGAGAATGGCGTCTACACGGCCAATAGCCCGTCTATTAACCAGCTTATAGCCCGTCGTTGTCAGCGAATGGCGCACCGACTTACTGATTGCCGCTTTTTCTACGGCCACTTCAGCGGGCAACCATTGGTGATGGAACCTCGGTGCCGACACTGCTTCTTGCATATCCATTCCGAAATCTACCACATTCAATATGGTTTGGAATACCGAAGTCATAATCGTGGAACCACCCGGGGTTCCCACCACCATGAACAACTGGCCATCCTTCTCGACGATGGTTGGTGTCATGGAGCTCAGCATCCGTTTGCCGGGTTCGATGGCATTGGCTTCGCCGCCTGTTAATCCAAACATGTTGGGCGCCCCCGGCTTCACCGAGAAGTCATCCATTTCGTTGTTCAACAAAAAACCAGCCCCTGCCACGACCACCTGCGAACCGTATGAGCCGTTGATGGTCGTTGTAATCGCTACGGCGTTACCATCTTCATCCACAATGGAAAAATGGGTGGTTTCCTCGCTTTCCATCCGTGGTATTTCGCCCGCATAGATATCACTGCTAAAGGAGGCATGCCGAAAATTCAGATTACGCATACGATCGGCGTTATAGGCCGAGTCTATGAGCATTTCCCGTGGCACATCATAATAATCGGGGTCGCCCAAATGGGTCGCGCGGTCGGCATATACACGGCGTTCGGCCTCAATCATTACGCGCATGGTTGAGTCACGCTGAAACCCCCACTGCGAGAGCGGATAGCCCTCTACCGACTTCAACATGGATATCAGCGCAATGCCGCCACTGGATGGCGGAGGCATAGACACCACCCGGTACCCCCTATACGTTGAAGTTACCGGATCGCGCCACTTTGCTTCGTAATCTTTCAGGTCGTCGTGACTGATAATGCCGTTGCCGGCGGCCATTTCTGCCACGATGTGGTCTGCTGTTTCACCCTCGTAAAAACCAGCCCGCCCCTGCTCGCTAATCAGCGTTAGCGTATGGGCCAACTCGGGCTGCATCAACGTGTCGCCCGCCGTCCATTTGGCGGCTTTTATAAAAGCAGTACCTTCGGGGTTGTATTTTTCAAAGTTTTCCTTCCTGCGGTTGAGCTCGTCCGCTTGCATTTCTGTAATGGCAAACCCCTGTTCGGCCAACCGGATAGCCGGCTGCAGCAAGGTAGCCCAGTCCAGTTCTCCATAACGGTCATGCGCTTTCACCATCCCGTCGACGGAGCCGGGCACCCCCGAAGCCAGCTGACCACGTAAGCTGAGGTCAACAATCGGATTACCTTCGTCGTCGAGGTACATATCGGTCGTTGCCGCCTTTGGTGCTGCTTCGCGAAAATCAAGCGAGGCAAACTCTCCGTCGGCGCTTCTGTAAACCATAAAGCCACCGCCGCCGATGTTGCCCGCATTTGGGTACACCACAGCCAGTGCAAACTGCACAGCTACCGCCGCATCCACGGCGTTTCCGCCATCTTTCAACACCTGTAAGCCTACAGCGGATGCTTCTGGATGTGCCGTCACCACCGCGGCATGCTCGTATGATGGGGGTTGCGTTCCGCCTTCAGGCGCACTGCATGATAGGAGCGCGACGCATACAAAGGCGGTGATCAGGGTACGGATCCAAGTCGTGTTCTCGGTTAGTGTATACCTCATGGTTTAATCAAGTTAATTTGTCGGCCAACGTTTTCATTTCGATTACAGGTTGCTGTTGCTCATACAACACCCGGTATACCGCATGGCAAATAGGTAGCTCAATAGCGTGTTTGCGGCAAATCTGTTCGATGCAATTAGCAGCGTAATAGCCCTCAGCGACCATATTCATTTCCAATTGGGCGGATTTGACAGAATACCCTTTGCCAATCATGTTTCCAAAGGTACGATTCCGGCTGAATTGAGAATACGCCGTTACCAATAAATCGCCCAAATACACCGACTCCTTAATATCGCGGGTTATGGGATGGACCGTGTTTACGAAGTACGCCATTTCACGCAAGGCATTAGACACCAATACGGCCTGGAAATTATCGCCGAACCCGACGCCACGGCATATGCCCCCCGCCACGGCATAGATATTCTTGAGCACAGCGGCGTATTCCGTACCGTAGATGTCGTCAGAAACATTGGTTTTGATGTAACGGGTACCGATCAATGCGGCAACAGATTTTGCGGCATCGGTGTTTTGTGAGGCGACAGTAAGGTACGAAAGCTTTTCGAGCGATACTTCTTCCGCATGGCAGGGACCACCGATCACAACGATGTTATCGATCGGTATGTGGAGTTGTTCTTGGAGATAGTCGCCCACGATCTGGTTTTCATCGGGCACGATGCCTTTGATGGCCGAGACGATAATCTTATTTTTAAGCATCGCTGGCGGAATGTCGCGCAAGGCATCCTTTAGAAACGCTGCTGGCGTATTCAGTATCAAAATATCGGCATGCTCAGCGACCGCGCGCGCATCGACGTGGATATGACGTTTGGGGATTTTAACGGTTACCGCGCTTAGGTAATTCGGATTGTGTTTATAATTACGGATATAGTCGGCCGTTTGTGTGTTGCGGACCCACCAATAGACCGATTTGTCCACATCGTTATCGCCTAGCATCTTCACCATCGCGGTTGCCCAGCTCCCACTTCCTATCACACCAACGGATTGTTTTTCAGCTACCATAAGCTCCTACTATACGTGCGAGCGACTACTTATACCGCCAACCGTTAACAAAAAAGCCCCTCAATTCAACATCAAGAGGCTCGGTGGTACGCCAATCAGGATTCGAACCTGAGACCGACGGTTTAGAAAACCGTTGCTCTATCCAGCTGAGCTATTGGCGCATCCAATTTCCGCTGCAAATCTAGTTAAAATTGTAGAATATATAAACTATAAATACTTCCGCTTACGCATCTGATGTTGGCCTATAGCCACCAGCAGCAATATTATGCACGGCAGCGCCACATTGATCCACTGCCAAAGCACCCGCTCTTCCTGTACCTTCACACCATTCAACAGGCGTAATTTCAGTTCTTTCGCCCGCAAGTCGATGATGGCGCCGTCGTCGGTAAGGTAATCAACCGCATTCAAGAGGAATGTCTTATTGCCATACTGCTGTTCGGTATACCGATCCCATCCGAGCGGATAAGGCGATCCATCCGTAGGATTAACTTGTCCACTAAACACATCGCCATCGGCAATGGCGATCATCTTGGCAGGCTTTCCCCGTCGCGGTGTCGCCATTCCTTCGGGAATGCCCGCGGGCACCGGCCGATCGGCGAACACGGACGGGAATTCGCCCTCTAACAAGGTTGCCACTGTATACCGTTGGTTCCCAAATGACTCCGGATCCGGCTGCATGGCCGCCATCTGCAATGAAAATGTGGCGGGCACAGGCAGTACCCGCGAAAAAGGTGAAGAAGCGAGCAGTATGGTTTTATCTATTCCCGGTACGGCAATGGTGTCTAGCGTGCCTGCAAATTCACTGCGTATCCCATCGAGGTTTTTTACAATTGGCTGGTCATCATTTGGCACAAAAACAGGGTATAACGGCCAATGCGCCAATTCAATCGGCGTTTGGTTCGCCGTGCCGCCCATGGTAAGCGGTATTTGGGCACTGTTCAGATCGGCAATGAGGTCGTAGTTAAACCGTATCCCGTACGTAAACAACAGGTCATCGAGCTGGAGGTGTCGCGCCACGGCCGTTTGTTGCCCGTCTGATCGCAAACTATCCAAGTGGGCATCCAACTGGTCGATGGCCCAAATCACGCTCCCCCCTCCCATCACGTAGTGGTTGATTTTGTATTTCTCCGTCTCCGAAAACGGTTTTGTGGGCTTAGCGATGATGAGCGCCCCCAATCTGTTAAGCCCTCCTATGGTGATGCTATCTAAATTGACAAAACCCACCTGATAGCTACTCATCAAGCTTTGGATGGCATCGTATAGCTTTAGGTTATCCGGCTCACCGTGGCCCTCGGTAAAGCCAATAAGCGGTCTTCCGCCGCCTGCCGCCTTGCGGATGGCAGAAACCAAGGCATACTCCAGGTTTTGGATGGAATTGTTCAACGCCGCTTCGTGCGATTGGTTCATCCGGTTTTGCAGCAGGCTGACCGGGATATCGGTATCGTCAACGGTTACGAGTGCCGCCGGATATACCAGCTGTTGCGAAAATCCGGCATCTGTACGTACATTCAAGTTAGTAGGCATGACGCCATGTTGGGCGAGCGCGTCAGTGTTTTCGCGCTGTTGTTGCGTGTTGCCAGTCAGGGGGTCGACGACGCTAAAGCTCAACATGCCGGGAGCATATCGCTTCATATCGTGTAACATATCGATGGCCGCGCGTTTCAGCCGTTCAAAGCCCGCGGGCAGATCGCCATCCAGCAGTACAGTGACGTGAAGTGGCGCCCGGAGCTCTTTAATCGTTTTAATAGAAATGGGCGAAAGTGTAAACCGTTTGTCGGCCGTAAGGTCTATCCGCCCGAAAAACCATGCGGCAAATAGATTGATAACGATGATGCCGGATACCATCATCACGATACGTGTCATCATAGCCTTCACGGCCCATCGATCGCGCAAGAGCCAAGCATAAGCCGCTGCCAGAAAAACGAATATTACGCTGAAAAAATAAACGAGGTCGCGGCTATCGAGTACTCCCCGACTGATGGCATCAAAATGGGACTGAATACCCAGCGATGCAATGCCGTAAGCCATGTTTGAAAAAGCCGTTAGCCCACTTGCCGATTCGAATCCATAAAAAAGTAAAAAGCAACCGAACAAAGCCACCAGAAACGCCACGATAACGTTTTTATTGAGCGCTGACGCGAAAACACCCACTGCAGAGAAGGCAGCACCCAACAGGGTGAGGCCGATGTAAGACCCGACGATTGCGCCGGTGTCGACGTTGCCCACCGGCGTAGCAAGCTGGTAGATGGTTAAGTAGTAGACCGTGGTCGGTATCAGCGCCAACAACACAATGGTAAGACTGCCTAGGAATTTACCCAAAAGGATGTGGTGCATGCTTACCGGCCGGGTTAGCAGCAGTTGCCAAGTCCCATCACTTCTTTCGCCCGCGATGCTCCGCATGGTGATGGCCGGGATGAAGAACATGAAGAGGTATGGGCTCAATTGGAAGAAACTATCAAGCGAGGCATAACCATGCGCCAAAACACTGGTATCCGGAAACACCCACAGCAGCAATCCGGTCGCCAACAGGAACAGCCCGATGGCGAGGTAGCCGGTTAAGGAGTTGAAAAAAGCAGTGATTTCTTTTATATAGATGCTGCGCAAACCATTTGATTTTTGATGGTTCGAAAATAGGAAAAGGAGGCGACATCGCAAACAGGTGTGGTAAACCAGCCCCACAATTTATATTCTCCTGATAATGTTGTCATTGCTAAAAAAAGCATAATTGAATTTGCAAAATGTGCGAGAGTTCGTACTTTTGCGGCGGAGAGTTGGCAGAGTGGTCGAATGCGGCGGTCTTGAAAACCGTTGACTGTCAAAGGTCCGGGGGTTCGAATCCCTCACTCTCCGCTAAGAGGGATTTCATCATGAAGTCCCTCTTTTTTTTCGTAAATTAAAAGTCCTTTTTCTTTCATTTCCATATGGTTATGTGCTAATATATTCAGCATAGTAGGTGTTCGATAAATGCCATCTTCATAGTATAAATTGCTGTCGAACACCCTATTCACAAATTCCCGTTTTTGGAGCGTATCGGATTGGGCATAAACATGACGCATATCAGTCAATAGGTCTAATCTATCTTCCAGTATCATAAACGCACGACTCTGATCATCTTGTAAACGTTCTATTGAAGCTTTCAGGTTCAGTACCTCATTATTATAAATTGAATACCAACGGTCATAAGTTTCTTTGTTGATTTCATTTTTTATCCATTTCTCCTCAACAGAAAATAACTTCTCCTCTACTTCCTGCAATATTTTATTTTTTCCTATCGCCTTCTTGCGGTTATTTTCCATTTCTTTGTCAATAGACGCTCTACTTGCAATCCTAATCTTTTTAACCTTTGATATAGGGAGGCTCATCAATTCACAGGCATCTAAAAATTGTTTGTGGGCTTTAATCGCACTTATGTTGTTGTGCTTCGAATGCCTGCATTTATAATAATAGAAATATTTACCGGATTTCCCTCTTGAAGGAGCACCGGTCAAAGGATTTCCGCAATGGCACTTTAACACCCCACGTAAGGGTATTTCATCGTCTAAAATTGCCCGCTTCTTTTCTGGCCGTTTTATTTTCTCTTGCACCATCATCCATGTAGCCTTATCAATGATAGCTTCGTGGATGCCATCAAACAATCCTCCAGCATTACCTTTATAGGATTCCACCTTTAACAAACCAGCATACGTGGGATTTTTGAGTACTCGTTCAATAGCCATATTACCTTTGGTTATAAAACCTAATTGCCGAGCTTGCTCCTTTATCATATATAATGGTGTATCTCTCAGATAGGCATCGTATATGAAACGCACAATTTTAGCTTCGGTTTCTTCTACTACTAATCGCCTTTCTTTCCGTTCTCCTTCTTTTCTATATCCAAACGGAGCATTTTTGTATACATACCTACCCTCTTTAGCTTTTGCAGTATAGATTCCTCCTTTTACTTTAATGCTTCGATTTATATTATCCTCTTCCGCAAGCAAAAGTTGTAAGCCCGCACGAAAGAAACTGCCGGGGGTATCATAATCAAAAGTTATCCCTTCTGTCACACTTACAATCTGTATATTGTATTTCTTTTGCAGAAGCTTTACCATACTCATCGCTTCGCCTGCTTCGCGACTGAAACGATCAAGCTGATCAACCAATAGGTAATCGACCGTTTTATGATGTTTCAGAATGAATTCCTTCAGTTTGATAAAGTCTGGGCGGTCAAAGGTTCGAGCACTTTTGCCCCGGTCTATAAAAGTATCTACCAATTTTACATCATTAAACTTCAGCCATTGGTCAGTATAAAGCTCTTGTCTTTCAATGGAACCGTTACTTTGTCCGAGTTGGCTGAACCTGAGGTACCTGATGGCGTGTTTCATAGTATTCCTTTAATGTGGATGACACAATCATCTCAATGATTAAATCTACTAATTTTTCCTCTTTTTCCCGCTCTCTTTGTTCTTCTATTTTCAACATATTTTTTTCCAGTTCAGTAATTTCTTTACTATTCATAGCTGACTCACTTTACGTTCATATAAAATGAAACTGCTTTTCAGTTTCATTTTTGAAATTACAGGGAATGGTTATTTCAGCTATTAATGTTGCAGTGGGATGTTGGATTTGGCGTCGTGTTGCCATATTCTATCCCCAATCCGTTTCATCCATGTGCCGTTCCAGGTTTTCCTTCAGGGCGTCTAAGTAAGTCGTCCGATTCTTTTTGCGGATGCGCATATTCTGGAAAGCCCGGTAAAAATTACCTACCTGAACGCCGAATGCAATCTCCAGACTGGCGACGATGGTTTTTATATCCCCTTTCCCATGATTGATTGACCCTCTGGCGTGCATCGCATAAGCCAGTTCAATCAGTGCGGTCTTAGAGTCTGTCCATAAGCTTGGCCGGTTGGTGGGAGTAATTGCATTCCATGCAGGATGTGCTAAATTGTACATCATTTGCTGAATGTATTCAATGAGCTGTTCGTATGCCTGCATTCTGGCCAGCATAGAGCTATGCAGCGTAGAGAACTGGGGATCCAGATCAAGGGAATATTCATGCGGCACCGGCTGCTGTTCTTTACCGGCATCTCTGATAAAAAACAATTCATCTTGGGTGGTTTGACCGGTTCGGTAATAGCTATACAGCATCCTGTTACGGGTAAGGAAATCATCGAACCTTTCCAGTGTCCGCTTTAGAAAACTTTGCAATTTTTTTTTGCCGCCCATCGGTTTGTTCAGCTCTATATGGTAGAGTTCCGTATAAAAAATGAGTTCGCAGAAGAATTTTGGCTTTATCTCCTTGAAAAAACGTATCTCCTCCACTTTACTTTTAAAATCATAACGCACCATATACGCTTTTAATCGCTGCAAAACAGCCTGTATTGCCTCACAGGATTGGGCCGCTTGTTGCAATGGGTCACCGGCTGCCGAAAGAGCCGCCTCTTCTAATGACGCCTTCATTTCTTCATACAGGCTATGGATAAATTGATGCATAACACCTTCATTTGATATCTGTCATTCCGTGTTCGAAAATAGGGACAATACAACGCTGCCGGTATCCGGTTCTTCCGGTGTTTTCCTGAAGTAGTGAAATTAAATCACGAAGTAGCGTCCATCCAAGATGAAATAAGTTATACTATCGGCATGGATGGTGACTTCTAACGACCGGGTTAAGGTATGATCTGACAAAGCAACGGGCAGCCGTATCAAAAGGAGCAATCAAGAGGCTAATATAGTTGTTCATGGAACGCTAACATAGAGCAAACGCGACATTATCGTATTTTCCCTTCAAGGGTGGTTATAAGCTTGGGGTCGGAGTTCCTGATGCGCAAATCCATGGCAGTGGGTGTGGCACCTGAAAATATTTTGAAATCATGGATCATGTGCATCTGGTCTGCATAACCGAATTCGTATGCAATCCTGTACCAAGGCATGGCAGGATGCGCTTCTTTATAGATACAGGCACTTGTAAAACGCATAATCTTAGCAAATAGCTTAGGAGAGATGCCCAAGATATGCAGGGATTTCCGTTGTAGCTGCCGTATGCTAAGGCCTGCATAGTCCGCAACTGTTTTGACGGATAGATTCCCTTTGGTTCTAATCAATTCGTTGATAGCCCTGTCAAAAACAGATAAAGGTTTTATACCGGTTGCTTTTTGGAGGAGGAATAGTTCCGTTATCATAAAAATCTCATGATTGCTCTTTGCATTCTTTAGCCTGTCTGCCAACCGATTTATTTCATTGCCCCAAACCAATGAGGCGTCTATCCGGTTGTTCACTAATTCGCAAACGGGTATCCCTGATAAACGTGTTATCCCGCCGGGCTTAAAAGCAATGCCCACAATATGGCGGCGTTGCCCCAGATCAACGGTATCTTTCAGGAGCCGTGGACCGATAATAAAATTCTGTGGCTGATCCAACAATTGGCCTTCTGTCGGTGGCTTGGTCATCGAGGGTTCATTGTGGATAGTAATAAAGATATGGCTGGTTACCGACCACGGATAGGTATATACCGAATCAAAAGAATAACGGGTTGCATCCCAGTCCAGAATAAAAATAGATTCTACGCAATCCTGTAATGCCGGTTGTACCGGAAACAGCATATAAAAATGAGTTTCTATTCCGTATGAATTATTTTCCCGCGAGTGTGGCATTGCTTAATGCTTGTTTTTAAAAAAAGGCGCATAAGCTACAATATTGTTTTAATATTTTATGAGGGGAAATTTACCCCCCAAAATGAGGGGTAAATTTCCCCCTGTTTTTTAAAGTAATCATAGGTTATTTTTAGCGACTAAACAGTATATATGATACAGGTAGCCTATGCCGATGACCATGAACTCGTAAGGAAAGGGACAATATCCCTGTTAAGTTCTGCACAAATAAAGTTTGTATTGGAAGCCGAACACGGTGAGGAGATGTTACAACTACTGGAGCAGGAGGAAGTGTTACCGGACATTTGTATGGTGGACATCAGTATGCCGGTGATGGATGGCTTTGCCTTGGTTGCGGAGATGAAAAAACGGTGGCCGGAAATAGGCGTTTTGGTTTTGACCGCTTATAAATCAGACCTGAATATCATTCGGATGATTAAGGCAGGTGCAAATGGCTATTTGTTGAAAAGCACTTCCCCGGCAGAAATCAAACTGGCTTTACAGCTTATTCACGAGACGGGATTTTATTTTTCAGAACTTGTCAGCAACAAGCTCTATCACATGGTTCAACATGTGAAAGAAAGTGCCATCAACTTTACGGAGAGGGAAATGGAATTTTTGCAGTATTGCTGCTCCGATCTTTCTTATGAACAGATTGCCGAAGCCATGAACGTTTCATCCAGAACTGTTCATGGGTACTGTGAACGCATTTTTGCCAAATTCGGGGTCAACAGCCGTATCGGCTTGGTGCTTGTGGCCATGAAATCAGGTATTGTACCCTAAAAAACATTAGTTTATTCACACTAAAATAAATATAACATGAAAAACACAGTCCTATTTATTGGCATCTTGGCATTCACTACTCAGGCATGCAGAAACAGTTCCGAGCAAACCCCTCAAAACGGCGATTCGCCCCAAACAAACTTACAAACAAGGGTCGAATCCGCATATTCCCAATTCATACCGATTGACTCTGCGAATAAAATGATTGGCAGTTATCTTGCCAGCATTGACTATACAAACAATGACACGGATCTTCAGTCCCTGATTATCAGTGCTGACCAGTTGGAGCAATATATCAACCAGACACCGGGTGATATCGCTTATTTCAAATTGATGTTGGCTCACCGGCTGGATTATATCAATGCCGGGAACGATGGTGTCTATGACGGCTATAACAGAAATGCCCTGACGATTGTCATTGCAGGATATAATAATAATGGAGATGCCATATACTTTGATGACGGCTTTGTACTGGACTACAGCTCACCCTGTCCTCCGGGTTGCCCTCCCGACGTGGCAGGAAATCCCGGTGACGCAGAAAGTCCTTTATTACCCTAATAATGCCACTTATGGAATCTTATTATGTAACAAACAACCTGCTGATTGGAAGCCTTGCACTGGCTGTTGGGAATGGTCTGTGGCGCTACCGTAAGCTTGATACTGGAATGAAATTTTTTTGGATGCTGATTTGTACTACAATGATTAGTGAAGTGCTCGCCTACATTTTGGCAATCAGGTATGGGAATAATCTGGGGGTATATGCAGTATCAAGCATTGTAAGTATATTCTTTACCTGCATGTACTTTAATTACAGCATTCCTTTATTCCATAAATACAAGGTAGGTTATATCATTGCAGCTATCAGTACCGCCATCGGTATTATCAGTAATTTTTTTCTACAATCTGTCAATCAGTTTCCCAGTTATTTTCTGCATTACCAAGCTTTGATAGTAATTGCAATGGCGATGTTCTCATTGGCTCAAATGCTGTATAGCTATGACTATTTCGATGTGAAGGTGGAGCCTCATTTTTGGGCATGTGTTATTCTCATATTTTTTTGGAGTATCACCTATTTTAACTGGACACTGTTCCAATATTACAAGCTTCGGTTGGAGCAGCATAACAGGTTCATCTTGCTTTCCATGTTTATGGTAAACCTGATAACGAACATAGGGACTGCCTTGCTCTTATTCCTTACTCCAAAAATGCAAAAGGATGTCAGATAATTTGTTTTCACAACTCATCTTCGCAAGCACTTTGGTGCTTGTCGTATTTGCATTTTTCATCGTGTACTTTTTTGTTATTCAGCGCATGAGGATGAACCGCCATTACCTCGAAAAACAACAATTGCTGCTGGAAATGCAACATAGGGAACTGTCATTATGTTTTGAGGAACGGGAGCTCACGATGACCCAGGTATCCAAGGAAGTGCATGATAATATTGGTCAGATCGCACACCTTGCCCGGATGCATCTGCACGTCATAGAAAGCTGTGCTTACGATTCCTACCAGCTAAAGCTGATAAAATACGTATCGGAATTAACCGACCAACTGATTAACCACACCCATGACATCAGCCATTCCCTGAATAGTGATTTCATAAAGGAAAGAGGATTGTCGAGAGTACTGGAAGATGATTTGGAACAGATCAGGACAGCCTCGGATATGGCCTGTTTTATACATACGGAGGGCGACAGCCATTCGCTGGATCCGGAAAAGCAGTTATTGGTATATCGTATTGCTCAGGAAGTCATTCATAATACGCTAAAACATGCCAAAGCCAGCTTACTGGAAGTCAATCTTGACCATACACCCAAAGGCTTTATGATTCGTATTGTCGATAACGGCAAAGGGTATAATCAGGAAAAAATAGAAGGGAAAGGCACGATGGGTCTTCGGAATATGAAGGAGCGGGCCAAATTGCTGAACGGAAACCTGAGTATCAAAACCGCAGAAGGAAAGGGGTGTATTGTCACGCTGACGATTGACAAAGCAGAAACCCCAAGTAGTAGGCCTCTAAAAAGAAATTGACAATGAATGCCCCTTTGTGATGAAAGCATATTTGTATGGGCAAGAGAAAAGCAATGATATTGTTCGAGGCCGACCTGCAAAGGTTGGAAGCCATCCGTGTATATATTGGAAGTCATCTCTCCTCCAATTTAAGTACGGAAAGATTAGCCTCTTTATTTGATTGTAACCCTTCCAGGCTTAAAAGACAATTTCAGCATGTATATAAAATGACATTACGCAAGTATATTTTAGAATGCAGGATGCTTCATGCACAGACACTAATCCATGAAAAAAATGCAACCGTATGTGAAATAGCTTCCTCAGTAGGCTATAAAAACAGGACAAGTTTTACCCATGCTTTTCGTTCATTTTTTGGATATGCGCCGTTTGAGTTATTAATGCAGCAGATGAGCCGTCAGAAAGTGAAGTAAACATAATTGCACATCTTTTTCAAAAAATGCACATCTTTTTTCAAAAATGCACATGTTTCTCTGAAAATGCACATGTTTTATCAAAACTAGCACATCCTTCGGTGTAATTTCACATCAACAATCTCAACACCATCTTATGAAGAAAACGACGATTGAAATTATCACATCCTTATTCATATTGCTATGGGTATATGCGGCGTTGAGCAAATTGTTGGATTACGAAACATTCAAAGTGCAGCTGGGCAAATCACCCCTGCTGACAGATTTTGCCGGGTTCGCTGCGATAGCGGTTCCTGTATCGGAACTCCTTATTGCAGGGATGCTATTACTCAAACGATTCAGGCTTTTGGGTTTGTATGCTTCGCTATTTATGATGGTGATGTTTACGGCATATATCATTGCCATTCTGAATTTCAGCTATTATATCCCTTGCAGTTGCGGAGGCATACTGAGCTCATTGGGATGGACGGAACATATAATATTCAATTTGGTATTCGTGGGGCTGGCAATAGTGGGGATCATATTTTCGGTTGCAGGGCAAAGGCAGACCAATGCAACGAGGGGGAGTACTATTAAAACACACCCCGTCCCGGGTGTGTGATGCATACCGATGTTGCGGCAGGATTGCCCCCGAAGAGTTTTCAATCCTGCCAATGCATAGAAACCGTTGTACTGGCAACTTTGATGCGGTATCGGTATGAAGGGACGCGTTTCCCTGCGAGAATGGGCATATAAGTAACTCACATCGGGCAATCCGTTGTCCGATGTGTTTCAAAAAGGATGGGAATAATTGAAGATAACAATATTTCCGAACCTGCATAATACACACAGACCCGACCGGTTAGGCCAAGCAGATTGGGTGTATGCTATTATCAGGGGAGGACAGCACCATCAGGAAGAAACCCGCTTTCCTGAGTGCTGAACAAAAAGCGGGCATTTTCTAACCGCCACAATGCTTAAAAATCGAAGCATGTAGCATCGCAATTTTTTTAAACATAAAATTTTTTTCACCATGAGACACAAAGTGAAATTATCGCTTACAGCGATAGCATTCGTATTAGGAATCGGTGCAGCTTTTGCGACAAAAGCAAATGATCCTGAACCTGACCTATGCTCAATAGTTGAGCAGAACGGGACATGCACACAGACAAATGAAGAAGTATGTTGCTACAATACCGTGATTGGAGGTTCTTATAAAACAGGGCCATTCAACCCAATGCAGTAATATCTTCCAACTGTACGCTGTCGATTATTGTATTGACAGCGTACTTTTAATATTGTTACATATGGTTGAGAAAAGAAAGTCCATTTTAAATATTCTGGTAATTATATTGTTGGCACTTATTGTTGTCGTGATATTGTTTTGGATTATGCCCAAACCTTTGAATGAAGGAAATGGTTTTACAAGGATTCTATTTTCTGACTACCTCAAAGCGAAATCTGTACAAGGAAAACCCAATGACGTTACCCACATAGCAGGATTTACAAACGATTCAATTTACTTTCAATCCAATCGTGCAGACAAGCTGTATTCATCAACTTTAAAGTTGGAAGGATTTAATCATAGAACGCTTAAACTTTCTGTGAATGACACGTTAACAAGCTTGTTTCGTATTCAAGTTCTGTTTCCATATTTATACATTTATGGGTCCAATGTGCCAACTATCATACGATACGACTTGCAAAATGACACCTGTTGGAGCCGCCCAATGCAATCTCCTTTTATTCGGGCTGTAAATATTTCTGCCAACACGTTTGTGGTAAGAGGAGTTGCAGAGAATCAATCTTGGCATGTGTTCAAAAATATATCCCTTTCGGATAATCAGGAAAAAATTTCAGATAGTGGTAACTGGGATGGCTCAAACGGCGTTATTAAAACAGATGGTTTGCTATATTATGATACGGCTACGCAAAACTTATGCTATACATTCTTTTATCAGAATGGATTTCTGTGTATGGATACTACCCTCCAAAACACAGTGTTACACAAGACGATAGACAATGTGATTACAAACAGGAGTACGGTAGCACATGTTTCATCGACCTATACATTGTCGTCTGCCCCACAGATTGTAAGTTATGAAGGCTGTGTTTATAACGGCATCTTGTTTCTGCAATCGGCAGTTAAGGGAGATAATGAACGGTCAGATATTTTTAACAGAAATTCAGTGATAGATGTATATAGATTAAAAAACGGGAAGTATATAGGTAGCTTCTATATACCTCCCTTTAAAAATGAAAAAGCGCTAAAATTCAGACGTTACCAAGATATTCTTTTGGTCCTTTACAAAAGTAATGTGGTGGCTTACTCACTAACTAAGGAGATTTAGCCCTACGGTGGATTAGTTAATCTGAGGATTTCTGTCCTTTAAAACCATTTGTTTTGTGGAGCGGTATTCCCTTTTGAGTTCAAGCCCATACTGCCGCAGCTTATTGTTTACGTCATCGATGTCCTTCATGTAGGCATCCAGCCTTACATCAACATTCTCAGCTATCCCCGTTTCATTCAAAAACGTTTTTCGCTGATTAAAAAACCATAGGTAATACAATAGTTTCGACAATGGCATATTCTTTAATTGGACTCCAGTTAAACTGGCTTTTGCGGACGACTTTTCATCGCTTGCCAGTAAGTTGACGTCATTATTTTTAACCAATACATAGCATAATTCAGGTGCGTATTCGATAACGACCTCCAAATCATAAAACTTTTTCAAATCTTTCTGCATGATTTTCAGAATATCTTTGGATTTCTCCTCCGAGACAATCAATTCATAGCATACAGCAGCCTTATATTTCTCCATACTATAGTCTCCTGTCATCTTGTATAATGCAGAATCGGGGGTCTCAAATCGCACCCTGTGATAAGGGAATGGCCTATTTTCATCACCGTAAGCTGTCGTATACAATGACATGATATGTCTGTTGTATACACCAACATGAGTACCTTTGCCGTTCGGAGGATAATATCCTCCGGCCCAAATGCCTTCTTGATATCCGGTTAGAACAGATTGAAACTTTACGTTTAAATCGCCTGAGTAGTTACCATTAATGAAAAGAGGTTTACTGTCGTCTGTAACTAAATATTGTGAGTCGTCTTCTTTTATGGGAAAATTGACTCTATTTCCACTCACAAACAATCGCAGATTTTCTTCAGTCACATAACTATCATTGGTCACTGCACGTAAGACGCCTTGGTCGTCAATCCAGATATAATGCGGGACTGTTTTAATATTGAATTTTTTTGACAAGGTAGTATCCACTGCGATAGGCAAGGTGATGGGTTTGCCAACCGTTTCCATCCGGTTATAGAGATTCTGGATTTTTTCCTTCCCATCAATTCCAACCAATATGATATTTAGCTGACCTTTAAATTTTTCCTGTAATGTGGATGTTTTAGGCATATTTGCAATACAGGGAGCACAGAATGTTCCCCAGAAATCCAGTAATAAATACTTGCCCTTTAAGTCCTTCAGCGTTATTTCTGATGATGAAGAGTTGATTAATGTATTGAACTTGAAATCAGGGAATGGTTTCCCAATCATATCAGAAATTGAAAGTGATTGCGCGAATAGCGAGGGAACGCACAAAAGCAAAAACAGTATACCACTAAATCTTTTCATACTTCTTCTTTTAAAAATATCTGTGAATTTTAAAACTGATTTTCGTAATCGCCTAACCTCAAAACGTTCGGTGGAAAAGGAAAAACATACCTCGTGTCGTTGGGAGGGAGAGTGTAAGTCTGATCATTCAATACACGGACTAAGGTTTTTGCAAATCGTGTATCCTTATTTAACCTTCGTAGATCAGACCATCTAAGTGCCCTAAAGATTAACTCTTTTCTTCTTTCCGTTAGAATCAACGTTAATGTCTCTTCCTGATTACTTGCAACAAGCGGCACAAACGTGTCAGATTTCCAACGCTTTTCTAATAAGGTGTTAAGATCCTTTAGTGCATTCCCGATGTCACCATTCCTTGCATAACATTCTGCCCGGATTAAATAAATTTCGTCCGTAGCTATGCCACCAAAATTGAAGACCCCATTATCGTAGCTACCAATGAAATTATACCCTCCCAGCCCCTTATCTCTGAAAAAGATGGTCTTGCGCAAATCATTTTCTTCGTAGGACTCATATAAAAGCGAATCAACAAAATAATTGTTTCCAAATAATGACCCCGGAAAAAGCCTCATTTGGATAATCACTTCATCATTTAAAAAGGGTATGGGATATGCGTCAGCTGGATTTAGCTGGTTATAGTCCAGCAATGTGTCATACAACTGCAAGCAGGAATCCGCATACATGAGTGCCAATTCATAATTTTCCATCGTTAGAAACACCCTTGCCAAAGTAGCGAAGGCGGCTGGCTTTGACGGATTTGTCTTAAACGCAGGTTTGATGGGCAGTAATTCGCTTGCCTTTTTTAAGTCTGCAACAATTTGTTGATACACTTCCCCGACAGTGGATAATTTAAGTGGCGTCGTGACATCTGTCGTTAGCCTTAGAGGGATGCCGCTATCCGTTGCAGAAGATGTATTATAGTAAGAGGCTGAAAATATCTGGCTAAGCCTGTGCCAGGCGTCCGCACGATGAAACAACGCCATGCCTCTGACATTATTATATGCATCTTGTTCATAAGGATTCGGTTGTAATTTTTGGAGGCCTTCAAGTGCAATATTGGTATAATAAATCTTCCTGTATGGATAGTTCCACTCATTGTTGATGTCGACATCATTGTAAATATCATTCGACCAGACGTAGGCATTAGCATATATTCGGCTATTCACCTGCCACCTGTTATAGGTTACGAAATAATTATCACTCGCAGCTTCACCAAGTACTGGCATTGTCTCACTCATAATTGCCGTATTATCTAACAATGCTTTTAAATCCCGTAAAGTGCTAGGGACAACTAGCGAAAGGCTCGACTTCTTGTCTAACCATTGCTCGCCGCATGATATAAAAGCTATCAACGATAGAAACGATAGGATAGAGTATATTGGTTTCATTGTCATGACGTATTTAGAATTTAGTTCTTAGACCTATGGAAATAGAACGTGGAGCTGGCAAATAAACCGCCGAGCTGTTAGGGATAGCATCCGGATCAATACCATGTTTGTTTTTGCGCCACAATACACCCAGATTGTTTGCATACATGTATATGTCAAAGCTTCTAAATAGGGTACCCCTAAGTTTACTTTGGCCGATATTATAGGATAGACTTATGTCCTGAAGCCTGATATGATCAGCCCGCTCTACCAAAATCTCTGAATTTAGATAGAAGTAGGTCTCCCTGAATATGCTAGGTGTGGATGTTGGCATAGATGGGACGCTTGTTGTTAACTCATCTCCTTGTTTCTGCCATCGTAGAGCATAATCGCTATGCCCAATACCGTTGTTGAGAAGCGCATTGTAGTCAATTGAAGAGCGTCTGAAATAGTGGCCAAGTTTGTAGGTGATGTTAAAAGAAAAACTGATTTCCCGCCATTGAATTGTATTCCTTATACCTCCGAAAAAGGTCGGATTTACAGGGCCATTGTAGACATAGTCGAGAGGGTTATTAGTCGCTTGAATTGCAGTGTAATTTGTGCTTTCTTCTCCGTTAAGGTAACCTATGGGATCTCCGGTCTGTGGGTCAAGTCCGGCCCAGCGATAACTATAAAGTGAGTATACCGGTCTACCAACGGAAGGTGCAAGTTGCGGCAGCGATCCTGTTCCAAGCTGGATATAACTGTATCCAGACGTTTGCTCCCTGTGATATTTGGTAACTTTATCCTTCGCGGAGCTAAATAGTAAATTTGTTGACCATGAGAAAGAAGGAGTAGTTATATTGTTCGTAGCTATATCTATGTCAATACCAGAGCCTACCATATTTGCAAGATTTCCTTTGAATGAATTGATTCCCATCGTAGGGTCAAGCAACGACTCCCCTATAAGGTCAAGCCCTCGCTTAGTGAAGTATTCTATGGAACCTGAAATTATTGAATTACGAATTCTGAAGTCAAGACCGATATTTGTTATATTGACTTTTTCCCATCGCAATCGAGGATTGGGGGGGGAAACAACGTATGCTGTTTGGAAACCTGTCAAGTAGTCTGGCTCATAGGATGCTGTAACATATGCAGTTATGCTTTTGTCGATATTTCCGCTGTAACCATGCGTCGCTTTCATCCTGAGATACGGCAACCAACCTACATTATAAAAACGCTCCCTTGATATTTCCCAACTCATTCCAGCTGACCACAATGGTACGCTACGCTGATTGGATTTTACCCCGAAATAATTACTCTTATCAATTCTACTGCTCAATGAAAAGGTGTACTTGTTCTTCAATGTATAAGCACCATTTATATAGTAAGATAGAAACCGGTCTGTCAGGATGTCAAAATTTTTGGGATACGGTATGTTTCGACCTGAGGTTGGGTTCGTATTGTACCTTTGATTGTAATTGACGTTCTGGCTTATCCCTGTTTCGGAATCAAAACCATATAGTCTGCTTTCATCAATTTGAATCTTTACCTGCTTTGCCTCACTGCCAATAATAGCGGACAAACTATGATTTTGACTGAAATTCTTTTGATAGGAAAGTTGCCCTCGAACGGTATTCCCAGTTAAGTCGTTGTTTCGGCGGTCAAAGATAGCTCCTACGGGAACGGGATAAGTCAAACTACCTTCTGATAATTGAGTGTAAGTGTTTATTAGATCACGTGTAAAATAAGTGTCTGTCCCTCTGATAATTCTGTTTCGCGTAAATTGTTTCTCATATTGATAAAGAATATCCGCTGTCAAACCTTCTAGAAATTCATACTTTAAGGCAGTATTGATTCTGGCACCTGAGACTTTTGTGAAGTTGTCGGCGTTGTATAGTTCATCAAGTGGATAATAATCCCAATTCATGAAGCCGGCACTTTCCATTTCTTGTTTGTAGCCATTATTATGGTCGTAGTTGACAGAAGCGGAATTTCCAGACCCATCGATGAAATTTGAATAAGGGTAATATTTTCTCGCGTTGCGCGAAACCAAATCATTTATTCCTCCATTGTTTTGGGTAGTTGCGGTGTGGAATATATTTACGTTGCTGTGAAATTGAAGTTTATCAAAAATGTACAATGAATTGGCAGCTGTTAGGTTTAACCGCTCATAGTAATTTCGTCGCTCATTTCTCATATTATTATCATAGCCCCCCGAAATGTAGAAAGTTGAACGCTCTCCACCACCACGGACACTTAAAGCATATTGTTGGTTGATACTATTCCGATATAGATACTTTGCAAAATCATCTCTTACATCATTTCTCTTAAGTCTTTCAAGTTCATCGAGTGCTAATGATTCTGAAATTGTACCATCCCTAGAGGCAATCAATGTTTCTATTACGGGCGATAGCGCCAGTTTATTTGCATTACTCTCTAAACTTTCATAATATCCTCGTGAAAAATATTCTTTTTCGACCTCAATAAAATCAGGCGATGTCATCATGGGGATATAATTGAAATCAGGTTTCGGTGCAATTGTAATGTTTGTATTTAGTTCTATTATTGGACGAGACCTGATACTTCCTTTTTTCGTTGTGATAACGATGACGCCATTCCCTGCTCTCACACCCCATATTGAGGCTGCTGCTGCATCCTTTAAAATTGATATATCCTGTATGTCATTAGGATTTATAGAATTTATATCACCGTCAAAAGGAAAATTATCTATGACAACTAGGGGCCGATCGTTTGCGAATATTGTGCTTCTGCCTCGGATGTTCAAAGTGGGTTCATTAGTACTACTCGATCTATAGAAGACCAATCCACTTGTAATACCTTCAAGTCTATCAACTAAGTTTGTACCGACTCTCCGATTTAATAATTCATTGTCAATATGTACAAATGAGCCGGTCGCCCTCTCCTTAGGTATTTCCTGATAACCCGTACTCACAACGTCTATTTCTTCCAACTCACTATACAGGAGTCTAAGCGTAACATCAATCTCCGCCCTGTTAGCAACCGTTTCAAACGGCTCATAACTAAGCAATCGAAAACGCAACGTTTCCGTCGGATATACCCCTTCAATTTCATACCACCCATCCCGGTCTGTGATGGTTTGCCAACCGGATTCTTTCACCTGTACCGTTACACCCTGCAAAGGATTCCCCAACGAATCAGTTACCCTTCCTCGGATGGTTTGCTGGCTTACCTGTCGGCCGGTTTTTTTCAATATGCCTATTTCTTTTGGTATGATGGAAATGACTTTGCCATTCGCTTCATAGGTAAACGGCTGGTTGGCCAGAACGAGCGGTAATGCCTCGAACAGGTCTTTGCTATGCAGGTGTATGGTAACGGGTCTGGCACTGGTGAAGCCTTTGTCTTTATAGAGGAATGCATACCCGCTTTGCCTGCTCATTTCCTGTAATACGTTTTTCAGCGGCTCATTTTTGGCATGAATATCTATCTTCTGTGCAATGGCACCTGCCGTTACGTTCAGACTGAAAACCGTCATCAATATCAAGGAAAGCTTCATGGCAAGAAGATAAGGAGCCGGGGTATTGCTGCCAATGGGATGCGCAGAATGGACTTTTGATACTATCGCATTGGCATGAATGTTAAAATTCATACATTTGTTGAGTTAGGTAAATACTAAATTGCTAGAAACAGTGATAAGTTTTGAGAAGCCTGGCGAATCGCCGGAAGTGGTGCTAACACTTCCGGCATTTTTATTTTCGCCAGTACAAATGATGTAATTATTTGCTGACCATAATCCTCCTTCCTTCTAATTGGAACCGTAACCCTGTATGGAACTCCAGCCCTGTCAACACTTCTGAAAGATTCACATCTCGGGGTAATATCCCCGAAAGTGTACTGCCGGTTTGTTCAGGCTTCATGATGAATTCGACATCATACCATCGCTCGACCTGCCGTGCAATGGTAGGCAAGTCGGCATTGTTCAGCACGAGAAACCCGTCTTTCCATGCGGTGTAATCCTGTACGCTTACTTCGGCAACTGTTAACCGATTGTCTTTGAGAATGGCTTGCTGGCCGGGTTTGATTATAGTTATACCAGCTTCTCCGGTGTGGGAAATGCTTACGGATCCTTCCACCAACGTGGTGGAAGTAGTCTGTTCATCTCCATACGCTGTGATGTTGAATTCCGTACCCAATACTTTTATTTCCTGTGCTTGGGTTCGCACGATAAAGGGATGTTTTTCATCGGTGGTTATGTCAAAATATCCTTCCCCCTTTAATTCGACCGTTCTTTCCTTTCCAGTGAACCGTGTTGGGTACCGTAATGAGGAAGCTGCATTGAGCCAGACTTTTGAACCATCGGGGAGTGTGATTTGGTATTGCCCACCTCGGGGCGTGCTAAGGGTGGCGTAATCTATGTCCTTTAGTGTCACGGATACTGTTTCGCCATCCGTATAAGCATATTGCTCTTTACCTGCAACGATGCCGTCTTTGTTTTCATTGAGCGGAATGCTGTTGCCGTTTGAAAAACGCAGCGTTGCACGGTTGCCTCCCGGTCCGATGTCTTCCGTTTGTTGGGCTATTGGTGCTGGGGATGAGGATTTCCAGATACCCGAGTAGATGGAAAAGCCGACAACCATGATAAGGAGTGCGGCTATTGCCGTAGCCCAGACATAATAAGGTCTGATACGCCTTGCGCCTTCATCAGGGTGGATGCTTTTCTGCACATGACCATCCACTTGCCGGGCAATGGTTTTTACGAGCATCTTGTCTATCTCAACGGGAACAGGTTGGTCAAACTCCCGCATAATGAGGTCCCTCAACTGGTCGGCATGTTTGTCCGGACCGAAGTAATCCAACAGTTGCTGAAGTTCTTGATCCGTATAATCCCCGTTGAGGTATTTGTGGAATAATTCCGTGATATGGGTGCGATGTTCGTTCAACGTCTATGCTTTTACCACTATTCAATCCTGAAAGGCAAATTAGTGACAAGGCATAGGAGAAAAAAAGTAAAATACTGATAATGAATGAGAAAATTTTCAAGAGGTTTCACCCATACGGATAGCGCAGGTAAGGAGTACGGCCAAGAGTTCGGGCCGGTTGGTAAGCTGTTCTTTCAGAAACGCCGTAGCGCGTTTGATATGCGTGTTTATGGTATTATGGGTGATGCCCAAACGTTTAGCGATGAGTTGGTAGGGCAAGCCCTCCAATTTGGCAAGGCGGTAAACCTCCCGTTGCTTTTCGGGCATCCTTTGCAGTAAATCTTCCAATATGCGCTGGTTTTCCTTTCGCAGCATATAGTCTTCAACCTGGCTTACCCCCTCTGCCATGATGGGCTGCAAATAAGTGCGTAGTCTTGCGTCATGTGCAGCTCTTCGGAACAGGTTATACGCTTTATTGCCGGCTATGGCAAACAAGTAGGATTTGAACGATTTGTCAATATTGATGGATGCCCTTTGTTCCCACACGGCTACAAAAGTATCCTGTGCTACTTCCTGTGCTAAATCCGGCGAACGGAATATATGGAGCAAGCGGCCGATAACGTGTTCTTTGTAGTGACTGTAGAGGTGTTCAAATGCTACGTGGCTACCGTCCCGTAAATTCAATAGCAATTCCTTTTCTTCTGCCGTTACCATGGCCTTTTAATCTATGGTGTATAGACGGTATAAAACCGCACCCAACCTGTTGCATTCATACCTCCTGCATCATCCGTACTTTCGATTTTACTCTCAAAACCGATTAGCTTGCTTGCCATGATTTTAAAAGTGCCGGATGTGGTATTTTCTACAGGTGGTGGATCCACTTCCAAGGTAACAGGCAGCCGGTTTTCTACGGCAAATCCCAATTGGCAGGCAGCAATCTGTACCCATTTATCATTCAGGTCAGCCAGCCGGGTTTGCTGGGTGGCATCCAAAATAAAGTTAGTACTCACCCAATCCCTGAAATCGGCACGGATGGCATCTGCTTCTATCAGAAGTGCCGGGTCAGAGAGTGCATACAGGTCAGCCATTTTGTTTGCTACACCCACTGGAGTAAAGGGTTGCATGCTCATAATGGTCGTATTTTTTGTCTATAACATCGAACAAATGTAATATTTTTGTATATAATTGGTGGAATTTCTTATAAAAAAAATAAAAATGCGATGTCAGGTAACCCATTATTCAGGTACAGGGACATTTATTTCCGGTTGATCATCTCATTGCTTGTCGCCCATTTTATAGTAACGTTTGGTGAAGCATATTCCTTATCGGAATTACTGCTCATGCGGGCATACTATCTTTCCCTGCCGGGTAGCTTTATTATTGCTTTTATCCTGATCTCTTTGGTGCGCTGGATTACGATGCGGTTGGATAAACGTTATGACTGGATGGAAAAACCTTTGCTGCGGACAGCGTTACAGTTGCTCTTTGCCATTGTAGCTGTAAGTGTGGTCGCCTTTCTATTGGCAGCATTGTATTTCAGAGTTGTATTAGGGATAAATATTTTGGATACGGCTTATCTGCAATTTGATTTTCCGGTCATCGTATTGCTGTTGATATTGCTGAATGCGTATTATATAGTTTATTATTTCTACCTGCGTGCGGTGGGCAACAAGGAGTCATCAGGGAGGGAGGTTTTTATCGTTAATAGCGGTGCGAGGAATATCCCGCTTCCGGTGGATGAGATTGCTTATTTCTTCCGCAGCGATGAGGTCAATTACGTACGGGCTGTGAACAATACGGATTATATCATTACCCAATCCTTGGATGAAGTACAGCAGCAATTAGATGAGCGGCTTTTTTTCCGGGCTAACCGGTGGTTTCTGGTAAGTTTTAAAGCTTGCCGCCATTTTGAGATGTTGTCTTACGGCAAGCTGCAATTATTTGTCATACCAGAATTTAAGGAAGCCGTCATCATCAGCCAGAAAAGGGCGAAGTCTTTTAAAGAATGGATGGAACGGTGAAGTGTATTTTACCACAGTGCAATAAAAAAGCCGGCCGTAGAAACAACCGACATAAAACATGATGATGTTTTTGCCCCGTATATCCAATGCCTATTTGCGGCAAAGAATAAGTTATTGAAGATAGCCATATTTTATGAATATCTGAATTGTTCAGTTTCTTTTTCTTGAATATTTTGCTCTTTTGCTCTAAGGAAATTCCTTGTAAATCTGTTGTACTCCCCTCCCAAATATTAGAATATTTTTAAACTCTATTCATCAGGATTTGCATTGTTAGATAATATTTGTATTTTGTTGATACAAAACGTCTTACCATGAAAAAAATTTTCCCATTTTTCCTGTTGATAGCAGGATTCATCATTTTTACCGCCTGCAATAAAGAAGGTGGCGGGGCTTCGGTTGATTCTTATAAGGTCTCAAGAGATTCTATTAGGTTCGTTGTAGATTCCACTTATATTTTTGATGATAGTGTAATAGTGGAGGATACTGCTTTTTTGGATAGTGCATGTTTTAGGAATCAAGGCGGCACCTTTATGCTATATGCGAAGTTCGCAGGTTTTCCTGCTCCTAATTATATATGGGTACAACTAGGAAGTACATGGTATGGCCCTGCTCCGGTGTCTTTTGTGAGTCCGCCCAATACTTTCATTTATCACAGCCTTTGGCTTGACCAGCAGATTAAATACCTATTATTAAATTGTGTGAATATAAGGTTTACGTATTCACCGCCTTTCTATTCATCGCCGTATATCGACAGGTATGTATGCAGGTGTTGGTAAGTTGGTTGCGGATGGTCATGGTTTTGCGGCGTTCCTTTGCACGAGTTCCTTTCAGGAAACATCGTGCAGGACATAAAATATAAGGTTTACGTATTCACCGCCTTTTTATTCATCGCCGTATATCGACAGGTATGTATGCAAGGTGTTGGTAAGTTGGTTGCGGATGGCTATGGTTTTGCGGCGTTCCTTTGCACGAGTTCCTTTCAGGAAATATCGTGCAGGACATAATAGCTTGTATTTGTTCTTCTAAAATAATGCTCGTTGGAAACGTTGGTTTCAGCTCCAAAAATACAGTTTCAGACATGCAATCAGCATGTGGAGCGTTTTAGAGAAACAGATTGTTCTTCTGCCAAGCCGTTTTAAATGTGTTCGTAAGGTGAGGTTTTTCCTTTCAATATGATTGGTTCCGTTTTTTCTATTATGATGAATTTCAGAAGGTATGAGGCGGTTGTAGCTTGGTAACCTGTCGGTATGGATGTTTTTTGCTTCGGCAAATAACAAAGTGGATGTTACTTGCTGAAGGGTTTTATTGGTTCTTTTCCCTACTGTAAAATCTGCTACTTCTTTGGTATCCTTTCTAATGGCGTAAGCAATCCAATACTGCCGGTTTTTCTTTTGGATATAGGTGCACATTTCATCCATCTCATATTCTTTATGGTAGCTCAATATTGGCTTGGAGATAGAAGCAGCTAAGTTTATGATTCTTCTCAACACCGTACTGACAGCGATATGCAGTATCCTGGCAATGCTGCGCATCCCGCAACCTTCTACCAGCAGCGTTTTTATTTGATGGTTCTGAATGGTATATGCAGGATAGCTGTATTCTTTTACAAAGGTTTTGTGGCATTGTTTACAGCGATAGCGCTGTTTGTTATTAATGGTTCCGTATTTTATGGATGGGGTGTTACAGTTTTTGCAAGCTGGGTTGATGTTCATTTTTTCCTTGCAAGTTTGGCATTATTTCCACCAATCCAAGTGTTCTAAATCCATCCATGATGTTACCGGGTATATCCCTTGTTCTCCTGTTTCGTAGAATTTGGCAGAACTGTGTGGGTAATCTATGGCCGCATCCGCCAACATCCATTTTTTGCTGCATGGGTTGGCGTGGATATAGTTCATTTTTTGCAGGATGAATTTCTGTGAATAGCAGTGCAGTACATCAAAGCTTTTTTTGAAGACCGCATATTTCTTTTGCCGTTTGATGTCTGAGTTGTTGACTGCTGTTTGTAATTGGTGGAGGATGTTTGTGTTATGTGTTTCTTGAAGTCTTTTTATGATTTCATAAGTCATGAATCTTTTGCCGTTGCCGATGAGTGTATTGAGGCTTTTTTCTCCGCCGTGGTATGCGAGTAGCAGGTGTATATGGTTGGGCATGATGACGTAGCTGATGATGAGGTGGCCTTGTTGTTGCAGATGGCCGAACCAGTTATACACGAGGTCATAGGCGTTGGTGAGTTGTATGAGGGGAAGCCAGTGGGTGTTGGTGAAGGTGATGAAGTAAAGTCCCTGTTCGTGTATATGGGGTTTGCGGATGGACATAGTTTTACTGCGTTGCTTTGCACGAGTTCCTTTCAGGAAACATCGTGCAGGACACGGATTTTTTTCGTCACCAACAAGTTGATAGCACTATGTACCTTTTTATGGCTTTACAGCCTCATAATCTGTGTGTTTTCCTGTTTCGTAGGTGAAGATATTAGGCGTTTTTAAATTTTCGTGTTATTAGAAGTATTGATTTTATTGGCTTTTATCTTGGTTTTTTAAGAAAACAACAAGTTGAGAACATTACCAAATTGCTAGATTATCGTCCTGCTTTATTTATTAATTCACATGTCAACACTTTCCCTTGACCAATATAACCAACAATTTGACTGTCTTTATAAAATGAAACCGGCTCTAAGTATAATGCCTTACGTAGGTGCTGATTATTCCATGTCAATCCATTATCTTTTGAAATGTACATTATAGGAGTTGACCCACCGAACCCGTGATGCATAGAATGATCTACTTCTGATGCAATAATTACAATGGCGTCATTATATTTATACATTTTGTGAATTGAAATATTTTCATTTTGTGAAAATATTTCAATTTCTTTTGATTTTCCATTTTTATAGTTGTGTAAAATAAACTTGTTATTCTCATTACTTAATAACCAATAACTACCATTTGCGTCAACACTAAACTCTACAATATCTATATCTTTTATGTATACCTGAACGGAATCTAATTCATTATTTTTTTTAGTTATGGAATAAATCCAATTTGTTTTTTTATTTCTTTTAGAAGAAATAAAAAAAATTTTTTCAGGCATAAATTTAACCACATCTACTGATTTGTTCAAATACTGCGTAGTCCAACTTTTTCCACCATTCATCGTACTTAATACCTGATAATCTCCTGAAATATTTGATGATCTGTAAATGACATAACCTCTTTCTTCTGAATCAAAAAATACATCCTTAACAAATGCATTACCGTTATCCCATTCATGTATTTTTACTATAGTTTTATTTTCCTTTGAAATTTTATAAAGTTTGTGCACGCTGTACTTTAGAGATTGTTTTTCTTTGTAGTGTTGTCTACTAATCAAATATATATATTCTTTGGTTTGACAAACAGCTTGGCACTTCCCTGGTATTCTATTTTTAATGGATCTCCAACCGCCGCTCATATCTTCTACGTTAGTTTGTTGAATCGTTATTTCACTAGTACGAAAATCTAACTTGTTCACTTCTATCACTCCGAATAAATAATGATGGTTTTCATCTGTTAACTGATGAGTAAATAATTCATGCCGAATATTAATGTTCGTTTGATAAATAATGCAGTTTGATAAATTAGGCTTACAACTGAGTATAATAACTATAATAAAAAATATTATAGGCGTTTTTATCTTCATAGTAATTTAATATTTAATTTCCCATGGCTTTAACATTCCAGGATTTATTGGTGAATTCAAATAGAGAGTCGGATAAAATGGATTATTTAATATATGTGGCAGTATTTGAATAATTTGATGAAGACCCTTAAAGGAGAAATATGAATCTAACCCGTCCGGGGTTTGCATTATTTTCCATAAATCAGGTACTCCAAGTTGCCCAAATTTCCCACTTTCAGTATATGCAGGGACGTGAGTACTATATGCAAATTTTGTAAAAGCAGTATTGTCTCCTTGAATAGATGGAGTGGCATTAATCCCTTCATTCATTTTTATTTGCAAAGATATTGCAGTTTCGTCCAACCATTCTTTACCTACATCAGATAACGTCGCTCGAGTTTCATTATTAAAACGATTAAAATATTTATGTCCATACCCTAAATAATAATCTGGCGGACGGGTATTATATTTTGATATGTGATTTTTGTATCTTTCAACATAGTAATTTTCATTACCAGTTACTTCTATATCATCATATTGATATTGCACCATATGAGGGTTTACGCCGTTTGTTAATTGCCAACCAGAGTTTTTTGTCATTGTCCAATTATAACCAAAAACGTCCGTAGTGGTTGCTCCTACAGACAAATTAGCACAAGGAATATATACGTCACCTACTTTTTGCCAACACCTTCCATCCTGATCGGTATAAGATATTGGATTGTCAGCCATTGCGGCATATGGAGATATCGTAATATTCTTATTAGCATCTGCAAGAGGGTCAACAGCTGTAAATCTCCCTAATTGTGGGTCATATTCTCTTGCCATCAAGTCATACCAATGCAAATTGTTATGTTTTTCTAACTGAGCAGAGGTATACAAGTATCTGTTTTTTACAGGATTGTTAGAAGCAATATTTACAGTAAGTCCATAAGGGTAATAATGATTTTCTTCAACTAATTGACCCACATAATGTGATATACTTATCTGATCCATAAAGACATCAAGATTGTATGTAAGAGTGCTTATGTAAACAGATAAATATCCATTTCTTCCTACAGTCAACGGATTTTGTGTGCCTAACTGTTGCCACTCGCCAGCATCACCACTAATTTGAATAGCACCACTTTCTTCAGGTACAATATGATAGTTTTCATCAAAGAAAATATAGTTTAAAAAAGCTTTTGGTTTATTCGGGTCTGTGTTGTCATGCAGAATATTATGGTAAGCGTCTACATAATTAGTTGTAGAAAACAGTTGTTCAACATAATCAATGCCATTATTTTCAGCTCCGCCTTCAAATCCTCCCAGCCCCTCAGAGAGAGTGGAAATAATAGCACTTAACATATCTTCCGCAGAAGGCTCGGTTTCGTTACTAAATGCTCCTTCATAGTAGCTATTTGCAGATAACCCAATTTTATCTCCTGCCATCACTTTTAAAACTATAGATGTGCCAATTTTATGGTCTTGTTCAGAAGCGTTAAGTCTTGCAGCCATTACATCGCCAGGATCAGGACTATCTGGATTATCATCTCTTACATCGTCTATATTACCAAATAAAAACGATTCAAGTCCTGCAGATGCAATTTCATGAGTGGCTAAATAGTCAAAAGGAATCGGCATTTCTACGGGCGTAATTATATTTCTAACATTCCCCAAATGATCTTTTACGAAAAAATGATAAGTAAACGTATTATCAGGATTTCTTAGAGCATATCCTTCTTCATGGGCAACGGTGTAAAGTTCTAAATTTTTATAAGTGAACGTGCCAATGTAATCATAGATGTCATTATTAGAACCTTGATATATTTCCATTAGTTTATTACCTGAAGCGTCATACACATAATGTATAAAATCCCCATTATTAAACTGCACACTTTCCGGCTTATTAAAGTGATTATTATAGATTACAATACCCTTATTTTTATCTTCTTCCATTTTACCACTAGGGTTATATACATAATCTACGTTTGTTGTATTATTATCTTTAAAATCATAATCAGAAAGCTGATTATTTACTGATATTGCGTCTGTTACAAATTGAAGTTTATTGCTAGCATCGCCATTTGCATAAGTATAATTAAGTTGATCTATAATAGTAGGTAGGACAGCTCCTGTAATTAAACCTAAACCATATCTATCTAATGTTTTTATGTTCCCATTCTTATCATATGTTATGTTATTTTCTGTAAAATTAGTTTCATATTTATGCCATACGGGTCCTGTAGGAAAATGCGTATTTCCAAATTCTCTATAATCACCACTAAGAAGCCTGCCTAACTTATCGTAAACATATCCATATGCTCTAGGCTTACTCACGCCCGGACCTTTCCATATGATGCCACTAATATTTCCATCATGATAAATATCAGAGAAAGCATTATTATAATATTTTATTGCTTCTCCAAATGTTACCTTGGATGCATATGCACCTTCCGCATAATGAGCATTTATACCAGTTAAATCTCCCCTTACATTATAAGTATAGTCTTGATTTTCTATACTGCCTAAAGATTTTCTTGATATTCTTCCTAAATCATCATATGAATATGCAGCTATATTTTTCCATAAACTTGCGTTATCAATTTTATGGCTTATAACAGTTGGTTGTTGAGTGACTGTATTATATATATGATTAGTATAAACATTTGTATTCGTTTTTGAACTTAATGGGTTATTGTGTTTTATAATTGTATTAAGGATTTTTCCTTTAAAATCATATTGTGTAGCTGAGATATCCCACCCGTTTCTATGGTTTTGTGTTTTGGTTTGAATAACTCTACCGTTATTGTCATAAAAATACACTGTAGTTACCCAGTCTAATACATTATTAAAATAGCTAGGATTAGCAACAGTCGATTTAAGAACTCTTGTTTTTGTAGCTGTTTTGTATCCTTTCGTTCTATAGTTTACAGTCGGTTGTACAGCATATATACTATTAGTAGTATAGCCAGTGTAAACAGTAGGATCAAAGGGTATGTTAGACACATAATCATAATCATCATAATAAGTATATGTCAGAATAACACAATGTGATAAAGAAGTTGGATAATTACCTTCTCCATTATCAAATCCAATATAGTATTCTAGGTTACTTGGCGTATTCAAATTAGAGTTTATAGGACATGGTGTAGTTGTAAGCCAAGTTTGCCAAGTTTGTCTGTTAATAACGCTATTATTACTAACTAATAATCCAGTTATTGTCGGCCTGTCTAATTTGTCATATAATGTAAAACTCCATTGAGCATTTTGTCGCTGGTAAGGCGTTTGACTAAGTACTTTTCTGTCTTTTTTGTCATATACATAGAATTCATTTCCAATTTGTCCCGAAGTATGTTTCTCTATAACTTTCCCAAAATCATCATAAACAAAATAATCCATCAAATCTTCAATTAGGCTGTTTGTAAATTGCCAATTATTAATAACTAAAATATCAAAAGCTTTGGGAGAAATAATGTGAGATAACCTGTCAAAATTATCATACACATAATAAGTGTGGCGATAATCTGAACCTTCAATTAATTCTTTAATGCAAATTAATTTTTCATCTTTATCATAAAACTCTTCTTTGTAGTGCCCATCAGGTGTTGTAATAATTTTTTTGTCAAGAGTATAGGAGTTGTAAAAACCAACTTTTTCGGGTTTGCCAGTATTTTCATTCATATCCAAATTATAAACTTCATTATTTGCATTTAATTTATAATTTATTTCTGTAGCTCTATCCTGACCTATTGACGTTTTGCCTGGTAGGTAGGTATAGTCAGCTATTGTATTATCGGATTTTGTTACAGTTGTAATCTTTTTTGATAAAGCCGAACCTCTTTCTTCCACGGGGTAGTAATTGTGCTGATTAGCATATGGGCTTAACTGGAACTTAAACGTACTACTGATATATGGGAGAAAACCCAAAGTAGAGTTAGATGGTCTGTTATCAAAACACTCTACAAGATGTTGAGACATAGAACTTGTTTTGTTACGATGAACCTTTTCCATAGTTCGACCCCATCCATCTTTGTAGTCAGTAGATAGATTTACTAAGGTAGGATGTGAGTTTACGTTTATGCTTGCAGTATTATTATTTGGAGTCAAAGGCTCATACGTTCTCGTATAATTAAATAGAGTTGGAGCAGTATTCCCGTTAGCGTTATATGCTGAAGGAAGCGTCTGTGAAGTGATGTTGCCTGAAATAGTATTGTCAACAATGCTATTACTTCCTTGAACGGGTAAATTTTGACGATTTTGGCCAACTACTGAAGTTGATAGTAATTGCAATAATACAATTATGTATATGTAGTTAATGTTTTTCATAAATAGTTTTTTTAGTCGTTACCTTGAATTATAGTTTCTGTTTTGCTGATAATATTTCCATCGTCATCTCTGACAATACTTAAGTTACCAAAAGCATCATATTCATAGAATGTAATTCTGTCATTTATATCAACTTCAGAAGTTTTGCCAACTAGTGGTAAATAATTCAAATTTGTCATCTGAGCATCTGCTGGGTATACGCGCAATTCATCTACATATCCATCTCCCCACATCCCTATATTTGTGGCTTTAGCAACAAATTCACACCTATACAAGGACCAACCATTGTATGTTTTTATGAGCTGTTTTGTAGATTGAGAATTAGGTATAGGATCAATCCCATCATTTACGTCAATTGTTCCTCCCTGTTTAGCCCAATATGAAACAATATATTTTTTTCCAAGTTGCAGGTTCTGGGTCGTCCAAATACCATTACCATTAAAGATGTGGTAAGAATATCTGCCTAAAAAATAATTAGCAGAATTAATATGTCCTATGTTAAATTCCCAATTTCCTTTATTATGGTCAGGTGTATTTTGATAAATTGACTCAAATCCGCAATAAGCTACTTCCTCATGTTTTGCATTAACAGCTTCTGCGATTGATATTTCCCTGATATTATCCCAAATACTTGCATTAACCTTAGTCCCTGTTCTATCTGTTTGCTCTAAAGCAAACCCTCTACTATCAAACTTGGTAATAGTTGATTTTAATTCAAAATTAGGAACGCTCAAGCCTTGAGACATGAGATTAGCTAAATTATTGAGATTGCCATTAGTCGGGTAGTGAGGGATACTGTACATGCTAAAGCTGTATGGGTTTATGGGCGATAAGAGTGAATTTTTTTTAAGAGCATAAAAATATTTTGGTCTAATAATATTTCCTGATACCACAGAGTATCCTATTGGAGTTATGTCTAAAAGTTTACCATCCTTTTCCTTTTGTTTATATAGGACTTTTCTAATGCCTTCAGATGCTAACTTATTAGCAGCAGCACCCGAATTTTGATGTAAAGCAAAATAGGAATAAACATTAAGAGATTCCAATTGCTCAATTTTAGAATTATCAACCTTTTCAATAATTACATTACCAAATTTATCACTTTCATATTGTGTAGTAATTGTATTATAATCAGTAGGACTTACATAGTTTTTTTCTGTCTTTGAGGTAAGAACCGCTTTCCCAGTAAATGGATAATAAACGTCTCGTATCCAACTTGTGTTATGCTCGTCGTTAACATCTCTTTGAGTGCGTAAAGAATGTTCTCCCTCCCAATCCTGAGTTTGTAGATAATTGCTAGTTATGATATATTTATTCTCAACTATCTTAATTAGAGAACTAGACTGATTGTAAAATTCTATTTGTGTAGGCAAACCAATTCCCCAGCTTCTTATGTATTGTTTATTTGTATATGGTGCAACTCCATATGGTTTATTGTAATCTGGATGTGTTGATAATGGGAAAGGTGGATTATAAGTATTATGACCAATGTCTGCATTTAAATCTCCGTAAATTCCGGAAAATTTGTATTTTATTGAGTTGAGCAATATTCCATTTCTGTCTTTATTAATTTCTTCTACTCCTAAAAAGCCGTATCTAGATCCATTTAACCCTGTATTAAGTAAATTGGCATGATTAAAATATAATGTCCAAGTTTGTTGAGTATGGTTATAGTCAATCGTAGAAAAAGGCCTGCTAGCATAACCCTCATTGACAAAGTGTTCGGCATTTGTATAGCTATACTCTGACGTAACATCATTATCATGATTATATCCATCGTAATATTCAATATGATCTAGTATCAAACCACTTGTTATTATACCACTAGCAAGCGGAGATTTGTAAGAAAAACTTATTTGACCGCCTGTTGAATTTTTTATTTTTGTCAAACTACCGGCAGCAGCATATAAACCTGTAAAATTAGGCATATCATCAGCCCCAAAATACTCATTTGTATTTGGGTACGTCCCAGTTGTAAAAATTGCCTTGGGTATTGTCAATAATGAGTAATTTTGACTATTATGGATGTTATGATAATCACCTGCCTTAGAATTGTTTGCATACCCAAACCTATCTCTTCCTCCATATAATCTTTCAGGTAAACAACGAGGATCATATTCAAAGGAATAATATTTTTTCGTTTGATTATTTCTTTGCAAATCAATAGACATTAAAAAAAGCCTTGCTTGATGTTTTTGAAAGGTTACTGGACCATTATAATTTAATATACAAGGAACCTCAAAACTGTTTCCTGACTGTGACTGTAATTGTGAAGAAGGCGATGCCATCATGTAACTTTGATTGAAATGATAAACATAGTTTTGTCCATTACAACACTTTTCATTTACTTTAATACTTATCAATCTTTTACTTTTGGCATCTAAACGATCTGTGTTTTCATACTGAAATTCAACGTTAATATTATTGGGGTATTCTATTTTTTTCAATTGGCTATAACGAGTAGGTCCATATTGAATCATTGAAAAGCTTTCTCCATAATTATTATTTTTAGTTTGAAAAGTTTGACTATTACTTAACTCCTCTCCAGTAGCTATGTGTATTATGTCATAAGTAAAATTTATCTCTTTTCCCTCATATGTAACTACCTTATCAAGTAACCAAGAGCTTATTACCGTACGATTCGAATACGTATAAGTATTAGTATTAGCATGATATGTACTACCTTCATCATGTTGAGATGAACTAAAATAAAATTTATTATGATTCTCATCAGTTACCACAAATAGTAAATTATTTACATCTGTATTGTTGTTTGGAATTTGTCCATAGATCGGAATTCCATTAAATATTCTTTGAATATTAAAATTACTATTATTAGGGATTGTTAATAGTTCCCCTGTTCTAGAAAACATGAATGTAATTGGCTTACCTCCAAGATTTAAATGAAATAAATCAGGCTCGAAATCATTATGAGTAATATTAGCATCTGTAGGATGCCAAAAGCCTCTGTATTTGATATCTTTATAGATATTACCATTAACATAACCTGCCCATACTTTATAAGTATGAAACTTTTCATCTTGTATTCCTCGAATTTCTCTATCAATCCTCGCTCCACAAAATAGTTCCCACCCCATACCTATTGGGCTTGATAGCCTATCTACTAGTATTCCTGAGGTATTGTATATGATTCTTACCCCCAAATCTATGCCATTAACGTTATAATCATATATAGGAATGTTTACATTAGCCGTACCTGTGAATAAATCCTTTTGAAGAATTTGTCGTGTCTGATTTTCAGCATATGTTTTTTCATTTTGGTAATTATTCCAATATTCTTGCGAAAATGTTTTAGACATAATTCCAACATTAAGAACTAAACTTAACCATATGGCTGTGATTTTCTTCATTTTTTACATTTTACTTGTTACAAATCTTAAAATAAACGGGCTTCTCGCTCCTTTATCCTGCCACCACACATCATATAATACCTGCACAGCACCGTTCCATTTACTGTTGAGACGGTATTGTTTGGTAAGTCCTATAAGTACAGCTTCGCTGTATCGATCATTATGATGGGGAGTTGGTTGTAATTGAATCGTTTCCTGTTCAGGGTTCATATTCCAGTTGCCCACTCGGCGGTATAGCCTTTCATAACCTGCATAGGCACCCACACCAAACTTCCATTCCCATTGGATAAAAGTTCTGAATCCGATACCCTGCAAACTGATATTAATGTTATTCCAATCCTGTCCTAAACCGATATTAGCTGCTATCCCAATACCTGATGTCAAACGGGGCGAATGCTTGTAACCTGTCATGACTGCCAGCTCTAGCACAGCAGGTTGTGAACCATTAGGGGTAGCCCTGCGAGTTTGATAAGTATAACTTTTTACCCACCGCTGCCTGAAGGGTAAACCTTTCATAGGATTGACGCGGAAAGGAGATTGTTGTAGTTCTGCTTTAGTTTTCTGTAAGGAGTTTTTCGTTTCTTTCACTTCATTCACCGTTTGCTTGATATTACCTGTTTTATCTCCTAATCCTGTTACCGATGTTTGCCAGTCTTTGACCTGACTACCCATATTCTCTTGGAGTTTACTCAGGTTATCACCAAACTTTTGTTGCAGGTGTTTGTTCACTTGTCTTTTTGTTTGAAAACCCATTCGTTCTAAATCTTCTACACTGGTAGCGGATTGCATGGGGCTTTTATTTTGTTGAAAGGCTTGGTCAAAACCTTCTGTGCCCTGTAGCCATTCCAATGCTTTTTCTTCTGCTTTATCGGGGTCATCTGCCAACTGCTTCCATGATTTCATTTTAGCTTTCGAATAAAAAATATCTTTCTGTATTCCTTTTGACCATTTGCTATCACCACCTATACGGGTCAGCTCTTTTGCTTTTTGGTCAATCTGCTTTTGAATATATTGCTGGTAATTGAGGTTGGTTTCCAACCGATTGAGTTTATCTATGTTACCATGTTCTGTAGGTAAACTGCCTTGTGAAGCGGATAAGGCAGATGCTTGTTTGGATATAAAACCTTGTATTTTTTTCAGGCTGTCCACCACTCGGTTGGTTTGCATTCTTGTTTTGGCAAGTTTAGTTGCACTATCGGCATTAAGACTATGAACAAGCGAATCATAACTGATGCGTTGTTGCTGCATTCGTACATAAGCAACACTATCATTACGCTTCAGATGCTTTAGCATCTTGGTTTCTTTTTTAGAAAGTTTTTTTAGGAGTTTGGATTGTTCTTTGGATATTCTATGATAATATCGGTCTAACTTTTTTGTATTGATCTCTATATAATGCTTCCCATACGAAACCGTTCTTGCTGTCTCTTCTTGAGCGTAGCATGATAGAGTGGTTAGGAATAATATCAGATAGAGGGTCGGTTTCATGATATTAAGAAGGTGTAAATATATTAATCGTTAGTTAAAATTCTGCATTTTGAAGAAAAATTTTGTTAATATTTTATCCACAATCTCTCCTAACCATTGATTTTAAAGGGGATGAGCGTACTGTGATATTAAATTATAAAGTCTTATTTAAGGTGTTTATTTCCAGCTTTTCCCCAAATACAATCCAACAAAAAAAGCTGCTTGATAAGGATGGGATGGCTGCGCCGCCATGATAGATAATGATTTACTGTAAGCAGAAAGCTGCCCACCGATGGCCACACGCTGTACAAAAGTTTTAGCTTTCGCAGGTTCTATGATAAATGCCAGTTCACCATAGATGCCCGGAACATAGTTAATTTCATTTAAGCCTTTGCTCCATTTTGAGCCACCGAAAATGTAATTGCGGTTTAAGAAACTGTCAGTATTAGTAGTGAAATAACTTTTGTCAGCAGTAGCTGCTACCGGATCAGGAGTATAATCTACTTGAAGCAGTTTGATATAATAAGGTTTGAGCAAAGCCAAAGAAAAGCCTGCACCGTATTGTAAACTAACTGCAATATTGCCTTCTATGATACCCGGGAATATGAGTTGCTCTCTGCCATAGCCCAGTTGGAGCAAGTAAAGATTATTAATTTTTCCGTATACAAAAGGTCTTGCGTTGCCCAGTTCGGGATAAACTGTATTGTTCTGTTGTTGTTTGATCTGCTTATCATGTTTTACCTCTGCAAAACTGAACCTGTAATAGTAGGACCGCCCAGCTAAAGAACGGCTGTATCTCCGATAAGATGTTTTTTTCGGCTGTTGATAGATGAATCCTCCTCCCCATCCATTGCTGTATAACCTTCCTCCTATAAATAATGCATGATTATAGTTGCTGTCTTTGCCCCAATCCTGTAAATGCTGTTTCCATGTTTTGAAGGTGTTTATTTTTTTATGGGATTGTTGGGAAACCCTCTCTTTAGCTTTATTGGCTACATCCCATACATCCTTTGCTTCCTGCGCTATGGATATAGAGGTGTAAAGCACAAACAATAAAAGGAAACAAGATATGGTAATCCGGCGCATGGGATAAAAAAGTTTTGGGTAGCAGGAAGCTGACTGTTATCTTGTGCAAGATACAATAAACCGATTGTTGAGATTCCCTGTTTTATATATCGTTGCTATATTGATATTATCCTGTTCAGATACAAGGTCTTGCCGTGCGCAAACACTCCAACAACCTTATCAAAGGCTTCAATATCATAAATACCAATGGCAGACGTTTCATACTACATCTTTCCATCTTTACTATCCCAAAGGATATGACAGCCTTTGTGCTTTCATAGCTAAAAACTATTTGAGTGCTGCTGCATTACTTAAAAAACGCACCGGAGGTTCTTTAGATAAGACACCCCATATTATTCTCTATCCTTCTATCGACCAATTATATGAAACCAACATTGGGAGTTTTGAGCCGATAGACCAGTATTTTCCTACCGTCGTATTGAAAGGCAATAGAATAGTTCTGGCTTATAACGGGAACCGGGAAGCCTTGCTATCTCAATTACATCAGGCAATGGCAAGAACAATCTGGGAAGAAACTTTTAATAATGGTTTGCCGGAGCAATTGAAAGGCGGCATTGTCAATGACAAAATACCAAATTGGTTTAAAGAAGGATGGATACGATACGTAGCAGACGGATGGGCGATACACCAGGAAGATGAGCTGAAAAGAAGTTTTGAAAAAGAACATTTTGTTACATGGCAGGAAGTCACTTATTACCAACCTGTATTATCCGGTGCTGCATTCTGCTATTACATCAACAGGGTTTACTATCCTCAGGCCGTCAGACAGCTATATACACAGCTTAGAAAGAAAAAAGACCTGAGAAGGGCTTTAAGGTTGGTGACGAAAAAGGGTTTGGATAGTGTGTTGATTGGTTGCTTAGATTTTTACCAAAAACGCTTTCAAATTAAAAAAGAACAAGTAAAGGCTCAAACCGGATGGAAAAATGATATTGGTACTACGGCCGATAGTTTTACTTTGAAATTTTCACACCCTAAGGGTATTGTAAAAAATGTACAGTTCTCTAATGACGGTACATTCATTGCTTACATTTTATATACCCGCCAGAAAAGAAGCGTTTATATCTATCAAACTACTACCGGAAAAAACATCAAACTATGCAGCTATCCTTTACCGCCTTGGATGAAGGATTACAGTAAAAATGTTTATCCGCTCATCAGTTGGGAAGACGATGCAAACAAGTTAATCATTCTTTATCCTAAAAAAGGGAGTCTTTTTCTACAGCTTTATAATGCGAATGGTAAAACTCTTCAAGAAAGAAATTTGTATAAATTAGATGGCGTAACATCTATTGAAGCCTATACCAATCCTTATTATTTATTATCAGCTTTCAAGCAAGGCAACAGTGATTTTATCACTTATGATTATCGCAGGGATCGTTATAAGGGAATCACCAATGATGATTATGATGATAGCCAACCCACATCAAACAAAACTTACCCTATTGCTTATATCTCCAAACAGGAGCTAAAAAGAAAAATTATCCATGATAAGACAGATAGTACTTACTGGGTGCAAGGTATTTTTCAGGTGGATGACAAACAACCTGTCGTGAGTGATACGCTCCCCTACATCATATGGGATAAATCTGCCTATCTTTCAGACGGCAGCATATTGGCTACACATACCCGTGAAGGAGAAGAACGTTTTGCTATTACCAAGAACAATAGCGTTACGACCTTGTCCGCTTACCGACCTTACAGTCTATATAACCATCACAATGATATAGCTTTTTACAAGGCTACGGCAGACAGTATTTTTATTAATACTATCCCTGTTACTACATGGATGCAATCCCAAGTTCCACCTTCCGACAACATGAGTCCATGGTTGAAAGACTATCAGGCAGATGCGGCATTAAGAGCCAAAGAGGACAGCATTTTACAAGTCGCAAAAGCCAACTCAGAGCCTGGATTTTTGGAAGGTGTTTTGAAAGGCAAAAACAGCAAAGCATTATCAAGGCAAAGAAGAGATAGTATTTATCAATCCTTGCTATACACGACCGAAAAAATAAAGCCTTATATCTTACAGTTGCATAGTGCTTATTTTACGGCAAGGGTTAATAATGATTACTTTATCAACCGCTACCAACCTTATCAAAACTATCAGGGGCAGTTTAAATTCCCGGATGTAGGGGCTATGATGCAGGGAGGGTTTACTGACTTATTTGAAAACCATCATTTCAATATCGGTTACCGCTTACCTGCCGGGAAAGAAGGCAGTGATTTTTTTGTTCGTTATGAGAGCACTAAAAAATTATGGGATTGGGGCGTACAGTATTTTAGAAAAGTAGAAAGCCTGCAACCTGATCCCCGGAGAAACTGGGAGGATGAAAACGGTCGTTCTTATCCCAATAATGCCAAAGTAAAAACGCATTATTACGAGTTGTCTATCAAACGTCCGGTGAGTTACTACAGTTATCTTTCTTTTACCACCGGATTACGCAAAGACAGGACGGTTTTTTTAGCTACGGAAGATTATAGTTTACGGTTTAAAGATTTGAATAGTCTTTGGTCTATCAATACCCTTGCCTGGCAGTATCAAAATTTGAAACCTACCTTACCGATGTTATACAATGGCTTTAGTACCTGTGTCGCTTTGAATGTATTTGCAGGATTACAAGGTATTACCAATGAGAGTCTATATGATATAAGTACTTCTATCGAATACCATCAATCTTTGTATCGGCACATCACAGCCGTGGCTCGTCTGCAAGCAGGGTATAGTGGTGGCAGGAGTAAAGTGTTATACAACATAGGAGGGGTTGATAATAACCTAACGGTTAAAACAGATACCAGTGTTCATTTTGCGCAAGATGCCCCTTATGCTTTTCAGTCTTTGGTAACACCATTGCGTGGTTTTTATCAAAATGCTGTTCGTGGCAATCAGTATGCTTTGATGAATATTGATGTATATTTCCCTTTTTTCCAATCTTTAATTCCTATTGAAACTAATTTTTCTGCTATCAATCATTTACAGGTTGGTTTGTTTACGGATGTAGCTTATGCCAGGGAAACATGGCGCTCTTCAGGTTCTTCTGCGGTTTCTTATGGGTTTAGCATCAGAACTTTATTGGCTGGCTATCCTATCCGGGTGGATGCTGCCCTGCCTAATCGCCAACAGAAGAATATTACTTGGTATTTGAGCTTGGGAATAGATTAAAGTCAAAAAATTTCAGACTCGTAGTTGTTCTATGAGAAGATATATAGCCTTTGTTTCAGTATGATGTTCCTTTTTCAGGAAAACATTTAAAATTGATACCTACAAAAACCCCCTTCTAAGAATAGAGGGGGGATTCCTTACCAAAAAAACCACAGCTATACGCTGTAATCCTCCTTTCGGTTCTTTCTTGTTGTAAATTTACGGGTAAAATTTGGTATCTTCAACCCCTAATACATTCCGAAGCGTATAGCTTCGGATGTCGGGTAATCAAAACAACCATTTTTGTTTATGCCGGGTGTTTCCACATCCGGCATTTTATTTTTTCAGGTAACGGCACAGAGCTTCCTGTCGAATCTTCCCTCAACTCTTATTCGGGCATATTCACCAAGATAATAATTGGTACTACCATCCCGGTGTCAAAAACCGGCTTTATCCCATTGCATTTTTGTTCCCATCAAATGACGACATCTTAAAAACATGGGTTATGAATATTGACAGAATGGAATTTTTAGCATGGATGGAACGCATCATGGACCGCTTGGATATGCTGAGCGACCATATCGACGGCCTGCAAAAAAGCCGTAACAGCATAGACGGCGAGGAGCTGCTCGACAATCAGGATTTACTGCAAATGCTCAAAATCAGCAACCGCTCCCTGCAACGCTATCGCTCCATCGGCAGGCTGCCATACTACACCATCAGCGGGAAACTGTACTACAAACTCTCTGACGTACACCAATTCATCAGGGACAGCTTTAATAATCCGCCGGCAACTAAAAAATAAGCCAATGAGCGCCAAATGCAGCCTTTGGCAGCCAATTGACAGTATGCAGTAAATGCTTCCCTTAGTTTCGGCATTGAACATTAAAATATTTTAATCATGAACGAGGAAAATTTAAAAACACAGGAAGACCGGGGTCAGTTATCGGATATACTGCTGGTGCTGGATAAAGAAAAAAAGAAAATCCGTGCCGTTGAAAACATGGATGAAAACGGCAACATGGAAACGGTCACGCCCACCAAAAGAAACCAAAGCCGGTTTATGCAAATAGACAGGCAGGGTGATTTTGTATCCAACTTCTTTTCCAATTTCTGGAGGCAGCTAAAAGACCCCACCCGTTTTTCATTCTTCAGCGTACCGGCTGGAAAAGCCATTGAAAAAGCAAAGGCATTCCAGCAGCAGGTAGATAGCCCTACCCCCGAAGGTGAAAAAGAAATGAAAAAACATGAAGTGAAAGCGGAACCGGAAAAAGCGCAAAAACAAGAAAACCAAAAGGATAGGACAACAACATCCACTACACCGGAAGCCGGGGAATACCGCTACCGGCCGGAACAGATTGATTGGGAAACCATGGACAACCTCGGATTAAGCAGGGAAAACCTCGAAAAAAGGAATCTGCTGGAACCTTTATTAAAAGGATACAAAACCAACGAGTTAGTACCCATAAGCCTAAATCTTGGCGGTGCTGTTGTCCGCACCGATGCCCGGCTGTCCTTACAATCAGCCCAGGATGGCACCGTCGTAGCAGCCATCCACGGTATCCGTAAGGAACCCAATTTGAATTTCCCCTTCTTCGGCCATGCGTTCAGCAAAGAGGATAAAGAAAACTTACGTACTACCGGAAATATGGGGCGGGTCGTCCATTTGAAAAATCCCAAGACAGATGAAATAATCCCGTCCATTATCAGCGTGGACAGGCTGACCAATGAACTGGTTGCCCTGCGTGCCGATTATATAAAAATCCCCGATGAGATAAAAGGCCTACAGCTGGATGAGCAACAAAAGCAAACCCTGCAAGAAGGGCAACCGCTGTATCTGGAAGGTATGATCTCCAAAAAGGGAACCCCTTTCGATGCCACAGTACAGTTCAATGCCGACAAACGCTATGTGGAGTTCCTGTTTGACAGAAGCAAGCTGCCCTCCCTAAACAACCGGCAGGGCATTTCTCAGGGTGAGTCCGGGGAAGCCCCGAAAACATTCCGGGGAAAAGAGCTGACCGATGAACAGTACAAAGATTTCAAAGATGGCCAAACTGTTTATGTGCCCGGCTTGGTAGATAAAAAAGGACAGACGTATAATGGTTATATCACGTTCAACAAGGAAACAGGTAAAACCGGCTTCGAGTTCCCCAGCCAATATAAGGAGCGAGTAAAACCTGCCGAAGGACATAAGACCCATACAGCGGTCAATACAGAGGGAAAAACGAACGAAGCCACCAAAAAAATCAAAGAGCCGCTCAAGCCCGGGCAGCAAGAGCCGAAAAACGGGCAACAACAGGAGCAGAACAAGCCCAAAGCTCCGGCTAAATCCAAAGGGGTTAGGCGGTAATCATTAAAACAGAAGCTATTATGAAAGCAATCATTGCAGAAAAGCCGAGTGTTGCAAGGGAAATAGCTGCCCTGTTGGGAGCGACCGAAAAGCGGGAGGGTTATCTGACGGGGAACGGCTATGAAGTTACTTGGGCATTGGGTCATTTAGTCGGGTTGGCAATGCCCGAAGACTACGGTATATCGGGCTTTCAACAGGAAGCCCTGCCTCTATTGCCCGAACCTTTTTTACTTACCGTACGGAAAACTAAAAAGAACAAAACCTATGTCGCTGACAATGGCGCATTGAAACAGTTGAAGATCATCGGACAGGTCATCGGCAGATGCGACAGCATCATCGTTGCCACCGATGCGGGACGGGAGGGTGAGCTTATCTTTAGGTATATCTACCAATACCTAAAATGCGAAAAACCTTTTCAACGGCTTTGGATCAGCTCACTCACCGAGAAAGCGCTTAAACGTGGTTTTGAAAGCCTGAAAGACGGGAAGGAATTTGAAGGGCTGTTCCAAGCCGCACAAAGCAGGAGCCGTGCCGACTGGCTGATAGGCATCAATGCCACGCAGGCATTAAGCATTGTGGCAGGCAATGGCATATATTCATTAGGCAGGGTGCAAACGCCCACCCTTGCATTGGTCTGCAAACGCTGTCTCGAAAACAAAAATTTTCAGTCTAAAAAGTATTGGCAGGTTCAGCTATTGCACCATAAAGAGGATGTGGACTTCAAGAGCATCTCGGAGATTAAATGGGAAGACCGGAAGCTGGCGGAAGACACTTTAAAGGTCCTTCAAAGGCAGGGGCACGCTACGGTGGTATCTGTGGAAAGCAAGCATATCACAGAGCAGCCGCCCCTGCTCTTTGACCTCACGGGCTTGCAGAAAGAAGCCAACAAAAAACTGAACCTGTCAGCGCAGCAAACCCTTAACATCGCCCAAAGCCTCTATGAAAAGAAATTTATCACCTACCCGCGGACGGGAAGCAAATATATCCCCGAAGATTTATGGCCTGAAATCCCCCACCTCGTCAGGGCATTGCAAAACAGGGACAATTTCAAACAGGCATTATCCCATATAAGATGGGGCCGTTTCAACAAAAGGATTGTAAATGATTTGCGGGTTACCGACCACCACGGTTTGCTGATTACCGATAAAATCCCCTCTGCGCTTCCTGCGGATGAAAACAAGGTCTATGACATGATCGCCTTCCACCTGCTGGAAGCTATTTCCGGGGTGTGTATCAAAGAGGTAACGGATATTGCATTGACTGCCTCTGACTATGATTTTAATTTGAAAGGCTGTAATGTATTGGAAGCCGGCTGGCGTGCCATCAAAGGTAATTTCATGGATGACCACACCGCACCGTTACAAGCCTTGCCGGAGTTGCAGACCGGGGATGAACTGAAAATAAAAGAAGCCTCCGTTTTGGAAAAGGCAACCAAACCGCCGGTACTTTATACGGAAGCCGGGTTGCTCTCGGTAATGGAACATGCCGGGAAGGAAAGCGAAAATGAGGATGAACGTAAAGTTCTTCAAGGTATCGGCATTGGCACACCCGCTACAAGGGCTGCCATCATTGAAACCTTATTTACCCGTAACTATATTCAAAAGGAAAAGAAATCCATCATCCCGACCGAAAAAGGATGGCAGGTATATGAGCTCGTCAAAGAGAAGAAAATAGCGGACGTGGCGATGACCGCGGAATGGGAGTTAGCCTTGCAGCAAATCGAAAACAAGGAAATAGATGCAAGCATGTTTCAAAAGAAAATAGAAGCCTATGCGAAAACCATTACCCATGAACTGCTGCAATCTTCCGTTGCCCAAAACAACCTGCCGGAACTGCGCTGCCCCAAATGCAAAAACCAAGCACTGGTTATCCGTGACAGGCTCGTCAAATGCCCCGGTGAAAATTGCGGTTGGGTACAGTTCCGTTATGTGTGCGGGGTACAGATCAGCATGGCGGATATTACCAACCTCGTCCATAAGGGCAGGACTTCCCTTATCAAAGGAATGAAAAGCAAGGGAGGTAAGAAATTCGATGCTTTCATCGTATTGAACGAGCAGGGAAAAAGCTGTTTTGAGTTTGGAGGAAGCTAAAAATTAGCTATTTAAAAACAGTATAGGTATTATCAGTATTACTCTTGTTCCTTTTTTATTCCCTGCCTTTTCTATGTAAGAAATGTCAATTGAAAAAGATTGATGAAGAAGGTGTTGCAGCAAGGAAAATCGTTCTTTAATAATGGACATGCCCAGTTTTTTATGTGATACATCACCATTTTTTTTATCGGGATCAAAACCCACTCCGTCGTCTTCTATAATAATTTTCAGTTCAGTTTTGTTATGCTTATTCATATAAATAGAAATATTGCCTCCCTTTTTTTTAGGCATGATACCATGCCATATTGCATTTTCTACGTAAGGTTGTAGAATCATATTTGGTATTTTTATTCTTTTATCATCAAGATGGGGATCAATAATTAGTTTCCAGTTCAACTTTTCCTGAAGGCGTAATTTTTCCAAAGAGAGGTAAAGTTTTAGTCTTACTGTTTCTTCTCGCAGTGTAATAAATGTTTCCTCAGATTGCTCTATCGTTAGCCTTATAAGATGTGCGAAATCTGCAAGATATTCATTTGCCAGATTGTTTTGGTTTTTATTAAGATAATGCTGAATGGAATTAAGGCAATTAAAAATAAAATGGGGATTAATAAGCGCACTTAATGCCTGTTGTTTCAAATAGGCCATTTTATTTTTCATTATAAGGTTTTTGCGCTTTTTCTTTTCTCTATTTAATGATATATGCCTTACAAAAAAAAGGGATATACAAAAAACAACAAGAATTATTATACTCCAAAACCAAGTGGTTTTCCAAAAAGGAGCAACTATTATTAATCTTAACTCTTTACTCCTGCTCCAGCCGCCATTATTTTGACTTGTAGCAAGTAAGAGTTTATAGTCTCCGGGTGCTAAGCCTGTTAATAAAATAGAATTATTTTGGGTAGTCTGCCATTGATCGGTCAATTGTGGAATTTTGTACCTGTAAATTATTTTGCTTTGCTCCGTCATACTTACACCCGTAAACCCTATGGTAAGATGATTTTTTTTGTAAGGAAGCCGAATGGTTGAACTGCTGGAGACTTGTTTACCATCAATTAAAATACTTGTAATGTAGAATTTTGGAGGATGGGTATTTTTAGGTTGTGGATGCATGAGCGTAGACACACCATCTAATTGTCCTAAAAATAATTTGTTTTCATGGAAGAGTATAGTCTGCGCTTCTCCGATTCGGGCATAAGTTTTATATTGTACTACCTTCATAGTTGAAAGATTAATACGAAATACGCCTTCAAGAGTTGCTGCCCATAAGTGATCAAGGTTGTCTATAAATAAATCATTGCACTGCATGAAATGCCGATTGCTTAAAGGGAACGGTACAAGCGTATCATTTTTTACTAGCATTAGCCCTAAGGACGTAGCAGCCCATATTCTTCTTTTTTTATCTTTTTTAAATGAAAATATCTTGAGATGAGTATATCCGGCATACAACTGTTTTATATCTCCATTCCGATCATCATAAGCTATTATCCCATTATTTGTACCCAAATACAGTTGGCCATTTTTTTCGATAATTGTATTAATACGTCTCCCGTTTAAAAATGAATCATGTACGGAATAGAGGCGGTCGTTATTTAAATAAAATAATTTACCAAAAGAGCCAACCCATATTTTTCCGCCTTTATCACAATATACAGATATACTTGCACCAGTATGGTCTTGCTGTTTGATAATCCGTTCTTTAAACGGAGGGAAAATGCTTTTTTTAATCAGCATTGTTGAGGTGCCTATTAAAAGATGTTCACCAACTTTTTTTATAAAATAAATAAAATCCTCGGCTCCAATATTGTAGCATTTTAACGGATAAAGTTTATTGTTGTCAAAGATGCTTACCGTACCTACAGAGCCTATCAAAACGCGGTGACTGTCGAGCGGTTCCAATGCATTGCAGTTAACATTAATGAGCTTTTTTGAAGGAGGAAAGTAGAGCGCATTAACATTATCTATTTTATAAATTCCTTTACCTTGTGTAGCAACCCATATACCACCATCATTATCTTCCAGCATATCCGTAATCACCAGTGGAGGTATATTGGCAGCGATTTTTTTAAGTTGGTTTGCATCATTTCTTAAAATATAAATCCCATCCGCAATGGTAGCTATCCATAATTCATTGTTAGAGCGAAGCAATATGTTTGACAAGTTGGCCTTGCCTTTAAATGGTATGCGCTTAACAACTGTCTTATTTTTATAACCAATTAGCTCATTTTGTAATCCCACCCAATAAGTCTTATCCCTTGTTTGTACAATCGTTTTTATAGGTAAGTGAAATATTTGCTGCCATATTGGGACAAGAGTACCATTAGTATGGATTTTATAAATACCGTTACTGCTGGCTAACAAATATTCTTTTCCTGCCTTTACTACACAATAAGGGGTTGCAATATGGATGTTTTTGGAAGCGGTTATTACTTGCTGTATGTTCCCCCCTTTTATTTTATATAGTTTATTAATACTGTCTTTCCCGATTGCCCAGATATGATTGCCATCGTATATAACGGATGAAATTACAGTAGGGATATTATGAGAAAACAATGGGTACAAACCCTTATCTGTTTTCATTAATAATCCGTTATCATAAGTGCCAATCAACAAGCTGTCCTTTTTATAGGGAGTAATACATAAGGCTACACAATCAGCATATTCATCAGAAGAAGAAAAATGCTGAAAGCTTCTTCCATCAAACTTATTCAAGCCTCTGTTAGTGCCTAAATAAAGATAATGGTCGGCAGCCTGATAAAGGGTAAACACATTTGCATGAGTAAGTCCCTCATGTGTAGTGTAATGCAGTAACGGCATTTGTTGCCCCTTAACCGTTATACTGAACACTGTTAGCAATATCCATAGCACCCAACTATATCTCATGCTCTGAATTGTATGCTTTTATTACTAACGGATAGTTTTTTAATATTTTTAAAAAATCAGCCTGCCGGTATCGGGAAACAGGTAAAACACTATTATCATCCATTATAACATTCCCTGATTTATGAGAATGATATTCCCGGACAGCGTCAAGGTTGATAATATATGATTTGTGTATTCGGAAAAAGTGATCCGGACTAAGCTGATTTTCATAATTATTAAGAGGCTTAGTGCTTGCATATTTCTGCCCCGTATTCAAAAAGAAAATAGTATAACTATTGTCTGCTTTCAAATAAATGATATCCGATAGACTGATAAGTTTTACACCTTGTTGGTGATTGATATGAATCTTTTGCTTTAAATAAGATTTTTTTTGTGTCGATGGTAGTTGATTCTTGTCCACTATAATCTTTAATACTCGTTGGAGCATCTTTTTAAACTCAGATTTCTTTAAAGGCTTCAAGAGATAATCCAGTGCTCTTTCTCGTAGTGCGGGCAAAGTATATTGACTGTATGCTGTAATAAAAACAATTTCAAAATTCTTTTCAGTAATTTGTGATAATAATGAAAACCCATCTGTTTCAGGCATGTGAATATCCAAAAACAATAGATCTATATTGTGATTATTCAAATAAAAAACTGCTTCATTAGCTTCAGCAGCTTCCCATATTTCGGCATCAGGTAAGAATTCATTTAGTAAGTCATGAATGTACATTCTGCTATGGCGTTCGTCATCTACAATAAGACATTTTGGAAACATGTTTACTTTTTAGCTAATATACAATGCGGGAAATAAAAGAGGAAGGAGATTACTTTAATAGATAATCTCCTTTGTAGCAATATAGGGGTTTAGATTTTGTTGAATTTAAAATAAGATGTATGGTCACCTTGTTTATACCGGAGAATGTATATGCCGGTGGTCAGTTCTTGAACATTTATACGCTCATGTGCTGAAAGAGGCGAAATACGTTTAATGATTTTCCCATCGAGAGAAATAATATCCAGTGTAGCGGTTTGATTAGAATTGTCAAGCCTGATTTGAAGTTCATTTTTTACAGGATTAGGGTAAAAGCTTATAGGATGTTTTTTATTTATTGACGATATGCTTGTGGGATTACAGGATGGTGTCGTGATTACCAGCTTAGTGATAGACGAATATCCCATCGTAATGCAATTACTACGTACCTGAATATAGTAGGTGGTATCCGGTATTAAACTTCCTTTATAACCATAAGAATTAGCCGTAGATGTCCAAGCATTTGGAGGAGGCATCATAGAATCAAGGGTAACGGCATATTCGTATCCTGCATTTCCTACCAATATGTTCCATGCAAAGAACACACTATTGCAAGTGGGTGCCAATGCAGTAATTATGCCTGGAGCTACACAGGCACCACAAGCTGAAGTGGTAAAATTATTATAAACCCATGCCGAGGTATCACCCGTACCGCAAATAGAACGTACAGACGCTATATAAGGAGTTAATGGTGTAAGAGGATAAACAACCACACCCGTACCCGTTGTATTTCCCTGAAATAAGGTCACCCCAGCAGAATCCAGTTTGTACTCATACAAGATAGCATTAGGGTTAGCAGACCAATTTAGATTTACATAATTACATGCCCATGCTACAGTAAGGGTTGGGGTATTTGCACAGTTGAAACATGAGGGTGTCACAAACGTATAAGGATTCCATGTGGAAGTATCATTGGCTCCACAGATAGATCGTACCCAGCCTATGTAAGTGGTTGATGGGGATAATCCATTAATCAGAGCACTGTTAGTGCTTGTCGTGTCTTGTGCAATAGTTACAGATGCTGAATCTAATCTAAATTCATAGTATAACGCATTAGGATTTAGGGACCAGAACAAACTCACATTATTGCAAGACCATGTAGCATTCAGGATAGGAGCTACAGCACACGATTGCGCATTAATATGCTTTCCGGATAAAAAAAAGCCGGTAAAAAAAAGAATGACTAAATAGTAATTTGTGTTTTTCATGTTTCTTTAATTTAAGTGGATGAAATATATTTTTTCATCTTAAACAGACATGCATAAAGAAACTTTTGTAGGGCTTAGGTATAGTATTTTTTGTGTATGGTAGTCGTTTTTTTGTATATGGTATCAAAAATAAACCTGAGTCCAACAAGGATTTATTGTTTTTACCCAACAACTATTTATTCATTTTTTAGAATGAAGGAGTTTACCTACTATTAGGTTCGGTTTTATACCCGGTTCAAGACAAGCTTTTTAATCCGCTTAAAACTGCATTCGTGGAGTTTTATCCTCCGGCTTTCGGTTGGTAGTATAGTATAATGGCTCCGCTTTTAAAGGATTTAGTGTTTATGAGTCGAAAGAGGCAGCTTTCATTGAGATTTTCAAATAACCCCCTCCCCTGCCCTATAATTTCAGGATAAATACAAAGCTGAAGCTCATCAATCAAACCCATCTGCATCAACTGTATGATTAGGCTGCGGCTGCCAATAAAAATATCATTCCCCGGTTGCTGTTTAAGCGCCAACACTTCATCTTTTAAGTCACGTTTTGCCAGTGTTGAACTTTCCCAATCTACCTCATTAAGTGTGCGGGAGAAAACAATTTTAGGAATCCTGTCGATAGCCTTTGCAAAATCGTTCATTGATTTTTCCTCAGAAGGTTGTTTTAATAATGTTCTCCAAAATTCCATAAGTTGATAGGTAATTCTGCCATATAAAACTGCATCTCCCCTATTCAATAATTCCATATAATGCTGATGAATTTCTTCATCAGGTATCCCTACGGTATGATCGAAAACTCCGTCGATGGTCATATTGATGGCGGCAACTATCTTTCTCATTATCTTTATTTTTTGTTTGTTTAAATTGTAGTTAGCTGTCAAGTTTATAAATAAATTCTTCCACTTCTGTTTGCCGTGCATCTGCAAAACCAAAGTCAGAACCGATTCCGGAAAAACCACATTTCTCTAAAACTTTCCGGGAACCAAAATTATCAAACGCAACCCGGCCAAAAATCGGACGGGTCGTTTCAATGGCAAGAAATATTTGTAGTGCTTTGGTGGCAATTCCTTGTCCCCAAATTCTTCTATCCAACCAATAAGTAATTTCCGCCTCTCCTTCTATTACATACTTCGCAACGCTTCCAACGATAGCATTGTCAACGATAATTGTCTGGTTGTTGACGGTAGGGTCGCTCAATAATTTTGTGTATTTTTCTATAAAGGCAGATTTGTCTATCGGGTCTTTTGGCATAAATGCAGCTAAGTATCTACCTTCCTTATCAAGCTGAAATTCAAATAAAGCATCCAAATCCGCAATTTCTGTCGGTCGAAGTTTTATATCAAATTTATAGTCTATCATCGGAATCTATTTCACTCTTTCAATACCATCCATAATTCCTCCTTTTATCATATTGCCGTACCCATTATCAGGCAATAGTTTTGTAAATGAAAGCGCAATTTGATAGTTTTTTATAGCATTGTCAAAATCATTTAAATCTTCGTAGCATTTCGCAATGTTTAGGTATAACGAAGAATAAGTTTCTTTAATGGTGTCGTCATTTATTTTCAATGCTAATTGCAAAGCTGTTTCGTCCCATTTCAGCTTCTCTTTAATGCTTTTTTGATGCCGCGCTACATAATGGGCGGCCGTAAATTTTTCAAAATCGTTTGTAGCCTCATTCCATGCTTGGAGAAAAAGCTTACTTGCTTCTTCGGGATTACCCTTTCCTTCCATATCCATACCTTGGGCACAGAGTCTAACTGTTTTATTGTCCGGGTCGAATTGCATATTATTTGATTAAAATCTGAGTGACAAATTTAAGATGCTTCCAAAACCTAAACATTGATATAGGTCAAAAAAACTCAATCGGATTTAAGTCGGCTTAACGTTTCTTGTGCTATGTCGAGATAAGATGCGAGTATCTTGTTCGAAAGTCGTTGAATATATTTTGGCTCCTCTGTCATTAATTGGTCGTAGCGTTGCTTTGCTGAAAGTGTTACAAGGTTTTCTATTTTCTTATTTTGATAGAGATAAGCCATTTCCAGAAAACTTCTGTAAAATTGCGCCCATTGTGGAAGGCCAGCTACTAATTGATAAAAGTCTTTATGGCTTATTACAAACAGTTCAGCATCCTCGAGAGCGTCAACAAATTCAAATGAACCTTTCTGGGAAATGAAACTGCAAATTGATGTCGCAATGGAACCGTCGAAAGCCACATACCTTGTCTTTTCCTGTCCCTTCTCATTAATATAATAGGTACGAATACAACCGCTATTCACAAAATATAGTTCTTTACAAACCTGTCCTTCGGAAACTAAAATGGTATTCTTTTTTATAGCTTTTGGTTTGAAGAACGAAACTATCTTGTCGAGTTGATGGTCAGCAATATTTGTGTTTACCCTTAAAAAATATTTCAATTTTCCTGTCATTCCGCTTTTGCAATACTGCCTGACAATGATTTTTTATTGCTTTCTGACAAATTTATATTGTAAGGTTTTCTTTTCAGGATTATCTCCTACTTTATCGAAACTTTCAATGATTAGGGTATCATCATCAATAAAACGAACGATTTGTTTCACTTTTATGGTTTGTTTGGAAACAGGGCTTGTCAATGTCCCGTAAAGCGTTGCAGATTGGGTATTCCCGTCCCATTTCCCCTGAAGCGCAAGTGTGCCTGTCCCCATATTGGTAATGGTGGTCATGGACATCGTGTGATCAATTGTATTATAGCCGATTGTGTAAATGGATTCATAGTCCATTCCCATCATTTTCCCTACTTGTTGCAACGTTAGAAAACGACCTCCTAAAATCATTTTATGGGTGGAGCCTATTTTTACGGGTTCGTCCAATCCATCCATCTCCATTTCCATCTGAAAATCACCTTCGTATTTTGAAAGGAATCCGTGAATGGAATCGGGCGTCATATATACCGTCCAGGGGTCTTCTTCCTGTGCGTTCACAACAAAGGATTGTAAAATGAAAATGATAAATAATGTTATTCTCATGGGTAGTTCATTTTTATAATTTATTTCATTTTGGATTTCAACCGGATGATTGCTTTATCAATTGAACCGGTAACGGTTTTATTATCATTACAAAAATACAATTAATCCCGTTCAACTTTATTATTACGCCAAGCCCTGCCACCGGACGCCAAGTGCTGCCAGTTTCTCCGGTGGTATTTCCTTTTTGGTTAATTTCAGGGTGTCAAACAAAATGCTAAACACTACTTGGTATGAACACACAACAAAAAGAATTGTCGTATTTCGCGTTACGGCTACAGGAATTATTAAACACGAGCTTCCCCGAAAAAGCACACGATGAACAATTCATCGACGGGCGTTCTTCCCTGGCAGCCCAAGCATACGAGGATGCCTTCCGTTCAGGAAATACGATTCCCCGATGCAATGAAATTGCCAATGAGGTACTCTTTGAGGGATTGTACTTTTCCCGGTTCGACTCCGTTTTCCAGGTTGTCTGCAATGAGTTTAGTACCATCATGCCGGATAAGGATCTACACCCCTTCGCCCTGAAAATGTTCCCTGTATGTGCGCATGTTTTCGACAGATATGAACTGACCGATGATTTTGCTTACAGCCCTGAGTATGACAAACTCTATACCGAGCTGACCGGAACCATCGCGATATGGATTGACGAAAATGGGCTTCAATAAAAAGCAGCATCTCCAACAGAACATCGAAGCCCTGCGGCTTGCTTTTCAGCTGGAAAAGGAGCCACGGCAAGCTACCGCCGTGGAAAGGATGCTCATGAAGCGATACAGTGGATTCGGCGGACTTAAATTCATATTGAACCCTGTTGCGGATGAAGCAGACATCCAGCATTGGAAAAAAGCCGAACAGGATTTGTTTCCGGTTACACGGGAACTCCACAAGCTGCTAAAAGAAAATTCCGAAGACGAAAAACAATACCGTAGGTATGTAGACAGCATGAAAAGCTCGGTATTGACGGCTTTTTATACACCGCCGGAGGTGATAGATGCCATTTCCTCTGCTTTGCGGGAATGCAATATAGACATTCAAAAGTTTCTCGAACCTTCCGCAGGCATCGGCTCTTTCATCCAGTCTTTTTCAGTGAATGAACCAACTCAAATTACCGCCTATGAAAAAGACCTGCTTACCGGAAAAATTTTGAAACAACTTTATCCCGGAAGCACCATCCGCATAGGCGGTTTTGAAGAAATCCCCGGCAAGGAAGAAAACAGCTATGATGTTATCGCCAGCAATATCCCTTTCGGCGACACGTCCGTATTCGACCTTTCGTTTTCCCGAAGTAAAGACCCTGCAAAAGTTCAGGCTTCCCGGAGCATCCACAATTATTTTTTTCTGAAAGGAACTGATACGCTCCGTAATGGAGGCGTATTGGCTTTCATTACTTCGCAGGGCGTTTTGAACAGCCCTGTCAATCTTGCCATTCGTGAGGCACTGATGAAAGAGCATAAACTCGTTTCGGCAATCCGCTTGCCAAATAACCTGTTTACCGAATATGCGGGCACAGAGGTAGGAAGCGATTTGATTATCCTGCAAAAGAATATCGGAAAAAAATCATTGTCAAGACGGGAAATGATTTTTTGTGATACCCGCACAACTTCGGATGGAATATCAACCAACGCATTACTTGATAATCCGGCTCTTGTTGTTCATACAAAATCATATCAGGGTACAAACCCATACGGTAAGCCCACAATAATTTATGAACACGAAAAAGGTGTAGAGGGAATAGCCGTGGATTTGAAACGTATGTTAGCCGAAAATTTCTCCGTTCATCTTGATATAGGATTGTACAAAGGTGAACCGAACAACCAATCCATTACACAAATTCCGGTTATACCAACTGTTAGATCTCCGGTTATAGAACCTGAAATTAATCAGGCAGAAAACGCTCGGTTTACTACTACGGCTATCGTAGAGGAGCGGCCCCGTGAACAAAAACAGCTAAGCATTTTTGATTTGTTTGAAAATGAGGGGAATCCTGTAAATGTTGTAAACCCATCAAGGAAAGCTGCCTCATCCCAAAAAAAAGCCACAAACAATATACAGCGAAACGGCCGCCAAACCGACCTTTTCAGCGGTGGAATACAACAGCCTTCACCGCCTGCTTCCAAGAGTACGGCCAACGATAAGCCTACCATTCCGGACACCATTCCCCCGCCTGCCCCGTACAGTGGTGAGCTGCAACCGTTCCATCGGAACGATTGCCTTGCCGTGGATAATAGCTGGGTAGGTCATTTGCAGGATGTCGATAAAGCAGAAGCTAAGGCCATATTCCATCCCCTGCAATTATCGCCTTTACAAAAAGCAAGAGCGGAAGCCTATGTTGCAGTCAGGGATGCTTACCATGACCTCTATCAAAAAGAAGCTGAAAAGCAGGTTGAACATGATGAAGAAAGGCAAGCCCTTAACCGGATATACGATGATTTTGTTAAGCGGTACGGAAACCTGAACAGTGCCGAAAATACCAAACAGATCAAAACAGACAGCGCCGGAAAGGAAATGCCCTATCTGGAGCGTGAGCAAGGGGGCGTCATCCACAAGGCAGATATATTCAGCCGTCCGGTCAGCTTTTCAACCGCTGCGATAGCTACGGATAACCCGGGGGAAGCATTGGCAGCCTCACTGAATAAATACGGCAAGGTGGATTTGGATTATATGTCTCGAATCAGCAGCAGCACCGCCGATGCTTTGAAGGAAGCTTTACACGGACGCATTTTCTATAACCCTTTGCAAAAAGAATACGAAATTTCCGAAAGCTGGATTGCCGGAAATGTGGTAGAGAAAGCCCGTGCGGTAAAAGAGTATCTCGAAAACAATCCCAATGATACGGAAGCCGGGGAAAGCCTTGCTGTGTTAGAGGAAGCCCGGCCAAGACGGATAGCATTTGAGGAGCTGGATTTTAATCTGGGGGAACGCTGGATACCCGCCGGTATTTATGCCCGTTTTGCTTCGCATTTGTTCAATACGGAAGTACATATCCACTATTCCGACAGTGCCGATGATTTTTCCGTAACCTGCAAGCAGAAGAATGTACTTATTTGGGATAAGTATGCAGTCAAAGCCCAAAGCAGGACATATGACGGGATTGCCTTATTCAGGCACGCCTTGGTCAATACCACGCCCGATATTTCAAAAACGGTACAGGTTGACGGCAAAGACGTCAAGGTACGGGATATGGAGGCCATACAAATGGCGAACACTAAAATTGATGAGATCCGTACTGCATTTGCGGATTGGTTGCACGCCCAGCATGACGAATTTAAAACCCGTTTGGCTGACCGGTACAATGACAGTTTTAATTGTTTTGTCCGGCCGGACTATGACGGAAGCCATCAGGATTTTCCCGGATTGGACCGTAAAGGCCTGGGCATTGAAGACCTATACAATAGCCAAAAGGATGCGGTATGGATGATCAAGCTGAACAAGGGTGCTATCTGCGATCATGAAGTAGGTGCAGGAAAGACGTTGGTGATGTGTACGGCAGCGCAGGAAATGAAGCGTTTGGGATTAGCCCACAAGCCCATGATCATCGGGCTGAAAAGCAATATCCATGAAATCTCAGAAACTTACCGGACTGCTTACCCCCATGCCAAAATCCTATTCCCTGGAAAGGAGGATTTTACACCCAATAAACGGCTGCGGATTTTCGGGGATATTAAAAACAACGACTGGGACTGTGTCATCCTCACCCACGACCAGTTCGGGATGATACCGCAATCACCGGAAGTGCAAAGAGAAATCCTCGAAATGGAATTAGACAGCGTGGAACGTAATTTGGATGCAATGCAGGAACAGGGTAATGAGGTAACGAGAGGTATGCTCCGGGGAGCTATCAAACGCAAGGAAAACCTTGAAGTAAAACTTAAAACCCTGCAATACGATATCGAGAACCGTAAAGACGACATCGTGGATTTCAAGATGATGGGCATCGACCATTTGTTTGTGGACGAAAGCCACCAGTTTAAAAACCTGATGTTCAATACCCGCCATACAAGGGTTGCCGGATTAGGCAATATGGACGGCAGCCAAAAAGCAATGAACCTGCTGTTTGCCATCCGCACCATACAAGACCGTATCAACGCGGATATGGGAGCTACTTTCCTTTCGGGGACAACTATCAGTAATTCCCTCACGGAACTGTACCTTTTATTCAAATACCTGCGGCCACGGGCATTGGAGAAACAAGGTATTAACTGTTTTGATTCCTGGGCAGCCATTTATGCACGGAAAACAACGGATTATGAATTTTCGGTAGCCAACAATATTGTGGCAAAAGAACGTTTTAGGTATTTTATAAAAGTGCCGGAGCTGGCGCAGTTCTATTCCGAGATTACGGATTACAGGACAGCAAAGGATATCGGCATTGACCGCCCCGGTAAAAATGAAGTGTTGTATCATATTCCTCCTACGCCCGATCAGGAAACATTTATCCAAAGCCTGATGCAATTTGCCAAATCCGGTGATGCGAGGCTGCTGGGGAGGGAACCGTTATCTTCCTCGGAAGAAAAGGCAAAGATGTTGATTGCCACAGACTATGCCCGTAAGATGTCGCTGGATATGCGTATGGTAAACGGAAAATATGAAGACCATCCCGATAACAAGGCTTCGCATTGTGCCTATAATATTGCCAGGTATTACCGTCAATACAATGCACAGAAGGGAACACAGTTCGTTTTCTCCGACTTGGGGACCTATAAGCCCCATGAATGGAATGTCTATTCCGAAATCAAACGCAAGCTTGTGGAAGACCACGGCATACCTGCGCAGGAAATCCGTTTTATACAGGAAGCCAAAACCGATAAACAACGCAAGGGATTAATCAAGGGAATGAACGAAGGCAAAATCCGGGTGCTGTTCGGTTCTACGAGCATGTTGGGTACAGGTGTCAACGCTCAGAAAAGAGCGGTGGCCGTCCATCATCTGGATACGCCCTGGAGACCCAGTGACCTTGCCCAGCGTGATGGCCGGGCTATCCGTAAAAGCAACGATGTTGCCAAGCATTTTGCGGATAATCAAGTAGATGTCATCATATATGCCGTTGAAAAATCACTGGACAGCTACAAGTTCAATCTGCTTTACAACAAACAGCTTTTTATCGACCAGCTGAAATCCAACAGCCTCGGCAAGCGTACCATTGACGAGGGCGGTATGGATGAAAAATCAGGCATGAATTTTTCCGAATATGTGGCCATCCTTTCCGGAAATACCGACCTCCTGGATAAAGCCAAACTGGAAAAACAGCTGGCCGGGTTGGAAAGCGAGAAACAGGCGTTCAACCGTTCCAAATTCAGTGCTAAATACAAACTGGAAGACTATACGGCCTCATTGGATAAGGCCCGATCCCGTTTTGAACGCATGAGCCTTGATTGGGAAAATTTGCAGCAACGGATACAAAAACGACAGGACGGAACAGTTATCAACGCTGTTCAGCTAACCGGCCTGCCACAGAATGCAAATATAAAACAGGTGGGCACCCGGCTCAATGAGCTTTCGGACAAAGCCCGTACCGGTGGGGATTATGAAGAGATAGGAAGTCTGTATGGGTTTCAGCTTTTGGTTAAAACCGAAATATCCGAAAAAGAGGGGGTGGATATCCGGGCAAACCGGTTTTTTGTGCAGGGTGAGGGCAATATCAAATATACCTTCAATAACGGCATCATGGCAAAAGACCCTGAAACGGCTTCCCTGAATTTTTTAAGGGCATTGGAAAAGCTACCGGGATATATCAAAAAAGAACAGGAAGATATAGCGGAGTTCCAAAAGGATATACCGGTACTGGAGGAAGTGGTCAATGGAACCTGGGCAAAGGAGAGCCGGCTGGGTGAGCTCAAAACGGAGCTGGCTGCCATTGACCGGAAGATTCAGTTGTCCATTGCTCCTGATACTCAGGAAAAAGCAACGGAAGAAGTAGCAGAACAGGAAAAGATTCCTGATACAACAAAAAGCCTATCACGAAGATTGACGTAATTTATACATGCCAATGGAAATAGACAAAACACTTATACCGGTTGGTTTATCTCCATGCGCTTATGATCAAAATAACCCCTGTACCAACAAGTCCCCAATAAACATAGTTAAAGAATACGCCGTCCTTCAATCGATGGTTTAAATACCGCCCCAAGAATATTGCAGGGACTGTTGTTATTAGTGAAATCATAAAATAAGTACCCACCTCAAAATTGATAAGACCTTTGGAGGCATAACCGATTACACTCAAAAGGCTTACCGGCAAAAAATATGCTTGCAAGGTCGCCCTGAAATGCTTTGCGCTCCACCGTCTCATATTCCCATAAAGTACAAGAGGTGGCCCGTTCAGTCCATAGGCACCCCCAAATACTCCTGATAAAAAACCACATACAAACAGCCAAACTTTATTATCCTCTCTAAGTGTTTTACTGTTGTTATTAAAAAGCGAATACAGTGCGTATCCTATAATAAGCAATCCCAGCCCCATTTTTATCAATAACTCACTTCCGTAAATAAGCACAATAATGCCTAACGGTATTCCAAGTATCGCATAAAAAATAAGCCATTTGGCACTATGGAAGTGTATTTTTTTATGGTCTTGGATCACGACTACAAGCGCAACGACTATGGACAACATCACTGATAAAGGCACAGCTATCTCCTGAGGTAAAAAGAGAAGAAATAACGGAACAGCAATCAGCGACTCGCCAAAACCTAATGCAGATCGTACCAATGAGGCAACAAAAGCAATGATAGCAATGAAAATAATGGTAAGGGTCATCTTTTTAAGTCACTTGATGCAATCTGTAAGTTGGCCGGATGTTCTTTATACTGGGCTAAAATACAAATTGCAAGCTACGATCCCACACCCAACTATTACCACCGGGCGGGGTGTCTGTTAAAACTAATCCCGGCAAAGCCTTTCCTTTAATAATCAAATTATGCGCAAACTGTTGACATTCGTTTTTTTTCTCAAGCTTATATTACCCATAACCGTTGATGCACAAACTGCATGGCAGTGGGGCAAACGCGGTGGCAGTAGTTCCGGATCCGGTGAAGGGGAAGTGGAAATGGTTACCGACAGGAACGGTAACCTTTATGTACTGGCAAAAGTAGCCAAAGCCGGGGGTGCAAATATAGACGGCTTTAGTAGCACCAATATCAATGACCAGTTGAGCCTTACTAAATGGGATTGCAGTGGCAACCACAAATGGACGAAATTTTTCGGAGCACCCCATGTATTTTTTACGTTTGGCAATAGTTTGGGCATAGACACCATGGGCGGCATTTATTTTACCGGTTCAACTACACCCGGTGGATATTTCGATGCAGACACTACCCTACCTGCAAGCAATTTAAAGCTGTGGTATATCGTAAAATATGATACCGCGGGTAATTTCCGGTGGTTGCGTATGCCACAGGCAGATACCGTAACCAATGGCCTGGGTACAGCAAGTAAAAGTAGTGCCATAGCTTTGGACGTAGCACCAAACGGAGACATCTTTATATTGTCACGTTTAGCTCCCGGAATATTTGGGGGTTCTTATATAAATACTTCCCACGGCATTCACTTATTGAAATTCGATAAAGATGGTAACTTTATCAAAGGCGACGTAATGGATATAACCGTTTCAAGTGATGCAAACGGACTACAAACCGGAAATCTCACAGACCCGAGAACAGGGTTTGCAAGAGACCTTTATTCAGGAAGGTATTATTTGAGCGGTCTGTTCCGAAGCGATTTGGGTAATCTGACATTCGGATCAACGCCTGTGGTTTCTAACGGGGCATTAAATGGTGGGATTCCGATGTACCTTGCTGCTTTTGATAGTGCCGGAAATCATCTATGGGTAGCACAATCCACTCCATCCCAACCCATGAATGGGATGTATGGCCGTCCCCGTTTCGATGAAAATGGCAATATTTATATATGCGGCGAAGCATCCAACCAGCCAGGGCATAGCTTTTTGGGTCATGTATTTTATAATCATATACAACCGGGAAGGCCACCACAATTTATTATGTCGGTAAATAAAAACGGTACTTTGAATTGGGCGAAGAATATTCAATCGGTAAGTGGGGATATAGGTGCTGTATTCTATTCCAATGGAATTGTATATGCAACAGGCTGGTGGGAACAAAAAGTTGTTTATGGAACCGATACCTTAACAGCTCCTCTTGGTAAAGGCAAAGGTTTTCTTACCATGTCTAATAGCTACACCGGCAGTTTTGTAAAAAGGATGGATACTTTTGGGGTTGTAGGGCCTGGATTCTATATGACCGATATTATTTCAGACGGGCAGAGAGGCATGGTATATATTGGAGGTGCATTACCGGGTATGGTATTGTTACCCTCGGTTACGCTTAGTAATCTTGGTGGTACTTATGATTTTTTTGTGGCTAAGTATGGATCGGCAGATTGTAATTGCCATCTTGCCACCCCCGGTTTTTCATCAAGTTCGGTTGTCGGCAGTACCGCTGTCAGCTTTACCTATACAGGCAGTACACCCGTGGATAGTGTGCGCTGGGAGTTCGGGGATGGCTCCATCGCTACCGGATTTAACACCAACCACACCTACCCTTCCGCAGGTACTTATGGCGTGAGTATTACAGTATATAACGAGTGTGGCATCATCGTATATTATCAGGATGTCCCTACAGGGACTACCGGCATACAAAAAGGAGGTATATTGCCGGCAGTCAGTGTCTATCCTAACCCTGCTACAAAAAGGATTACCATAGAAGGCGCAGGCATCAATACATCCGCAACACTGTATAATAGTATTGGCCAGCCGGTACTGTCCACTGTTATTACGGAAGAAAGACAATACCTCAATATATCATCGTTATATAATGGCATATACATGCTTCATTTTACTGCCAAAACCGGAAAAACAGGAACGGTGAAGATTGTGAAAGAGTAGAATAAGAATGAGGGTCATGAAGAAGGCTAATAATGTCCCTGTAGCTTGAAAAAAGCTAAGCGGGGTTGCTTGGTGGCACTAAATGCTGCAAATCCGGGTCATTCTTTATCCGCTGCATCTCGCTATCAACGATATGTACAATATCTGATTTTATCTGCCTGTAATTGGCTTCAATCTGCTGTTTCATGGTGTCATTACCTTTTTCATCAGTAAAAGATAGGATTTGGGGTATTTTTTGATATGCTTTGGTTTCGGCTGCAATCCTTTCATTATCTACCACAATTTCAGCGTGGAATATTTTCTGTTCGATACGTTCATCGAAGTTGTCCGAAACAGCCCCCACGAACATACCCTGTGTAAGGGTTGAGATTTTGGATGCCGGTATCAGGCTATCCAACTGGGTAGAAATCGAAGTCGATTTATCATTCCGGTTGATGGTCATGCTCTGACGTTTCTGCAATACTTTCCCGAAACGTTCACTTAGGTTTTTTGCCGTTTCGCCCACCACCTGGCCGCTGAAAATATTACCTACGGTATTTTGGATGACCCTGCTTTCTTTATCGCCATAATCCCTTGTTAATTGCGAAAAATCCTGGAAGCCGAGGCAAACAGCTACTTTGTTGCTTCTTGCTGTGGCAATCAGGTTATCTAATCCACGGAAATAAATCGTGGGCAGCTCATCTATGATTACCGAACTTTTTAATTGCCCTTTCTTGTTAATCAGTTTTACAATCCTTGAATTATACAAGCCCAGTGCGGCGGAATAAATGTTTTGCCGGTCAGGATTATTGCCTACACACAAAATTTTAGGTGCTTCGGGGTTGTTGATGTCGAGCGTAAAATCATCTCCCGTCATCACCCAATACAACCGGGGGCTGATCATCCTTGATAATGGGATTTTTGCCGATGCGATTTGTCCCTGCAACTGGTCTTGGGCACCACCTTGCCATGCATCCATAAAGGGCGATAAATAGTTTTCCAAATCGGGATAGGAGGTCAGGATGGTAAATACGTCCGCATATTTTTTATTCAGCAGTTCAATAGCATGTGGGAATGTACAGTATTTACCCTTATCGTAGATTTTCAGATACCATATAATGGCTGCCAATAGGATAATCGGACTTTCCACAAAAAAATCCCCCTGTTTCTGTATCCAACTCCGGTTTAGGTTCAGCATGATGGTATAAGCCGCTTCGTAAGCATCGGATATATCGGTCATGAAATCCGGGTTAAGCGGATTGCAGCGGTGGCTCTTTTTGGGGTTATCAAAATTGATCACATAGAATTTCGGCTGAATCTTGTACTTGTCCCGGTGCTTCAGCAGATGATTGTAAGCAATGGTGGAAAGGTCATCAAACTTGAAATCATAGATGTACATGGAAAAGCCTTTTTCGATTTGTTGCTTGATGTAGTTATTGATGATTGCATATGATTTACCCGAACCGGGAGTACCCAACACCATCGTGGCCCGGAATGGATTGACGATGTTTATCCAGCCTTTATTCCATTTATTCCTGTAATAGAATCTGGTGGGCAGATTGACTGAATATCCGTTTTCCATTAATTGGATTTCCTGCTGAAAGCTTTCGTTCTCGTTATTGAAAACATCTTCCATCAAATTATTGCGCAACAACCGGCTCATCCAAACCCCCGCTACCATCAGGGATATATAACCCAATCCTGTGGTGAGTATATAAAAGATGGTAGCGGCCTGTAACGGCAATTTTAATAGCGGGAAGTTGAGGAAAAATAAAACAGAACCGGCTCCCAAAGCCATATAAATCTTAGCCCATGTTATCTTTTCATTCTTTACACCTTTGGTTCCCAGACAACTTAAAGCTAACAATACCAAAGCAAAAACTTTTGTATATAGCCTGTGTTCAAACAGCTGGGCTGTGCGGTTGAAATTGTCTAATATTTTGTCAAGGAGTTCCAATGTCCAGCCGTGGTTTATAAAAAAACCATAACAGAACCAGTACAGGTGCATCAATAGGATGATGATGCTCACTGCCCGCATAAAAGCCATGATTTTGGCAAGGCCTCTTAAATCGTCTTCTCCCTGCATATTTTAAATCTTTAAAGATTAGGCAGGAATTTAAAGAATATATACTATGGTATAAGATGGTGGCCGTGAGCGGCATTTGCTGGCTGTATTTGGCTATACTTTGTGATTGATTTAAAGTCCAAGTTCAGTTGTAATAAATTCTTTTGCTCCTTTTGCTCCTGTTAATTGAAGCCATATTTCACTCTTATCGCCACTGACTGATATGGTAAACATAAAAAAGCTACAACACGCTCTTTCTGTTTTTACAAACTCGGTAAGTTCATCCAAAATTTCATCATTTCAGGGGAACTTAAAAGCATAACCGTCTGAAAGCTCTTTTCTATCTAATAATTGCTTTTTCAAACTTGCAATTACGGTTTCTTTTCTTTCTCTCAGTTCGGGGCTTGTTAATTTGCAAGCTAATTGTTCATTCCTGTCTTTTGCTATAGAATCGTTACGCTGCAATGCTTCCTTTTGTTTTTTCATATTCGCTTTTGACTGGGTTTGTGCATTACAAATCGTAGTTGGTGGTATAAATGTCAACATAAGAATTGTAACAACGTATTTGATAGTTTTTGTCATCAGTATTATTATATGTTTAGTTTTGCAAAGATAAACCGTGGAGTATAGTCCACGGTCAAGAGAAAATCCAAAAAAGAATATAATAATGCTAATTGGCGAATTATCAAAGCTTTCGGGGTTGTCAAGAGATACTATCCGGTTTTACGAAAAAAACGGTTTAATAGCGGTTGGTAAAAAGGAAAGACGGTTCAACAATTATAAAGAGTATTCAGATGATATGCTAAAACGCCTGTTGTCCATCAAGCAATTAAAAGGCTTAGGATTTACATTGAATGAGATTGCTGATTTGTTGGACATGTTGGATGTTAGTGAAGCAACCTGTAAAAACGTATCTCATAAAATTGATGGAAAAGTATTATTCATCAACCAAAAAATTAATGAGTTGAAAGCTATCCGTAAACAATTGTTAGACGGCAAGAAGAATTGTGAGGACGAATCAGGCTCATTAAAAACCCCTGATAAAACCTGCCCCGTGTTCGTTGTTTAAGAGCGTCAATTAATCAGGCGGAAAACTTCTGTTCTAATGTTATATTGCTGTAAAAATGGATGCTTAATCATCCTGTTTCAAAAATGAAGCCCAATGCAGGACGCTTATACCATCCGAAGTTTCAAATTCCATTTTCCCGTTATAAACAATCATAGCTTCTTTTACACCGGAATAGCTTTTTATTTTATCAAGGTTTTTGGTGAAGTCGTTGGAAAATGTTTCCGCAGATTTAATCTCCACCGGTAAAAATTTCGTACCATTGTCTATAATCAAATCTACTTCAACGCCCTTGTTATCCCTCCAATAATAAAAGGATTGCTCCGTGTTCTGATTAGCATTGTTTTTCACGCATTCCATTATCATGTAATTTTCAACCAAAGCACCCCGGAAATGTGACAGCTCCAGCTCTTTCGTTTTCCGGATACCGAGCAACGAACAGGCCAGCCCCGTATCTACAAAATACAGTTTGGGGGTTTTCAGAATACGTTTGTTGAAATTATTGTAAAAAGGCTGTAAAAGCTTAATTACATAGGTTTGCTCCAATACCGATAGCCAGGATTGCACCGTTTTCAGGTCAATGCCACATTCATTGCTGATGGCTGTAATATTGAGTTGCTGCCCGATGCGTCCTGCACAGATTTTCAGGAATTTGATAAACAAGGAGGTGTTTTCTATGTTTTTAATCTGCCTTACATCTCGTTCCACATAGGTCCGGATGTAGGAACTATACCATAGTTCAGGTTTACGGTCTTTGTTGTAGATTTCTGGATAAGAGCCTTTAAAAATCAACGCATTCAGCGTATCACCCATTCCGATGGGTTCTATTTCGCGAAAACTCAACGGGTATAAATCTAAAATGCCCAACCGCCCTGCCAATGTTTGCGTGATATTCTCTTGCAACAGGATATTATTGCTTCCGGTCAAAATAAACAATCCATCCCTGTCTGCCTTATCTAAAATCTCCTGCAAATAACTGAATAACGCCGGCACACGCTGCACTTCATCCAAAATAGCCCCCTCCGGGAAACGGCTTAGAAAAGCACGTGCGTCGGTTTCTGCCAGCAATCTCTCATCGGGGTTCTCCAGCGAAACATAAGGCTTATCCGGAAACGCTTCCTGTACCAAAGTCGTTTTTCCCGATTGCCTTGGCCCGACAAGCAAAACAGAACGGAACTCCGTTGCATATTGTTCTAAAATCGTCCTCAGCTCCCGTTGTATCATCTTTTCATTATTTTAGTACAAATATAGTAATTGATTCCCTAATCTGTACCACACTTAATATTTGCTTATAGAAAATTATTGACTTTTTTTCCTGCGTTTCCTTTTCTTTTTCTTCCTCATCCGGTGGGCAAATAGCATTTCCTCGTAATCATCCCCTAATGCTTCGGGCATGAACAATCCGCCCAATGCTTCTATCAAACCGTCTTCTTGCTTCCCGGAAGTAACGAAGTCAAATAAATGATGCGGTTCTTCGGCAGGTACACCTACCGGATCTTCTGAACCGGATATTTTCGTATGTGGTTCATCAGCCTCTTGGATGGCGGGCTTGATGTCATTATTATTCCAGTAGTCATTAAAGGGATTAGCTGAAAGCTCTTTGGCCAGACGGGAGCCATTCCATACCGTTTTGGAATTATGGTCGATGAAGGTCATCCCGTAAATACGCCCGGTATCATTCCTGCGTATCACTGCGTTAATCCCTTGTTCCCCTAATTGTTTTTTAAAGCCCTTTTCATCGGATGTGGTTTGCATGGCGACGGCGACAGCAGCTTTTAAAGTCTGTTTGGTGGGATGGTTTTTCAAAGCAGTTTTGCATTTTATAATATGCGATTCCAAGGCAGGCAGCCCTGCCTTCTTTCCAAACAGGGAAGCCTTGAAGGGGTGTCCGGCTTTTTCGCCTTGCTCATTTAAGGGAATATACAGTAAGCCCTTTCGGGGTTGCCCTTGCCATTCACCTTCTACTTTTTCGGCCGTAATACGGAAAAGGGATAGCAGGGCATTGTATTCACCCAGGGACTGAAATTGGTAATAGCCCGGCAGGTGGCGGACTACCGAAGCGATTTGGCTTTTTACATCACCTGCTTTATAATCCACAGGTTTGAAAATCCTGTCATGTCGCCGGTGTTCTTTTTCCGTTGCAGGGATTAAATGATGTTTCGTTTCCAGTTCCCGGCAGATTTTCATCGACCGTATTTTTTCAAATTTATCCGGTATCTTTTTACCGTTCCCGTCCACGCAGACCGATACGATATGGATATGGCTACGGTCGATGTCCGTATGCTTGAACACCACGAAAGGCTGCTCCCCATAACCCATCTCCTGCATATAGTGTTGCGCCATTTCCTTAAACTTGTCATCGCTGACTTTATCACCGGGATCCGGATTGAGCGAAATATGCAAGGTGTGTTTCTCTGTATTGCGGTTGGCTATCAGGTAAGGGGCAAAAGATTGGGCTAATTGAGCCACGGAATACTGCCCATTTGTAGTTTCAATAATCTTATTGGTAAACAGAATTTGGCCGTTTTCATTCGCTACTTTGAGCTGGTTGTATGCCAATGCACCATATAAATTTCCGCTCCTTCCGATTTTAGCTATCATTTATAAGGCTATTTTTTGAGGTGTTTCGATTCAAATTCTCCAATCAGCTCAATAATTCTCCGGCATAATCCCGCCATCTCAGCCGTCTGTTTTTCCAGTTTAAAGAGGTATGCCGCTGCTTTTCTTTCTGAAAAATGCCTATACAATAGCTTTACAATCTGGTTATAATTCACGCCTACGGAACGGAACTGGCTGTGAAAAGAAGTCAACCGCATATAAAAATCAACCGTTCCTTTGTCAATTTTAACCGTTTTTATCGTCTTGCCGAAAATGCAGGATGTTATAAAATGCGCTTTAACCTGTAAGCCCGACTTCTCGAAAAGGGCCAGGAAACGGGCATGTTCTTCCTCATTAAAGGAAATCGTATAGCGGATTTTGGCCGGGTCGTTTTTTAGCGGACGGCCTATTTTTTTGGGTTGTTTTTTGTTTTTATCCTTCATCACTAATCCATTTTAATCAATACAAAACGCTGACTTCGGAAGACGTTTTCCAGCCCCCTGCAAGGGCAAGTTGTTTTGAGCATCGGAGAAGTTTTCGGGATGCTCAAAACACAACTTGCCGTGTTCCTGCGAACACAATAATCCGCCCTCCGGGACGGATTGGAGGTAACAGGGAAAAACGGCTTGATGCCGATGCTGTTAACGTCCATTCTAAAATGCCGGTTTCGCATGAATCCGTTCATAAAAATCATTTTACAAAGTAAAGGCCTGTTTTTAAGACTAATACCATGCAGTACCCGGACAAATACTGCCTTTGAACGCCAATCACTACCACATATCGCATAGTCGATAAATCATACTCTTTATTTGCTGTACAGGTTTAGTGCAGGCAATAAAAAATGTATTTAAACAAGGAAAAAAGCCGGACTTGCAAACAGTCCGATGGCAATAAAAGGATAAAAGTGTAAAAGCGGAAAAGCAACATATTCTCTGCAAGGTTTATAACCTGCCAATGCATACACCTCTCAAGGCTGTAAGGAAAGCAAAAAAGCGGTACAGGAACATACCGGTAAACCAATGCAGGAATATAAGAACAAGGGAATATTCCAATAAACAAATATTCAACCGGGCAAAACAGGTAAAGTGTGTAACAATAAATTTTATAATAATGGAAACAAAGAAGAAAACTTTAAAGATCAGCTTCTCTACCCAAAAAGGCGGTGTGGGAAAATCTACGATGACCACCTTGCTGGCAAGTGTGCTTCATTACCGTTTAGGTTTCAATGTGCTGGTAATGGACTGCGACTTTCCGCAACACAGCTTAACCCATATGCGGGAACGGGATAAGAAGACCATCATGCAGAACGACTACCACAAAAAAGCGGCGATGAAACAGTTTCAGGCGATAAACAAAAAAGCCTATCCTATTATCAAATGTAAGGCTGAAAATGCACTGGAAAAAGCATCGGGATATGCCAACCAATCGGCGGTGGTTCCTGATATTATTTTTTTTGACCTGCCCGGAACAGCTAACACGCAAGGGGTATTGACCACCTTAAAAAAAATGGACTTTATCTTTTCGCCCATTACGGCCGACCGTTTGGTGGTGGAAAGCACATTGGGCTTCTCCAAAGCTTTTCTCGGGCTTCCTGAAACGGAAGGTTGTAATGTAAAACAAGAGTTATGGCTATTCTGGAATCAGGTGGACGGCAGGGAACGGACAGGCTTGTATGAGGCTTACCAAAAAGTCATCAAAGAACTCGGGTTATCTGCAATGGCAACCCGGATCATGGACAGCAAGCGTTTTCGGAAAGAAACGGATGATACAGGTAATTATATTTTCAGGTCAAGTTTACTGCCGGCCGAGCTGAGGTTAATGAAGGCAACAAGAATGGATTTGTTTGTTGAGGAATTTCTAAAAATCGTTCATCTTTAAAAACATCATATTATGGAACCGGAAAATACAAACAATGATTTTAAAAAGCCTAATGTGGATGAAGACTATCTGATGAATATCATCAGCGGTGACGAACCGGCTGCTTCATCCGGCGATGATAAACCACAAGCTGCGCCAAGGGAAAAAACAAAACCTAAAGATACCTCCCGAAGAAGCGCATCAAAGAAAACCGGTTACGAGGAACTGTTTTTAGTCAACCGGCTTCCTTCAGGGCGTAATGGCAAAGTGGTTTACATCCGCCCTGAATACCACGAAAGGCTGCTGCGGATCGTTCAGCTGACAAAGAAGGAAAGAACCACGCTCTACGCATACATTGACAATATCCTTGAACATCATTTCAGGGAATTCGGAGAGGATATTACAGACTATTTCAATAAACATTTTAAACCAATTTTATAAAACAATCTAATCATGAAAAAGACAGCACAAAAACCATTACGCATCGCCGGATATAAATCGGCATTTCTGAAACCAACCTCACTTATGGCCAGAAACGGGAAAACGGTTTACATCAGTCCGGACTTCCATGAAAAAATCACCCGCATCGTATTTATGCTCGGAGGCAAGAAAATAACCCTTGCCGACTACATCCATAATGTATTAAAGCATCATCTGGAAGATTTCGGTGAGGAGATAAAAGCAATCTATGCTGACAAGCCAAACTCCATCCTGTAACCATGGAAGTATTAATCCTTATATGCCTGCTGATTGTCATTGCCCTGCTTTTGCAAGATAAGATTGTCATTCTTAAAAAGCCGGAGCAAAAGCCTGAACAGGAGAAAATCAATCCTGATCTGCCCGATATTATGGGCCAGCCCAAACCGGTGCAGCGCCTTCCACTGCCAAACCCTGCCATGGAAGGCAAAATTTCAGAACCGGAGATAAATCCCGGTAATTTAGACATTGAATACGATGAGAATGAAAGCATCGGTATTCAGATTCCGCAGGAAGAGCTGGACGAGGTTTTCAGCAGTATGCCTGATTTTGAAGAAGAGGAAGAAGAATGGAACGGACAGGGAATATCCGGTAACGATGACGGTTTAGCCCGGGGGGTTACCTTTGAAGAACTAAGCATCGCAGGGGTGCTGCTCCAAAAAGAAAAATTGGAGCCCGCCCAAAAGGAAACAGCGATAGCCATCGTTCAAAAGATACAGGGAACCGAATTATTCAGCTTACTGGAAAATTCCATTGAAGATGCTTCCCTAAGGATTGCCGGGCTTTTGGACAGCAGCCTTCCAACTGAAACCGAAGCCGGTTCTTCCAATTTGCGGAATGATGATTTGGGTGATTTTGATATAGGGGAGTTTGTGTGAGCAAGCTCCTTTTTTTATGTTCCTAAAAACCGCAAACACCCCCCAAAAATATTTCCTGTATTATTCGTTCTTCCAAGCATTTTCTTTCGTAAATTAGCCAAAACTTGTCAAGTCAATAAGAAGATAGAATCATAATGATAGGCGATAGGATTAGAGCACTTCGAGAACAGGAGGGCATCTTACTTCGGCATTTAGCTGCCCAACTGGACATGGACACCGCCATGCTTAGTAAAATGGAGCGTGGTGACCGTTTTTTTAAGAAGGAAGACATCGTAGCGCTTGCTCGGATTTTCAAACAATCGGAAGAAGAACTGCTAACCCTATGGCTGGCAGACAAAATTTTAAAAACCATCAACGAAGAAGCGTATAAGGAGCAAGCACTTGCACTAGCACTCCAATCTATCAAATAAAGAGCATACAACGATATGAATATAGAAAAATTAGACCTCCAAAGTCCTGACCTGGTGAATGCCAATTTTGAGAAACTAGCAGCACTATTCCCAAATTGTGTGACTGAATCTGCCGAAGGCAAAGCTATCGATTTTGATTTACTGAAGCAGGAACTCAACCATGCTGTAGTAGAAGGGAACAAGGAACGTTACCGCTTAGAGTGGCCCGGAAAAAAGGAGGCTATTGTAACGGCCAATATTCCTACGACTCAAACCCTTCGTCCGGTTCGGGAAGATTCTGTTGACTTTGATAATACAGAAAACATCTACATTGAAGGAGACAATCTGGAAGTGCTCAAGTTGCTACAAGAAAGCTATTTGGGTAAGATAAAAATGATTTATATCGATCCGCCATATAATACAGGAAACGATTTTGTATATAAAGACAATTTTGTGAACGACATACAAGAAGAACTTTTCGAAAGTGGTCAGAGGGATGAGTATAATCAACGTCTAGTAGTAAACCTATCAACCTCCGGTCGGTATCATAGTGACTGGATCACATTAATGTATCCACGATTAAAACTAGCTAGAAATTTATTAACAGAAGATGGTTTAATTTTTATTTCAATTGATGATATTGAAATTACTAATCTTAGGAAAATTTGTGATGAAATTTTTGGCGACATAAACTTTGTATCTCAAATTATTTGGAAAAGTAAATATGGAGCCGGAGCCAAAACTACAGGTTTTATTGATGTTCATGAATATATATTATGCTATAGTAGGAATCCATTAAATAACATCGAATCCCCTCTCGGAGAAGAATTAAGGAATTCTTACAACAAGAAAGATAATAAATTTAAAACCAGAGGAGGTTATTTTACTCAGCCTTTAATGACAAATTCGTTAGGAGATAGACCTAATTTACAATATTCTATCTTTTACAATAACACAGAAATTAAACCTAAAAAACAATGGGTTTGGAGTAAAGAACGCTTAGAGCAAGCAATTGCTAACGACGAAGTTGTATTTAGTTTACAGAAGGATGGCACTTATAGTGTTAGATCTAAACAATATTTAAAAGATGAAAACGGCCTTGAGAGAAAAGGTAAGCCTTTATCAGTTTTAATCGGCCCATATACTCAAGACGGTACTAAAGACATAAGTAATTTGTTTAATCGAAATCCATTTGGTTTTGTAAAACCTGTAGATTTAATAAAACACTTACTCTCGTTCACTGTGAATAGTACTGATTTAAAGAACGATATCATCCTTGATTTCTTTTCTGGTTCTGCCACCACTGGCCATGCAGCCATGCAACTTAATTCAGAAGATAAAGGGAATCGGAAATATATCATGGTTCAGCTTCCAGAACCTACCGATGAAAAAAGCGAAGCCTATAAAGCTGGTTATAAAAACATATGTGAAATCGGAAAAGAACGTATCCGCCGAGCAGCCAAAAAAATCAAAGAAGAAACAGGAGCAGATATTGATTACGGTTTCCGTGTCTATCGCTTGGATGAAAGCAACATGCAAGACGTGTATTACCGCCCACAGGACTACAATCAAGGTAACTTAGACCTCTTTGCCGATAACGTTAAACCAGACCGGACGCCGGACGATCTTCTCGCACAGGTAATGCTAGATTGGGGCTTAGCGCTAAGCTTAAAAATTGAACAGGTAGAAATCGCCGAAAAACAGGTTTTCAAAGTCGCAGGTGATTCGCTATACGCATGTTTTGATAGAGGAATAGACGAGGATTTCGCCAAGGCAATTGCCAAAGAAAAACCTTTGCGCATTGTGTTCCGTGATAACGGCTTCAAAGACGATACCGCTAAAACCAATGTAAAGCAGTTACTAAAACAACTCAGTCCTGAAACTGAAATGAAAGTGATATAGTATGAGTTTGCCCATTAACATAGAAGAATTAGTACATGGTCAGACCATAGAGTGGGAACGGCTGGAGTTTAAACGCAGTTGGAACCCAGAAGATATTGTCCACTCCATGTGTGCCTTCGCCAATGACCTAAACAATTGGGGCGGTGGGTATATTATTGTGGGAGTGGCAGAAGATAACGGTCGACCTGTATTACCCCCTCATGGCGTACCACAAAATCGGTTGGATACCATTCAGGGCGAAATTGTACAATTGGCCCATAAAATTTCACCAAATTATTTTCCTATTACGGAACCTTACCTATTAGATGGTAAACATATCCTGGTGTTGTGGTGTCCGGCTGGCGACAACCGCCCATATACCGCTCCAAGCACTATGGGAAGTGCAGCCCAAAGGCAGTCGTATGTCCGTATAGGTTCAAGGAGCATTGTTGCCCAAGGTGAAAACGCAAGAAGACTGCAAGAACTTGCTGCCCGGATCCCCTTTGACGACAGGATTAATAATAGGGCAACCATAAATGATCTTGATTTGGGACTTATTCGGGCGTATTTACAAGAAGTGAAAAGTAGCTTGTTTGCACAAAGTACCCAAATGGAGTTTGCGGAGCTTTGCCGTACTATGCAAATTGCCAAAGGACCTCATGAAGACATCCGCCCAGCAAATGTAGGCCTATTGTTCTTCTCGCAACAACCGGAACATTTTTTTGACAGGGCTTGGATTGAATTGGTCTGGCATAAAGATACGTCCGGAAAAAGATTTGACGAGGTTTATTTTAAAGGACCATTACATAAGCAGCTACGGGATGCTTTGTCTTTTATAAAAACCAATATCCTCCGGGAGAAAGTAATAAAGCGGTCAGACAGACCCGAAGCCGATCGTTTCTATAATTATCCTATAGAAGCATTGGAGGAAAGTTTGGCGAATGCCGTTTACCACAAAAGCTATGAGCTGGGATCACCTATAGAAGTTCAAGTGTTTCCCGATAAGATAACCATACTTAGTTATCCAGGGCCTGTTCCGCCGGTCAATGCGCAAATCTTGGCTAACGATAGACATATTATTGCTCGAGAATACAGAAATCGGAGAATCGGAGATTTCTTAAAGGAACTACACCTGACTGAAGGTCGTGGCACCGGTTTTCCGACCATTTACGATGCAATGGCTAATAATGGGTCTCCTAATCCTATTTTTGAAACTGATGATGCGCACTATGTTTTGGTGACGCTTCCTGTTCATCCTATGGCTAATAACGACCAAGTAACTGACGGAGCTAGTGACGGAGTTAAACGAAACGTATTCAGCACCTTAGAAGAAATAATTGCTTTTTGTGACGGAGCTAGTGACGGAGCTAGTGACGGAGCTAGTGACGGAGCTAGTGACCAAGTTCAGGTCATACTCAATGAGGCCATTCATGATAGAATAGCCGAAATACTGGATTACACTCCCCAATGGATAAATAGGGGTGAATTGTTTCACTACATGGATTTGAGCAATCATTCCACAAATCGTAAAAAATACCTCGATCCATTGCTAGAAATAGGTTGGATAGAAATGGAGTTTCCTGATAGGCCTACACACCCTAAACAAAGATATCGTATAACCCCATCCGGGCAAAAACTAAAAACACTACTGACACCATAATGAAGTTACAGTTTAAAGAACAAGATTTTCAGATACAAGCTGTTAAAGCTGTAGTAGATTGTTTTGCAGGTCAAGATCTCAAAACAAATCGTTTTACCTTGGAACGCAGTAAAGAATTGCTTAAAAAAGCCAAGGCCGCAGCAACCGGTGTGCAGACCATCGAATTTGAAGTAGAGGAAGAGATTGGCTACAGGAATAGTCCCATTCAAATTCTTGAATCACAAGTACTCAAAAATATACAGCAAGTACAACAACGATCAGGGCTTCATGAAAGCTCGCAAATAGAACGCCCCAAAGGGATAAAATTAGGATACAACCTGACCATTGAAATGGAAACAGGTACGGGTAAAACCTATACCTATATCCGAACCATGTATGAATTGCATAAACATTATAGTTGGAGTAAGTTTATCGTTATTGTACCCAGTATTGCTATCCGTGAAGGGGTGTATAAATCGTTTCAGGTTACCCAAGACCATTTTCAGGAATTGTATGGTCATAAGATCAACCCGTTTATTTACAATTCTGGCCGCCCGCAGGACATTGAGAACTTTGCTTCGGACAGCCGAATCAGTGTGATGATTATCAATACACAGGCATTTTCTTCTGCTCAATACGATAAAAAAACAGGACAATTAAAAGATAATGTTGGCAACCGCATTTACAGAGAGCTGGATCAATTTGGGACAAGAAGACCAATAGACATTATCGCGCAGACCAATTCTATTCTGATTATCGACGAGCCGCAATCGGTTGGAAAACAAGGTTCAAAATCATTGGATAGTATGCAGACGTTTAACCCCCTGTTTACACTTCGATATTCTGCTACTCATGCTAAAGGTGAAGAGTACAATAAAATATACCGCTTAGATGCACTCGATGCATATAACAAACGCCTGGTAAAGAAAATACAAGTGAAAGGGATTAACCTGAAAGGTTCTACTGGTACCACCGGTTATTTGTACTTGGAGCATATTAGTCTGAGCACGACCAAGCCACCCTTTGCTGTCGTAGAATTTGAACAACGATCGGGGAACGGGGTGAAGAAAGTCCGTCAAAAACTTAGCGAAGGAGCAAATCTCTATGAACTTTCCGGAAATCTTCCAGCTTACAAGAATCTAAGTATCACCGAAATAAACGGCTACCTCAATAAAATCGTGGTAGGCGGCGAAGATATATATCCAGGCGACATCCTAAATGACAAAGATGAGAACGCTTTCCGTAGGGTGCAGATTCGGGAAACAATCATGTCACATTTACAAAAGGAAAAACAACTCTTTGATAAGGGAATCAAAGTCTTATCCCTTTTCTTCATTGATTCCGTAGAAAAATACCGGATATATGATGAAACTGGCGAACAGGCCTTAGGAGAGTACGCTCGAATATTCGAAGAAGAATATAACAATGTACGCAATGACTTTTTGGATCTCTTTCAGCAGGAATACAACGATTACCTAAAAAATACTGACCCAAGCAGCGTACATAAGGCCTATTTGCCGACCGGATCGGGAGCTACACCTGTCAATTATGAGGAATATCTCCAGAGAGATGATGCTCGCTCTGTGCACGAAGGTTACTTCTCCATAGACAAAAAAGGGAAATCCGTAGATCCTACAATAAAACGAGGAAGTGAAGAATCAGATGATATCTCTGCCTATGACCTAATCATGAAAGACAAAGAGCGACTACTGAGTTTTGAGGAGCCTACTCGGTTTATTTTCTCACATTCCGCTCTGAAAGAGGGTTGGGACAATCCGAATGTATTTCAGATTTGTGCATTGAAAAATGCAGAAAGTGGCAGTTTGACCCGCCGCCGGCAAGAAGTCGGACGTGGTATGCGTCTTTGTGTAGACGACAGAGGCGTTCGTCAAGATTTTGAGTTGGTGGGCGAACAAGTTCACGAGCTCAACAAGTTGACTGTAATTGCATCGGAAAGCTATGAAGCCTTTGCAAAAGGACTACAGAGTGAAATTGCAGCTACCCTTCAGGATCGCGCGCAAAAGGCAGAGGTGGAATACTTTGTAGGTAAACTGGTGAAAAATGAAAAAGAGGAAGAACACCGGATTTCGGAGGACGATGCCAAAAAACTCAATAAGATCCTGTATAAGCATGATGTCATTGACGAAGATGATAAAATCACATCCGAAGGACGGGAACTGATCGAGCAAAACAAAATGCCTTTACCGGAAAACCTCGAACCGTATCGGGAATCTGTAGGCAAACTCTTGAAGTCTATTTATACCGGTGAGCCATTCAAACCGGAAGACGAAAGGCAGACCATCGTGTTGAATACCAACAACAAGTTCAAGAAAAAGGAGTTTCAGTCACTTTGGGAGAAGATCAACCTAAAGACCATCTATGAAGTGAAGTTTGACACGGAAAAGCTAATCAACGATAGCAAAATCCGTATCAATGCGCAGCTTCACATTGGTGACCGGGTATATGAAGTGAAAACAGGCGAATTGCAGGACGGCACCAAAGAACAAATGAAGGAAGGCTCTTTGGTACGAGAGTCAAAGCGACAATACCTGAAGCTTAAAAATGACCTCTACACCAACACCGTTTACGATATTGTGGGTGAAATTGAGGTGCTGACGAATTTGACCCGGGGTACGATTGTCGCCATACTCAAGGCGATCAACGAAGAGAAGTTTCTCTTGCTCCGGAAGAATCCTGAAGAGTTTATCGCCAAGTGCGGCAAGCTTATCAACGAGGTGAAGGCCAGTCTGATCATCAATAATATTGTTTATCACAAAACAGAAGAACGTCACGATGCCAAGACCGTGTTTACCAACGACAAGTTTGCATTGCGCAATTCCGAGTTGTTGAAGAAACACATTTACGACTACCTCACTTCCGACTCAAAAATTGAATCTGATTTTGCGCAGGCGCTGGAAAACAGTACCGAGGTTGTGGTCTATGCCAAGTTGCCCAAGAGTTTTTCTATATCTACACCGGTAGCGAATTACAGCCCGGATTGGGCTATCGTTTTTGATAAGGATAAAGCCCGTCACATCTACTTTGTAGCCGAGACCAAAGGCTCCGATTCGGATATGGATCTACGCGAAATAGAACGCTTGAAAATCCATTGTGCCGGTGAGCACTTCAAAGAGATTAGCGGCAACGAAGTGAAATTTGAAAAAGTAAGCAGCTACGATAAGCTGCTGGAGATTGTTCAATTGAAATAAGCCTATTATGCAACAGCTTTTTGACCTAGCTAAAAACAACATTTATGTAGGGAGTACGGATAAACTGCCGGAATGGAGCGCAAATGGAGATGAACAAGGGAAGGCTATAGAGAAAGTAAAGCTCATGCTCAAAAATTACCTGGAGCTTGACAACGTGAGCTTCCTTTTCGGCTCCGGTAGTTCGATTCACCTTGGAGCTGTTGCAATCCGGAATTTTCCGGTTGAGGTAGAAGAGTACATTAAAGGAAAGAATGCTGAACCTGGTAATGAAGGAATATATGAGGAGCTTATTTCGGTAGTAAAGAAAATACAGGCTAAGTTTTTAGCAGAAACGGACGGAAAAATTGATCCTGATACACACATATATAAAGCAGAAAATGACTGGACATACTTAATAGAGGACGATATAATTCGAGACTCCCAGTCAAAAGAAATTGCCATTGAATTTGAAAGAATTCTTAATTACCTGATCGCTCAGGACTTTATTCTGGATGAACATACTAGAGAAAAAAGAGAGGATAAAATCAAAGAGATGATTATCGCAATCAAGGAAGGCCTATTCTCAGTGTGTGATGTTGAATTAAGAGAAACTCCCGACTGGCTGATCAAAGCGAAAAATGAAAGCTCATCTGACCAGCAAAAACGACACGGAGCTTTGCTGGAAAAAGAAAGCAAATACATCTTTCATGAAAAATTCATCAAGGCACTCCTTCAACGACCACTGAACCTTCGTAGGGCAAACATTTTTACAGCAAACTATGACCTTGCATTTGAATATGCCTTTGATCGACTAGGTGTTCATTATATTGATGGTTTTTCAGGCTTTCACAAACGTTACTTCAAGCCCGAAACTTTTGAGTTCGACCTGTTTTATCCCGGATCCACCACCTCTGGGAAGGTACAACGGATAGAAAAAGTAGTCCGGTATTTTAAACTACATGGCTCTCTATCGTGGATCAGTTCAGAAAAAAGAGAGGCCAATAATTTATATGGCATAGAGGAAATGCCACTAAAACTCATATCTGAACTTAAAAAGAAAGGGGAGATAATCGTTTACCCTTCGGCCGTTAAGAAGTCCTACACTCTTGATCTTCCGTATTCTGAACTGTTCAGACAATTTGCTTCCACCATCACCCAATCACAATCAGTGTTGATCACGGTCGGTTACTCCTTTGCCGATGAGCATTTCAACGATATAATATTTCAGGCACTTTCCAATCCGACTTTTACTTTAATAATTGTCGATTTCAAAGGAACTGCTACGCCTTATATACAGCGAATAAAGAGCTTGAATGACTCTCGGGTAATCATACTTCAAGGTTCATTCTTTGGAGATTTTCTGACCTTGGCCGATACGTTAATGCCAGATTTCACAGGTATAGATAACAATGTAAAGGTGGCCAAGACCTTAAATGAGTATTTTGGATCCTCTGAACCCTCTGAAACAAAATGATCAACGAAAGAAAAATAGGCAGGATCATATCCGTGGATAGCTTCAGGGTGTACATCAAGCTGGACGAAGACCTGAAAAGCCTCTATAAAAGCGGCTATGATGACATTTATGAAGTTGCCCGAATCAATTCATACATCGTAATCCCAATAGGTGCGGAGCGAATCGTAGCACTTGTTACAAGAGTACGTGCAATTGACGAAACCGAACTTGGAAGTGATAAGGACGCAATCTTTCTCACAAACAGCGCCCGGTATCTCGTAGCAACCATGATCGGTACTATCAATTCCGAAAAAAAATACATCCAGGGAGTATACAACTACCCAATTCTGGATAACCCGGTATGGTATGTCACCAAGGATGATTTGGACAATATCTTTGACCAGAAGGATCAGAAGGATATTGATTTCGAAAAGGACTACTATCTACCCATCGGTACTTCTCCTTCCTTTTCAGACTATCAAATCAAGATAAACCCCGATAAATTCTTTGGTAAACATGCCACGATTTTGGGAAATACAGGATCAGGCAAGTCATGTACAGTAGCTTCTGTAATTCAGAGTTTATTCAGCTATGATTATAAAGGTCAACGGTTAAAGAATGCGCATTTTATCATATTTGACACGAACGGAGAATACAAATCTGCATTCCAAGGAAGTAAAGCAAAACCATATAAAGATCTTGAACTCGTTAACCCATTTCATATAGATAAAACTGGATTAAAGGTTCCGTTTTGGTTTATGAATTTTGCAGATTTAGATTATCTATTTGAGCCAACTGCAGGGACTCAAGCCCCAATCTTCAAAAGAGCGATTGCCTTAGCGAAAAATAATACTCAAGCAGAGGCCACGGATAAATTGGGGAATTTCTTGGAACGTGGAATCTTGGCAATAATAGATTGTTCTCCAGATGATTTACGAAAGAGAAAATGCACCCAAAGCTATGGTAACTGGAATTATAACGCTAATAATGAAATTTTAGGAATGGCGAATGCCATCACAACCAATGGCGATGAGGTAATTCAATCAATTAAGGATTTGCTAAATGAATTAGGGGCAGATATAACAACACAAAGAGAATCCGAGATACTCCCGGAATTAAAAGAGAAATACTTGGAATATGTAACCAGTCAGAATGCTGAACAAGTAGCCATAGACAAAAATATTGATCTTCCTGTCTGGTTTCATTTTGAAGAATTGATAACAACGCACTTTGATGAAGCAATCAATGAACATGACGGTTCAAGTAATAGAATTAGAGAATTCGTATCTACCCTTCGGCTAAGGATACAGTCTTATATGAACGATGAGCGGATAGCCAATCCCCTATTACTGAGACATGATGCTGATTTTGAAAAAAGTCTGGCAAAATTCATCTCATTTATATTGGGTGATCTCTGCAAGGTATATCAGGACGGTGACAATGATATTTTTTCAGAGTACTTTGATAATCAAGCAACAAGAGAAGAAATAGAGAAATTAGATCCGACAAAACCAAGCCAGTTGACAATTGTAGACATGTCACTGCTACCAGGGGAAGTCCTTGAAACCGTAACTGGTTTAATTGGCAGGTTAATTCTTGACTTCGTTTCTAGGTTTACCGATGCAGAAAGAGGAAAGCTACCTATTGTTATTGTTCTTGAAGAGGCTCAAAACTATATTCCTGAAAAGAACAGAAATGATAGGGAATCTATCGCTAAAAAGGTATTCGAACGAATTGCGCGGGAAGGCAGAAAGTACGGTCTTTCACTTTTAGTCTCCAGCCAAAGACCATCGGAACTGTCAAAGACGGTATTATCACAATGTAATTCCTTCATAATACACCGTCTTCAAAATCCGGAAGATCAAAAGTATGTACGGCAATTAGTATCAGCCGCAAATGAAGATATACTACAGCAGCTTCCGATACTGCCACAACAACATGTGGTAATTATGGGTGATGCTGTACGGTCACCGATACAAGCTAGAATAAATAATGCGGATCCAACACCGAATAGCAACGACCCTAAATTCATTACCAATTGGTTAGATAGCCAACCCGAAGATTTCCCTGACTATCAGGGTATTGCTGCTGCGTGGGAGAAAGGTGAAAAGTATACAGGTCGGAATGAGCCGGAAGTCGATGAAAATACCCCAGGTAACGATGAAGATAATTGACAACGTAAATAGTCGCTTAGGCGATGACTTGAAAGCAAGCATAAAGAAAGGCAGTAAGCTGAGTATTGCTGCCTCTTCTTTTTCTATTTACGCCTATGAGGCATTAAAAAAAGAACTCGAAAAAGTGGACGAGTTACGTTTTGTGTTTAGCTCACCCACCTTTATGGAAGAGAACTTCAAAAAGGACGTTCCGAAATTTTTTATCCCCCATTTATACAAAGAAGCCGAGCTATGCGGTGGTGAGTTCGAACTGCGTTTAAAAAACCAACTGAATCAACGGGCAATTGCCAGGGAGTGTTCTAAATGGGTAAAGGAAAAAGTGGTGTTCAAATCCAATAAGCACCATCATTTACCATTACATGGCATAATCCATGTCAAAAATCCGAATCAGGAAGATTTGAATTACCTAAACGTGAATAGCTTCACGACCTCTGATTTAGGTATTACACATAAAAAAGGATTCCCTACCCTTATTCAAAAGACCGAATTTCCGGATAGTCAAGCCTATCTGGATTGGTTCAATCAGGTCTGGGAAAATGAAGAGGATCTAAAAGACGTCACGCAAAAGGTTCAAGACTATTTTGAAAGTGCCTATAAAGAGAACAGTCCTGAGTTTATTTACTTTATAACACTCTACAATATTTTCAACGATTTTCTGGAAGATATTTCACTGGACACGCTGCCTAACGACCAGATTGGGTTTAAAGATTCCGTGGTATGGAGCAAGCTATACAATTTTCAACGTGACGCTGTAATAGGTGCAATCAATAAGTTGGAAAAATATAATGGCTGTATTTTGGCTGATAGTGTGGGCCTAGGAAAGACTTTCTCGGCATTAGGCATTATCAAGTATTACGAAATGCGTAATAAAGACGTGTTAGTGCTATGTCCCAAAAAGCTGGAAGCCAACTGGAATACCTATCGCCATAATGACAAAAACAACATCCTGGCGAGCGATCGCTTTCGATACGACGTGTTGTTTCATACAGACATGAGTCGTGAACGAGGGGTGAGTAACGGTAGAAACCTTGAAAATGTTAATTGGGGTAACTACGGCTTAGTCGTGATTGACGAGTCCCATAATTTCCGTAATAACAACCCCTTTTCTGACAGAGAGAATAGGTATCAAAAGCTACTTCGAAAAGTAGTGAGAGATGGCATTGAAACAAAAGTGTTGATGCTTTCTGCTACTCCTGTTAACAATCGTTTCAATGATTTAAAAAACCAATTGGCACTTGCGTATGAAGGAGAACCGGATCAAATAGATAGCAAGCTAGAAACGAAAAGCGGAATCGATCAGATTTTCAGAAAGGCACAGCAGGCTTTTAATGTTTGGAGCAAATATGAGACGGCTGAACGAACAACGGAGAAGTTGCTGGATATGCTGGACTTCGATTTTTTCGAAATATTAGACTCCTTAACTATTGCTAGATCAAGGAAGCATATTACGACCTATTACGATACAACGGACATCGGTAAGTTCCCGCAAAGAAATAAACCTCAATCTATCCATGTTCCACTAACAGAAAGCGGAGGGATTACCTATCAAGAGATTGCCGAGCGATTAACAATGCTCAATCTTTCGGTGTACACGCCATTGAATTACATTCTACCTAGTAAAGTGCAGGCCTACGCAGACCTATACGATAAAGAAGTGCGTTCAGGTTTAGGTAAGCTAACTCAGCTGGATCGGGAAAACAGTTTGCGGATTTTGATGCGTATCAATCTGCTAAAGCGGCTAGAGAGTTCGGTAGACTCATTCCGGATTACACTTGAAGGAATTATTAGCCAGATTGAAAATGCAGTTAAAATCATTGATAAGGGAGATGTCAAAGATTATGAAGGAATCCATCGATTCCTAAACGATGAGACCTATGATTTTGAATCCAATTGGGCTGACGAAGAACAGGTTATTGGAAAGAAAATCAAAGTCCATATTGCAGATATGGATACCACCCGATGGCGAGAAGACCTAAGCGAGGACCTCACGGTATTACATGATATATGGGGTAGTATTTTAAACGTTCGAGGAGAAAATGATAATAAGCTCCAGCAACTGATTAAGTTGTTGAATCGAAAGATTACCCAACCTTTCAATTCTGGTAATAAAAAGGCTATTATTTTTACCGCCTTTGCAGACACGGCTAATTATCTCTATGAAAATATTCAGGGCTATCTAAATCAGGCTTATGGCATACATACCTCGTTGATAACCGGATCCAAAAAAATCAGCAATGCTAAATCCATACCTTCGGATTTGAATGCTCTCTTGACTTGTTTTTCTCCCTTATCAAAAGACAAAGCACAACTATACCCAAAGCTGAACGAATCAATTGATTTATTGATTGCTACAGATTGTATTTCCGAAGGACAGAACTTGCAGGATTGTGATTACCTTATCAATTACGATATTCATTGGAACCCGGTAAGAATCATTCAACGCTTCGGACGGGTTGACCGGATAGGCTCCAAAAATGACAGCATTACGTTGGTTAATTTCTGGCCGGATGTGACACTGGATGCTTATATAAATTTGAAGCAGCGTGTAGAAAGCAGAATGCTGATTAGTAATATGGCCAGTACTGGCGATGATAATATTTTGAATGAAGAGGAGAAAGACCTGAAATATCGTAAAATCCAGCTACAAAAATTACAGGACGAGGTCATTGATCTGGAAGATTTGCGTGAGGGAGTTAGTATTACCGATCTTGGTCTGAACGATTTTAGGGTAGATCTGACCAACTACATAAAATCCTATGGTGAACTGACGCACATTCCAGAAGGTTTACATGCGGTAGTTCAAGCAAACGACGCATTACACAAAGGAGTGATATTTGTATTGAAGAATGTTAACTCCAGTATCAATATAAATAAGCTCAATCGACTTCATCCGTATTATTTGGTTTATATTAAGGAAAATGGAGAGCTATTGCTAAATCATGTAGAATCCAAAAAGATTCTCGACGCCATGCGTATGTTCTGCAAGGGGAAAACCGAACCTTTAGTGGATTTATGTAAACAATTAAGTCTCGAAACCGATGAGTATCACAATATGGAAAGGTACTCCTCATTACTGAAACAAAGTATAGGCACTATTCTTCGTACAGAAGAGGAGAAAGAGGTGCTCAGTTTGTTTAAATCAGGAGGCACGACAGCATTAAAAGATAAGTTGAAAGGTATTGAGGATTTTAACCTTGTATCATTTTTAATTGTACGGTAAATGACTGTGTTTGAATTACCTAATAGCACCAAAGTAGGCAGAGTTATCCCAAAGAATGCTTTTGATGCTTATGCTACCTCAAAGCAAAAGAGGCTATTTACGGACTTAATCGCTCGAATTACGTGGACGCATAAGCTTTCGTCGGACACGGTAAACCTTGAAGGAAAGGATTTAAAAGAAATACAGGTCTTCAAGATAGAGCTCAAAAAAAAGAAGGAGATTCAAACGGTGCTTGATGTTATCGACAAAGCCATCCCATACCATATAATTTTTGTAATAGAGCATGATGGAAGTATCTACCTTTCAACCTCAACCAAGCATCCGCACCCTACTAATGAAGACAATTCCGTAATCGATTGGACCTTCAAAACCGGGTGGTTTTTGCTGCCTGAAAACCCTTACGCCCTGGAACTCAAAAAAAGTATTGATGCCGTATATCATAATCTCTGCGTGCAATTGTCCGGAAACCGTTCCATGGAGACCAAACCTTTATCGGATCTGATAGCTCAACGAAAAAAAATAACAGTATTGGAAAAGGAAATTTCAAAGTTAAAATCGGCCATAGCCAAGAGCAAACAGTTCAATCGAAAAGTGGAATTGAACCAACAGCTAAAAACTGCTGAAAAGGAGCTGAAGCAGATATTTACGGATGGGGAATAGGGTCAAATTGATGGGGATTCGGAATTCCGGAATACATAACTTTGCTAATACATTGTCTAAGGGGAGTCAGGGGCAAATCATGAATTTAGTCTTCCCAGATGATGCTTAAGATGGTTTTATACCGCCTTGTTGGAATACAATACTCATAGAAACTCGTATCTTCATCGTATTGATTCAAATTGAACCACGTAGATTTATCAATCGTTTGGGCTTTTTCTTCCAATTGATATACAAAATCATAGTCGTGTTGTAAATATTCCATTGCGACTGAATCCGAAGGAGGGGCTAGCCTGTTATAATCCCCCATCCATACCTTTAAATGTTCCGATTTCTTCCAATATTTGACTTTGCCATTTTCTATTAGCACAATACATATCGGATGGAGTTGTTCGAATTGTAGGTAGCGGAAAATTGTGGCAGTCAAACTGGTTTTAAACCTTTCAGCCAATTTCTTTATAAGAAGGGGAGAAAACTTCTTGCCTTTTGCTTCTTTAAGGAATAAATTTTCAGGCATTAGAAGTTCACTGGCGAATTCATTTGCTTCCAGTTCTTGCCTCCCGTTTTTCAACGTATTTTCCGTACCTTCAATAATGTTAAAATTTGTGAATGTATCATCGGGAAGCTGCATATTTCTATGCATTAATAGGTGTCCTATCTCGTGGGCTGCAACGAAGCGCTTTCTCTCCCGGAACTGTATCTTTGAATTTACCTTTATAACCGCCTTATTGTTTCCAAACACAATTTTTCCATCACAATTAGAGAGCTCTTCTTCGATAAGTATTGCATCATGCCCAGCAACCACTAATCCGGCGACAAACAGATCCATCTCCAAATCGGTTATCTCATCCAATCCACAGTCGTCCAAAAGTTTGCGGGCTTGTAAGCGCGCATTATTGACGCTTCTCATCGTTCTCCAATTCTTCAATTAGTTGAACAAAGTTCTGATCCTTGATTATTTCGATAATATCCTCTTTGGACAATTTATCGAGATTTCGGTACAAGGCCAAAGAAGCATTACCCTGAATAAATTGTTTGAGCATAGCCACAGGCTTCTCAATATTCGCTTCGATAGCTTGTTGAAATTTACTGACTAATTTCAATAAATTGTCATTCCGTTCCTTCTGTGCCTTTGCCCTTGCCAAAAAAACAAGTTGCTTCTTTTTTTTGTTGTACGCATCGATATCTGATACATCATCTTTCAGCATATCGGCGAGGGCATCCTTGTCCACTTCTTTGTAGAAAGCAATCAGAGCATCGTCAATCCTATTTTTAATATTATTGCTCATATGATACTTTTTGCTTGTTCTCTTATTTTGGGCAATCTTCGTTCCAATCGTTTCACGGTCCTGTAAATCTCCTTTACATCAATGCCGAGATCCTCTGCAATTTCTCTTGGTTTGCAGATACCATCCATCCAATACTCGAACACCATTAATTCGTCATCATCTGCTCCAGCCTGTTGCAATAATTCTGAAACTTGTTGCCTTTCTTCTTTAATATCGTCTTGGTTATCATACGCGTGACTCTCCAAAAGATCCTGCGTTTGCCCAACCAGAGACCCGTTGAAAAAATTGCTGAGTTCACTTCGAAGACTCCCGAACATAAAATCGGTAAACGAACAATTCGCATTTTCCCAATCACGGATACCTTCAATTACCTTTAAAAGTAAATCTCCAACAAAATCAAAAGGCTCTTTTCCTCCCAAATCCTTTAACCCGGCTGACTTCAAACGATTGGTCGCATACGAGGTCAACCTGTCTAACAGGTTGTCCAAGTCAATAGATTGCAATTCGTCATAAAGATTCATCAGCTCTTGTCTATAATAATATGCTAAGATGGGGAAAAAATTTGCCACTCGTAAAAAAAATTCTTGGGCGTGGCAAAAAAATGAAAAACATCAGCATGTATATATAAAGGCTCCCATTAAAAAGGGGACGAAGAAAATTAAAAATTAACAAATAATAAAGACATGGCTAAAAAGAATCAACATGTGGTGCCGAGGGGCGACAATTGGGCAGTCAAAGGCGCCGGAAACGAAAAGGCTACAAAAATTGTAGGAACCCAGAAAGAAGCTATTAAGATAGCACGAGAAATTGCTATCAATCAACAATCAGAAGTTGTTATCCATAGACCGAATGGTACAATCCGGGATAAGGATTCCTACGGCAACGATCCTCACCCTCCCAAAGACACAAAGCATTAGTCGATGAAAGGAAAGGTAAGTTTGGTTATCGGCCTTTTAGGGTTCATCTCCTGCTTTTTCCTGGCAGGGAACGAACCAAAAGGCACAGTGTTTAAGATCTCTTTAGGTCTCGTAGTCGGTGGTATGGTTGAGTTCTGTGTATTCTTGTTGGAGAACCGAAAAAAATGGAGGCTATTTAAGACATTGATTATAAGACGTAATCAATCGGTTAGGGTCACGGTCGCTTATTTGTTTAGAATTGAGATGAATGGCAGATACCTATTAATTAAGAGGCACAAGAATGACAATCCTGGCTACCAACCGGTTGGAGGTGCATACAAATATTTGAAGGAAGAAAACAGGGAATTGTTTGATCGGCTGAGTGTCGAACCCTGTAATCACGTGCCGAGAGACGAGGATACCGAAAACGATTTACGGATTATTGTTAAAAGGAGGAAAAATTTAATTGCTTTCCTGAAATGGTTTGAAAGCAGGAAAAACCGTGAAATGGATCCGACCAGAGAATTCCGTGAAGAGCTGATCGATGCCAACTTATTACCTGATGATATTTTCAGGCACATCAAATACATATTTATCGGGAAACATATCGAAGGCGTATTGAAATCACCGGTATACCCTACCGATGAATTACGATATGCAGACATCTTTGAATTGAGGACGGAAAATGATGCCCAGAAGCAATCTATCAATGCCCTTATAAGAAAAGGCGACGAGGTTTACTTTGCTACGCCAAATGAGATCCGGAAAGGGTTAACCGTAAATGGTGAAAGGATTTTGCCACACACATTTAAAATTTTACCAAAATGATATTATTAGGAAAAAAAGCCACACAAATTGATGATTTGCTCGATAGGATGGCAGAAGAGGTCCAACTGGACAAGACACGGCGTGATCGTATGAAAAGTAGTTACGAGGCCGTGAAAGAGTGGATTGAAGCGGATGAAAAATTCTTCAAGCCATACAAGTATGATGTGTATCCTCATGGGTCTGTTCGAATAATGACAACTGTCAAGCCTATCGGAAGAGAAGAGTTCGATTTGGATATTGCAATACATCTGAAATACGGAACCCCTCATAGTCCTGAAAGGATATACAATGAACTGAGGCGACGATTAAATGAGCATGGATTGTATAGGGATATGTTGGAAGCCAAAAACCGATGTATTCGTTTAAAATATGCAGGAGATTATCACATGGATATTTTGCCAGGGGTTCAGGAAGTTGAATATGATAGAAATCGTATCATGGTTCCTGACCGTGAATTAGGAAGCTGGGTCAGTAGCAATCCGCGAGGTTACGCTGACTGGTTTATAGCGCAATCAAATCTTGTTAAGGAAAGCCTGCTTGAGAAGGCTCTTAGAGCCGAAAATCTGCCTGTTGATGATTTCAGTAAGAAAAAACCATTGCAGCGCGGAGTACAGTTGATTAAGCGCTACCGGGATATATATTTCCAAAAGGATGACAGCTACAAAACATCAAGCGTGATCCTGACGACGATAGCCGGCCAATTTTATCAAGGTGAAGACAGTATTTTTAACACCGTTGATAATATTGTTTCTACGATCCAAAATAGCATTGGGCAGTCTAATGGGAGACTTAAAATACTCAATCCGGTGAATGCAGATGAAGACTTTACCGATAAATGGGATAAGGAGCCTGAATATTACGAAGCATTTAAACGGTTTTCATTTCATTTACATAATGAATGGCAAAAATTGAAGAAGGATAACGGTATCATTGAAGAAAGTAGGATTATGAAAGGCCTGTTTGGTGATGATCTGTTCGTGAAAGCGCAAGGTAGTCAAGCGATAGAGATTGAAAGATCCCGAAAAAGTAATGCACTTGGGGTCGCAACAGGTACTGGGGTATTGACCTCGACCAGCTCACTGGGTAGTATCCCGATTAAGAATAACACTTTTTTCGGCAAATGAGGGCTGGTTACACGTCAAGGATCAGAGAGAAAAAGCTATCTGAACAGATAGCTTACATGAAGACGAAATTTCCGCAATTTGTGACCAAGTTTACCTCTCCAAGCTCTATGAAGGTGGAAGGAGCTCTGCGGCCCAGTACCAGGAGTTGTTTATATGAATTTGTCTTAAAATATAAGCTTTCAGACACGCCAAACATAACCATCGTTTCACCAAAATTGGAACTGAATGCAAATGGAGAAAAGGTGCCTCATTTGTATTCATCTGGGAATCTATGTTTATATAGACCGAAATATAATGAGTTCAAGAAATCGGATTTTTTGGCAGATACGATTATTCCCTGGACGGCCTTGTGGTTATATTACTACGAGCTGTGGCACACAACTGGTGAGTGGCTGGGAGGCGGTGAGCATCCGAATTGAAAGGAAAAAAAAGCAGATTACACCCCGAGTTCTGTTTGCCACACTCGGGAGACAACCATTTGTCGCTCATTAGCTTGCTTTTAAGTAACCTATTTAATAAGTTGAATAAATTCGGAAGCATATTTTTCTGCTAATTCACGACTGTTTTCGACGCTAACAGTCTCCCTATTCCAATTGGCTTTTGTTGTCCAGTTATAAGAACCATGAATAACCGTTTTTAAGTCGATAATACAGAATTTGTGATGCATTATATTTTTATATTTCCCACTTTTTGGAACTCTTTTAGTTTCAAAATATTTTTCAAACTCAAACCCGTATTTTGAGTTTATTTCATCATCTAAGACTACAATGCGGACACTGACCCCTTCAAGTTTTTTGTTATAAATCTCCCTCATAAGGGTTTTGTTGCTGAACCAAGCAACCGCTATCCAGGTTGAGAATTTGACGCTGCGGATTTGCTCGACAATTTGCACTTCAATATCTTCAAAACGAACTTCAACCTCGATGTTATCCGGTAAGTCCGCACCTATTATCTTGTATCTTCCCTCAAATTCATCAAGCCTATAACCATCTTGCTGTAAAAGGAGATTGATTTGCTTCACAGCTTCTTTTATATTCTTATTCGTATCTCGTGCAAAATGTCTTGGATCAAAGACAATTTGCAATAACTGAACTATTTCCTTGCTGCCATTTATCTCGTATAATTTTTCCAAAATATAAGCATTTCGACTTAGGCTTTCAGGCATTCCACCGTCTTGACGCTTATATACATCTTTAAAACTGATACGGTTAAAGAGTTTTAAAATTTCGGGGCTCGTGAGATAGGGGACAGTTGATTATCTCCCGATATAAATTCCTTTATGCTTTCTATTGTTAAGTCTGATAGTTTCATTGATTATAAGGACGAGTTTTGTTCAAGCTAAAATAGTAACTATCCTTCAATAGAATATATAGACAAACTACAAATTCCTTTTATAACCGGATGTAGTGCCACCCACCGCCAAACACTTCCTCTGACCACCACATTCTAACAACGCTTCATTTTCCATGACACCTTTGTCCTCAAGCCCGCAAGGTGCGGGTCAACGATAACAACATAAAGTGTTTAAAACATGGAAAAACAAAGCAAAAAAGTCCTGCTGGCAATGGCAGCTACACTAACCGGCTTCGGTGCACTGGCACAGGGAGGAAACGGGAATGCAGGCATCAACGAAGCCACCCAAATGGTAACCGGATATTTCGATCCTGCCACACAACTCATCTATGCCATCGGTGCGGTGGTCGGTCTGATTGGGGGCGTGAAAGTTTATAACAAATTCAGCAGTGGCGACCCCGACACGAGCAAGACGGCAGCTTCGTGGTTCGGTGCCTGTATCTTCCTGATCGTTGCTGCTACCATCCTCCGTTCCTTCTTCCTGTAATCCCATTACTATATGAACAATTACAACATCAATAAAGGCATCGGAAGAACGGTGGAGTTCAAAGGATTGAAAGCCCAATACCTGTTCCTATTCGCAGGCGGGCTGCTCGGTACGCTTATCCTCGTGATGATCCTGTATATGGCCGGCGTGAACCCTTACGTCTGCCTGTTTCTGGGTGCCGGCGGTGCTTCGCTGATAGTATGGCAGACCTTTTCCCTGAACCGGAAATACGGCGAGCATGGACTGATGAAAATGGCGGCGCAAAAAAGGCATCCCCGTTACATCACCTGCCGCAAGCGGGCACACCGTTATTTAAAAACCACCCCTAAAATCCAAACCGCATGAGGAACGTATCAAAGATTACCACTTTGGAAAACAAGTTTCCATTATTAGCGGTAGAGAACAACTGTATTTTGTCCAAAGATGCAGACCTTACCGCCTGTTTTGAAGTACGGTTGCCGGAACTGTTCACGGTAGCTTCAGCGGAATACGAGGCGATCCATTCGGCGTGGCACAAGGCAATCAAAACCCTCCCGGATTATTCCATCATCCACAAACAGGACTGGTATATCAAAGAAAATTACCAACCTGACCTGTCGGAAGAACACCAAAGTTTTCTTTCCAGAAGCTATCAGCAGCATTTCAATGAACGCCCTTTCCTGAACCATTATTGCTACCTGTTCCTGACCAAGACCACCAAAGAGCGGATGCGGATGCAAAGCAATTTTTCATCGCTTTGCAAAGGTGTTCTCATCCCCAAAGAAATCAGGGATAAAGAAACCGTCCGCCGGTTTATGGAAGCGGTGGCACAGTTTGAGCGGATTGTCAACGACACTGGTTTGGTAACCCTGCAACGCCTTACTGAAGAGGATATTACTGGAACGGAAAATAAGCAGGGACTGCTCGAACAATATCTTACATTATCCAGAGAAGCAGGAACGCCGATGCAGGACATCGCCTTGGGAAGTGAAGAAGTCCGTATAGGGAACAAAAGGCTATGCCTGCATACCTTGTCCGATACAGACGATTTACCCGGTACGGTATCAGCAGATACCCGTTACGAAAAGTTATCCACCGACCGCAGCGATTGCCTGTTATCTTTTGCCGCTCCCGTGGGACTGCTTCTCAACTGTAACCATATTTACAACCAATACCTGTTTTTGGATAACAGCGAAGCCAACCTGCAAAAGTTTGAAAAGTCCGCAAGGAATATGCACTCACTGGCAAGGTACAGCCGTGCCAACCAAATCAACAAGGAATGGATAGAAAAATACCTGAATGAAGCGCATTCGTTCGGCCTGTCTTCCATCAGGGCGCATTTTAATGTGATAGCCTGGTCTGAAGATTCCAACGAGCTTCGCCAATTGAAAAACGATTGCGGCAGCGCCTTGGCTTTGATGGAATGCAAGCCCAGCCACAATACAACGGATGTTGCTACCTTATATTGGGCAGCCATGCCGGGCAATGCGGGCGATTTCCCGGGTGAGGAAAGTTTTTATACGTTTATCGAACCTGCTTTATGCTTCTTCACGGAAGAAACCAATTACCATGATTCGCCCTCCCCTTTCGGCATCAAGATGGCGGACAGGCTAACAGGGAAACCCATCCATCTGGATATTTCAGACCTGCCCATGAAGCAGGGCATCATCACCAACCGGAACAAGTTCATCTTGGGTCCGTCCGGTTCGGGGAAATCGTTTTTCACCAACCACATGGTACGCCAATATTACGAACAGGGTGCGCATGTATTGCTGGTAGATACGGGTAACTCGTATCAAGGCCTATGTGAGCTCATCAAAGGCAAGACCAAAGGCGAAGACGGTGTCTATTTCACTTATACCGAAGACAACCCGATTGCCTTTAATCCCTTTTTTACTGATGACGGCATATTCGACATCGAAAAGCGTGAAAGTATCAAGACTTTGATACTCACGCTTTGGAAACGTGATGATGAACCTCCTACGAGGTCGGAAGAAGTGGCACTTTCCAATGCCGTTTCCGGCTATATCGAACGTATCAAAACGGACGACGTTTACCCCTCATTCAACGGTTTCTATGATTATGTAAAAAACGACTACCGGAAGGTACTGGAAGAAAAAAAAGTGCGGGAAAAAGATTTTGACCTCGCCAATTTCCTCAATGTACTCGAACCTTATTACAAGGGCGGTGAATACGATTACCTGCTCAATTCCGACAAACAGTTAGACCTGCTTTCCAAACGCTTTATAGTCTTTGAAATTGATGCTATCAAAGACCACAAAATTTTGTTTCCCATCGTGACGATTATCATCATGGAAGTCTTTATCAACAAGATGCGCAGGCTCAAAGGTGTGCGTAAGCTGATACTGATTGAAGAAGCGTGGAAGGCGATTGCAAAGGAAGGCATGGCTGAATACATCAAGTACCTTTTCAAGACCGTCCGTAAATTCTTCGGGGAAGCCATCGTGGTTACGCAGGAGGTGGACGATATTATCCGGTCGCCCATCGTCAAGGAAAGTATCATCAATAATTCCGATTGCAAAATCCTGCTTGACCAGCGCAAGTACATGAACAAATTCGATGACATCCAAGCGATGCTGGGATTAACGGAAAAAGAAAAATCCCAGATCCTTTCCATCAATATGAACAATGATCCTTCAAGGCTTTACAAAGAAGTTTGGATTGGACTGGGCGGTACGCATTCCGCTGTATATGCCACAGAGGTATCGCAGGAAGAATATCTCGCTTATACGACGGAAGAAACCGAAAAGGTGGAGGTCATGAAGCTGGCCTCCGGTCTCGACGGGAATATAGAGCAGGCTATCAAACGGATGGCATTGGAACGAAAAGAAAAACAACACAATTATTAATCATTCAAAAAACATGAAAAAATGAAAAAGATGCTATTGCTGGCGTTGATATTATCCGCCACCCTACCCACCAAAGCACAGTTTATCGTAACCGATCCTGCAAATCTGGCTTCGGGTATCCTGAACAGTGCCAACGAGATTGTACAGACTTCCTCCACAGTGTCGAATGTCATCAAGAATTTTAAAGAGGTAAAAAAGCTCTATGAGCAGGGCAAGAAATATTACGACAAGCTGAAAGCCGTCAATAACTTGGTGAAAGATGCCAGAAAAGTACAGCAGATCGTATTGATGGTGGGCGATGTATCAGAAATGTACGTCCACAACTTCGACAAGATGATGAATGACCCCAACTTCACCCCGCAGGAGCTGTCAGCCATCGCCAATGGCTACTCCATGCTGCTCAATGAAAGTACGGTACTCCTGAAAGAGTTGAAGCAGGTAGTTTCTTCTACCGGTCTGTCCATGAATGACAAGGAACGGATGGATGTCATTGAGCGGGTGTATAAGGAGGTAAAGGACTACCACAACCTGGTTCGCTATTATACTTATAAAAACATCTCCGTGAGTATCCTGCGAGCCAAAAAAAAGCATAATACGGAACGGGTACTGGAACTCTACGGAACGGATGAACAAAAATACTGGTAGCGGTTATGGAATGGACTAACCTTCACGAGCTCCTGCGTTCGCTCTACGATGAGATGCTGCCCTTATCCGCCAACATGGCGGCTGTAGCCAAGGGTATCGCCGGTCTGGGCGCATTGTTTTATGTCGCATTGAAAGTATGGCAAGCGTTGAGCCGGGCAGAGCCCATAGATGTATTTCCGCTTTTGAGACCTTTTGCCATCGGGATTTGCATCCTGTTTTTCCCCACCATCGTACTGGGAACCATCAATGCGGTGTTGAGCCCGGTAGTGAAAGGCACCCATGCCATGCTGGACAATCAGGTATTGGATCTCAACCGGTTGCAGGAGCAGAAAGATTTATTAGACAAGGAAGCCATGCTCCGTAATCCCGAAACCGCCTACCTCGTAAGCGATGCCGAATTTGATAAAAAACTGGAAGAATTGGGTTGGACACCTTCTGACATGATTGCCATGTCCGGCATGTATATGGAAAGAGGAATGTATGACTTAAAGAAGGATATCAGGGACTGGTTCCGGGAACTGCTCGAAGTACTGTTTCAGGCAGCGGCACTGGTTATTGATACCATCCGTACTTTTTTTCTCATCGTCCTTTCCATACTCGGCCCCATAGCTTTTGCCATTTCCGTCTGGGATGGCTTCCAGTCCACGCTGACGCAATGGCTCACCCGGTACATCAGCGTGTATTTATGGTTGCCTATATCCGATATGTTCAGTTCCATATTATCGAAAATACAATCGTTGATACTGGAACGGGATATAGCGAAACTGGCGGACCCCACCTATATCCCCGATACTTCCAACACCGTGTATATCATCTTCATGGTAATCGGCATCGTGGGGTATTTCACCATTCCCACGGTAGCAGGCTGGGTGATACAGGCGGGAGGCGCAGGGAATTTCATGCGCAATGTAAATACCACGGCTACAAAAACAGGGAACATCGCCGGTGCCGGGACAGGTTCCGCTACGGGCAATATCACCGGCAGACTTTTAAAATAACCGCTTTAAATCATTCACAAAATGGAATTTAAAACACTCAGGAATATAGAAAACAGTTTTAATCAGATACGCCTGTATGCTATTGTATTTGCAGTGCTTTGCATCAACGTGGCAGGGTTTAGCATATGGAAAGCCTATCGGTTCGCAGAGCAACAACGGGAAAAAATCTATGTGCTGGACAAGGGTAAATCATTGATGCTGGCCTTATCGCAGGATGCCAGCATCAACCGCCCCGTGGAAGCCAGAGAGCATGTACGCCGTTTCCATGAACTGTTCTTCACACTGGCTCCCGATAAACGGGCCATCGAAAGCAACATGGAACGGGCTTTTAACCTTGCCGACAAATCGGCATTCGATTACTACAAAGACCTTTCTGAAAAAGGGTATTACAACCGGATCATTTCAGGGAACGTGCAGCAGCGTATCGAGGTGGACAGCGTGGTCTGCAATTTCGATACCTACCCTTATGCCGTCAGGACTTATGCCAAACAGTTTATCATCCGCCCCAGCAATATAACCCGGCGGAGCCTCATTACTTCATGCCGGTTGCTGAACTCGGTCAAGTCCGACAATAACCCGCAGGGCTTTAATATCGAAAAATTCACTGTAGTGGAAAACAGGGATATGGAAGTCATAGATCGCTAAAACCAAAAATCATGAAATTATTATCAGAGCTGAACACATTTACGAGCCTACTTACCGGAAAAGGTTATACCGGCTATTTCCATACACAGGGTGCTTACGCCGGAAAACTAAAGGAGAGCATCCTGGAGTATCTCGAAAACTGCCGGAACGGCAAGGAGCAGCTGCCCGAATCGGGGCTACTGGTTTCGGGCTACCTGCAATGGACGGGTGAAGACCAGCCACGGGTGGAATGCAGCTTATGGATAAAATACCTCAACGGTAAATTCTTCCTCAATCGAATGGAAGTCATCAGGAAAGACCGCTTCGGGCAGTTGCTGAAAAAAATGGATTTGAAAAAAAATCTTTCCGTGGCCACCGTTCCCGGAGCAAAGGAAGCCATCGCTATGGTCACGGATACACCGGAGCAAAAAGCGGGTCAACGGATTAAACGTTCCATGCACTAAATGAGATAACAACCAAGACATGAAAAAATTACAAGACAAAATCGACCGGTTAATGGACCGGCTGGACGAACGCTGGCGGGCATTGCCCCGCAGGAAACAGCGCCGCTACACGATATGCCTTTTTGCCGGCTATCTCTTATTGACCGCAGGGGTTATCGCAAAACTCCGGTACGATACAGGAAAGCCTGGAAACATATTGCAGCCGGAGCATATCGTAAGCCCCATAAACCCTATAAACCCTATCCTCCAAAAAAATGAAAAACCTGCAAGCTTGCAGGATACGTCAATAACCATTTTAAAAGACAAGACACATGAAAGCGAATGAGCATAAAAAACCGGTTATCCGGGTGACGGAAGGCAGCCGGGAAGAAACCGATGAAGTATCAGCTATGGGGAGCCGGACCGAAAAACTAAAGAAGCCTCTCATTTTTGCCCTTATGGGTGTGGTGTTCCTCGGCTGCATGTATTTGATTTTCAAACCATCCCCAAATGGGAATGATGCAGCGGATGCCGGACTGAACGACACCATCCCCCAAGCTACGGGAGATGGGATGATTGCCGATAAAGGCGAGGCCTATGAACAGGCCATGCTCCAACGGAAACAACAGGAAAAGCACCATGCGCTGATGTCCCTGTCCGATTATTGGGATATGGATCGGGACACATCAGCGGAACAGAAAGTACCTGTACAACAGGAGGCGGAACGTTCCGGAATAGAAAATAGCTACGGAAGTAGTGCAGGTAACAGCAATCCTGCTTTGCACAGCTACCGTAATGCCCAAACGGCACTGACTTCTTTCTATGATAACAACGATTATGAAACACAGGAACTGAAAAGGCAAGTTGAGGAACTGAAAGAACAGTTGGCTGAAAAGGATGTGTCCCCGAACACCACCGTTCAAGACCAACTGGATCTGATGGAAAAATCATATCAGATGGCAGCAAAATACCTTCCTGCAAATAACCCCGCGGAAATAGCAGAGGTAGCACCTCCGGAAACTATGGCCTCCAAAACACAGGGAGTTAGCCAAAAACAGCATGTTGTTGCATTCACGCCTGCAAGAAAAAACCCCGTTTCCTCCCTGTACCGGGAGCCTACGGACAGTGCTTTTTTAGCGGATTGGGGCGAAACCCGGAACCATGGATTTTATACTGCCGGTATTTCCAAACAAACTGCACATCCCAAAAACAGCATCCGGGCCTGTGTGCATGAAACGCTGACAGTAAACGGTGAAACGGATATAAGGTTGCGGTTATTGGAGGCTGCCCGTACAGCCAGCCACACCATCCCGGCAGGAACGGTATTAACTGCCCATACCAAATTCCTGGGTAGCCGTTTACAGTTACAAATCACTTCTGTAGAACTGGAAGGCAATATCATTCCGGTTGACATCTCAGCATACGATATGGACGGGCAGCAAGGTCTGTTTGTACCGCTTTCCCCCGAAGCGGATGCTTTAACTGAAATGGCAGGCAATATGGGGCAGGCATCCGGTACCGGTCTCATGCTTACCCAATCGGCAGGGCAGCAGGTTGCGGCGGACCTGAGCCGTGGTATCATCCAGGGGATATCGGGTTATTTCTCCAAGAAGGTAAGAACGCCCAAGGTAACCGTCAAAGCCGGGCACAGACTGTTCCTGGTTTCAAAAAATTAATTGTTCAACACTAAAAATCAGTAAATAAAATGAAAACAATATATAAAAGCCTTTGGATAATGGCCGGCTTGGTTGGCTTCAGCATCCATATGGATGCACAGCAAATGGCCTCCGGCACCCATAGGTTAAGCAAGGGTAAGGTAGAACCTTACAAGATGGAGGTAACCTACAACAAAACTTCCCATTTGATTTTTCCCTCCGCTATCCGTTATGTCGATCTGGGAAGCGGATACCTGATTGCAGGCAAGGCGGAAGATGCGGAAAACGTCCTGCGTGTAAAAGCTACCGTCAAGGGTTTTGAAGAAGAAACGAATTTTTCGGTCATTACAGCTGAGGGGCGTTTCTACAGCTTCAATGTTTCTTACAGTACTGCACCCGCTACCTTAAATTATGATCTGCTCACCATGCAGAAAGCTTTGAACCGGAATAAGGGGAACCGGGTATTGCTTGAAGAAATGGGTGGCGACCCGCCCTTGCTGGCCGGGCAAATCATGGAAACGATTTATACAAAAAATAAAAGGATACTGAGGCATATCGGCTCAAGGAGCTATGGCATCCGGCTTTCATTAAAGGCTATTTATGTCCATAACGGCAAATTCTTTCTCCATACGGAACTAAAAAACAAAAGCAATGTGCCGTTCAACATCGACTTTGTGAATTTCAACATAGCGGACAAAAAAGTTGCCAAACGTACCGTCCATCAGGAAAGGCAATTGAAGCCGCTGCGCATATATAAGCCATTGGGCGAAATAGCAGGCCATACGACCGGCCGAAACGTATTCCTGCTTGACCGGTTTACCATCACGGATGATAAGGTGCTGGTGATTACAGTCTTTGAAAAGAACGGTGGCCGGCAGCAGGTGTTAAGGGTGGAAAATACCGACCTCGTACATGCAAAGCCCATCCGTGATATGCACCTTAAAATTCATTAACCCAAACTGAACATACAGATGAAAAAATACATTTTCGCTATGGCATTGGCCATATCAAGCATGGCAACGGCACAGGCACAACGCATGATACCCGGGCAAAAAGGGTTGGAAATAGGTACAGGGATATTATCCAAAGAATTCAGAGACCATTACTATCTGAACATGGCTCTGACCATCAATGGAAAGAACGGAAATTACCGGATAGGCGGATTGGAATACAGCTACCGGTTGGCACACTACAAGGATTTGCGGATTCCTATGGAAACCTATACCGGCGAGGTGGGTTACAGTTTTCTGCTCTGGGGTGATTACAGAAGGACTATCGCCTTATATGCCGGGCTTACAGCTGTTGCGGGTTACGAATCCATTAATCGCGGCAAAAACCTTCTCAGTGACGGGGCAAGGATACTGGATGAAAACAGCTTTATCTATGGGGCCGGTGGCCGCCTGTCCCTGGAAACATATATTTCCGACCGCTTTGTCTTCCTGCTGCAAGGCCGCAGCAAAATATTTTGGGGTACGGATTTGAAACAGTTGCGTCCATCTGCGGGCGTGGGTTTAAGGTTTAACTTTTAAAAATAAATGATTATGAAACGAGTATGGATTAACAACAGCATTTTTTTATGGGCATGGATTTTTGCCATTGTCATCACCCTATCCTCCTGTGGTAAGCAGGAATTGGACATACAGCAAAACTTCCCCTTTGAGGTGAAGCTGATGCCGATTCCCCCCGCAATTGCCAAAGGGCATTCCATTGAGATAAGGGCTACGATCCTGCCTTCAGGCAATTATGCCGGTACCGAATATTTCATCCGTTATTTTCAATACAGCGGCACGGGGATGCTGCGGAGCACTACCAGCTCATGGTACCGCCCCAATGACCGCTACCCTTTACCCTCGAGGCAGTTCAGGCTGTATTATATCTCATTGGAAGCCACATCCCATGCATTCGATGTTTGGATTTCAGACAATTTCGGCAATGAGCAGCAGCTGAGCTTTGAATTCAATAACCAAGACTGATTTTTTTTTAACCCTTATTTACTAATAAAAACGACAGAGAAAAATGAAGAAGCATGTAATGACATGGGCACTGTTTGCCACGATGATGGCAGGGTGCGGCGAGCAGATGGAAGTACCGACCGATTCCACACCTCAGCAAGGAGTGGATAAACCGGTAATGGTGGATCGGGTATGGAACGGCAGAATGAATCCATACGATTCCTCGGGCATAAGGCACAATCTGGTATTGGAATCTCTAAGAAACCATCAGCAATCAACGGGTGACACGACCAAAGCCGGCATAAAAGAGTTCCTGACCCGTGAATTTCAGGAACGGGTTGGGCGGATGCCCGAAATTGATTTGGATAAGGTTGATAGGATGTACCGGCAGATACGGAAAATCGGGTTATCAAAGTTTCTATCCGGGACTGATTTAAACGACGAGGTAAAAGCCTATTTCATCCGGTTGGAGGATATTACAAAATCCACTACAAGCGAAGCCTTGTTCCCTTCCTTTTTGGCTGAGGTAACCGAATTAGAGCGGCAGGTGATGGAAAGCGGTCTGCCACAACATGATAAGGAGGCCGTTTTAAGAATCAGTTCCATAGCTTACCATTCCGGGTTATTCTGGAAGGAAGTCCATGATCTTGATACATGGACGCATCCGTCTCCCGATGCTGCATTGAGGTGGTGGCAATGGCCGATTGTCCTTCATGCCGATTTTGTAGGCGGGGTGCTGGGACTGGTTTTAGGCGGGGATTTACACGACATGGAAAACGCCGCCTACTGGATGAGTGGTGGTGCCGAAGGTGTATTGGGTTCCTGAAAAGCAAAAAACAATCCATTGAATAAGTAAGGGCGCTCACGTCACAGCGGGCGCCCCCTTATTGGAGATAAACATACCAATGCCTTAATGCCGGTAAGTATAATGACCTGCACCTCCTCATTGCAGATTCCGCTAAAAAAATGAATATTATGAAAACTGTAAGCAACACCTATCCCGGATTCAAGCATGCTGCCGATGAGCTATCCGCTTTTTCTGTCAGCATCGATACATTCGTTATTTCCCTGAAGAACAGGAAACTGATAAATTTCACGCCTGAAAATACGGTGGCGTTCTATGATTGGCTTATCGCCAATAATATCAGGGACATACGAAAGAATGAAACCAAAGAGGTGACTCCCCCTACTCCTTCCAACAAAGGTTGGAAAGATCTGTTTAAGCGTAAAAAAAGTGGCAGGAAATTATGATAGGTTTGTTCCTATCGGGCATCGCTCTTGATGTTGAATGTATGCAACTGGAAATACACCCATGATGTGCGTACCTGTATGGAAGCAAAATGGGTGGCTTGATTGAGTTCATATCGGTGGACAACATAAAAACTGTGTTCCTGATTTACCTCAACGATGAACCCTTCAAGCCTTTCCATTTCAGATTGCGGTATAAACGCAGAAACCAAAATAACACACTATTTTTTCCCATCATCTAATGCTCTGGTGAATAGTGATGTTAAGGGCTCTTTCTCGATTTTATCTTGCTTTTTAAAATTGATGGAACGGGATTTTTTTGCTTCCAGCCCACTATTAAAAAGTCCGTTGGGGTCTTCTATCATTGCACCGTTAAAAAAGTTCAGACCAACGTGGGTTTTAAATGCTCCCGTGCTGCAAATCATTTTTCCGTTGTATGAAAACACCGGACTGTTCCATTTCCATTCTTCTGTGATTTCGGGTTCTATTTCATGGATAAGTTGTCTAATCTCTGTAATCAATTCACCTCGCCAATCGCTAGTGTTGTTGATGTATTCGTCTATTTTTTCTTTTGCTGTCATGTTGATTTTTTATTGGTTTAATAAATTTTGTAGTTTTGAGTCATCATTCCCCAAAGAGAACAAATAGTCTTTTTTCACACTGTCCAATCTTTTTACGTCCGCACCGTTCTTTAATAACAATTTAATGCAGCCTATTTGGTTGTGATTGTTCCCTACATCACGTGTTTGCAATGAATGAATTGCCCAACCAAGCGGTGTGCTATTATAATTTCTGTCAGCTTTGTCTATTTCCGCTCCTACTTCAATTAACCTTTTTGCCAACTTATCCCGTCCACAATAGGAAGCCCAATGTAAAGCTGATGCTCCGTTATTTTTGTGGGTATAATGAATATCTGCCCCATTTTCAATATAGAATATACCCAATTTTTCAGCGTGAAGGCTGGATGCTGCAAGGATAGGTGTTCCCTCATCTTTTTTCTTATCTCCATCTATGTTGGCTCCAAATTCTAAAAATATTTTGGCAAACTGGATAGCTTCTTCATCTGTTATTTTACCTGCAAAAACAGCATCGCAAATCCGATGAAGAGGATGAGCTTTTGTACGGCAAAAAAAGTCATAGGGAATGGTAATGCCTTCATTTGAAAGATTTGGATTTTCAAATAGCTGCTTACGAAGGCTCTGATAGTCCTTTTGTTCCAGAAGTTTCTTAATGCTTGTTTTAAATGGTTTCATTAACGGAAAAATTGTATGAGCTCTTGTGCCAAGATTTTCGGGTTTACAATATGCGATTGCCCTATAAGTGTTTGATGCTTTGCATTGGGTAAAACCGTTGCCAAATGTTGCATACTGTTTTGCGACCACTTTGCACTTTTGCTTCCTGATATGACCAACGTCGGCATCTTCACATTGCTCCATTTTTCTTTGCTTAATGGTTTTCCCGAGCCTGTGTTCCCAAGAATTTCAATGTCGTAAGGCAAGGTGTGAGCCAATTGTTTCATTTGTTTCCAAGCGGGCATCCATTGCATCATCCAAACTACAAAGGCAGGTAAGCCTATGCCTGTTCGCATAAAATATTTTACGGCTTTACCATTTTCACCTTGTTCAGCAAGTTCCGTAATGGTTTTTAAATAGTTTTCGGGAAGCGGTGAACGACTGTTGTCTGTAATGTAAGGTGCTTCATAAAGTGCCAATTTCTCCATTTTCACTCCTGCATTTGCGGCTTCCAAAGCCAATGCAGCGCCCGATGAAATGCCATAAACATGAGCATTCCCACCTGCTTCATTGATGACCGCTTGCAGGTCTTCATATTCTTTTTGTGGCGAATAAGGCAATGTGTTTCTGCTTTCGCTTCGTCCCCTGCGGTCATAAGAATAGACTGTGAAATTATCAGATAAGTGTTGCGGAAGCTTTTCGTTTGCACCAAATTTTCTGTGGCAGAACGCCCCGTCCACAAGTATTAACGGCTTGCCATTTCCTGTTTTGGAATAAGCGATTTTAGTACCGTCTTTTGATGTTGTGTATTGTGTCATCATCTTATTATTGAGGAATATTTTTCTCTGTTATCAAATAATATCCAAAGCAGAATTGCCCAAATTACAACGGCGATCGGCAATCCGCTTGTATCGACAAAAATATGTGTCAACAATACCCCGACCATAACGGGAAAAACAATCAAAGCTCCTAAAGCCCTTGTTTTTGGAAAGATCAATAATGCCCCGCCAATCAGCTCGGCAAGGGCAATGAGTGGCATCAACCACCTGATTTCGCTTATTGCCGCATAATCTTTTATCAATTCAGGGTTCAGGTCTTCGGGCGTGGGCATATAGTGCAAGAACTTGTCAAGCCCGCCATTGATTAATAACAATCCGAAAATTGCGGATAGTACGGTTAAAATTTTACCTTTCATTTTTTCTCGCTTTTAAGTTGCCCAATAATTCTTCCATTTGGTTTAATCCCATTGTAAAGCCTTCTTTAAAGCCCATTTCAATCATCTTCTCCATTCTTTCCCGGGATTCATTGTAGATGGAGATGTGCACCGTTGAGTGCCGTTGAATTCGCTGAAATTCAAATCCCAATCCGAGCCGGGCAAATCCGGATTTTCATCTTTGTCGGCAAAAGCATTCAAAAATTTGAAATTTGTTTTGGGGCTAATGGAAGTATATTTTTGAATAGCCCAGGTTTCTTGCCCTTCGGGACTTACCATTGCGTAAAATCTACGACCGCCAACTTTGAAGTCCATAGTTTTTGTTTTGGATTGAAATGGCTTTGGTGCCCACCATTGGTCAAGGATTTCGGGGTTTGTCCACGCTTCCCAAACAAGGTCAAGATTGGCGGCAAATTCACGTTTTACGCTTACTGTGTTGTTTTCTTTGTTGACGCTAAAGTCAAATTTTAGGTTGTTCATTTTTTCTTGTTATTAAGATTTTTAAGTAATTCGTCCAAATTTTTCATAACTGCTGTAAACCCGTCCATATAGCCCCATTCAATCATCTTTTCGAGGTCTTCGAGGGTTTTGTAGGTTGTGGCAACATTGATGGTCGTAATGTCCGCTTTCTGATTAAATTCAATTTTCCACGAAGAAACCGGATAGTCAGGGATGAGTTGATGGTTTTCATCAAGGAATGAATCAGAGGCTGTAAAGTATTTCAAGTTTACGATTTTGTGATAGTCCGTTTTGCCCCATTGATTGCCATATTCTTCGCTAATCAAAGTATATAACCAAAAACCACCCTCCCGAAAATCCATTGACAGGGTTTCTGCTTTAAACGGCTTGGGACCGAACCATTGATCGAGCAGTTCCGGTGTTGTCCATGCTTTCCAAACCAATTCGAGGTTGGCATCAAATTCCCTATTGATGTATATGGTATTGTTTTCCTTATTGACTTTATAGTCAAATAATAAATTACTGTTCATTTTCTTGATTTTTAAGATTTAATAATACGTTATCAAGTTGGCTGAATCTCTTTTCCCAAATTTTTCGGAACCGCTCCAACCATTGATCTATTTCTTTCATTTTTTCCACTTTAAGTTGGTAATAGATTTCCCTGCCCAGTTTTTCTTGTTCGATGAGTTCACACTCGTTCAGGATTTTGATGTGCTTAGAAACCGCTTGGCGGGTCATATCAAATTCTTCTGCCAGTGCATTGGGCGTCAACGCTTGTGATGCTATCAATACAAGAATGGCTCTGCGTGTAGGGTCTGCTATGGCTTGGAAAACATCTCTTTTCATTTGTTGCGGATTTCAATTTAGGAAACCAATTGGTTGCAAATATATACGCAACTTTTCGGTTTCGCAAAATTTTGGGTATTTTTTTTGTAGTTTTTTTTTGAGAAGAAAAATTGATGTTCGGGGTGTTTTTTTTGTATTGCTGCTAATGGTCTTGCGTATTGGTGATAGGCAGGATATTTAGCACTAATGTTGATACGAAGCATAAATATTGAATTTAGCACTTCCATTGACATGAAGCTGTTCCCTCTGCCTATTGCCAATACAATCCTATGTGTTCGGTTTTCTTTTTTTCACGTTGTTATATCTGCTTGCCAATATTCAAAAGTTTTTGTTTGTCCGTTGTCTAACCCGATGTCATAAGAGATTTTGTTAGCCTTTGAAATTGTAAAATCAATTTCTTTTTTGAACAATCCACCTGCGTAGGACAATGTATGATATTCTCCGTTTTCTCCGCAAACGTCTATGTCATCAGGAAATGAGTTTACAGTATTTTGGTCTAAGTCTTTTCCAATATATGTCTGGTCTAATTTGTCTGCTTGAGTTACAATAATTTTTGTCTTAATTCCCGATTTTAGAAAGTCAGCAATAACTTCGGCAGATGATTTATTCCATAATGGCTCGACAACTTCAATTCCTAATGGATTGAGTTTACTTTCTCTGCGTGTCTTTACGTCCGATAAAAAAATGTCGCCAAAGATGAAATGAGTAACACCTTGCTTTTTGAAGTGGTCAATTGTTTCACGCATTTTGTCGTCATAATTTTTCAAGTCTTTTGCAAACAAAACGGTGTAAAGAGGAATGCCGATGCTGTCAGCTTGTTTGGATAGTATTTCAACAGGAATAGAATGAATGGAAGATGTCAATGTTTCTTCGTTAATTGTTGTCAGTAATGAAATAACGTCAAACTGATTGTCTTGTAAAATTGTTCGAAGTGCTAATGCAGAGTCTTTTCCACCGCTCCAATTAAATACTGCTTTTTTTCGGTTCATTGTGATATAGGTATTCCTTGTTGCTTTTGTTTCAAACCACCCTATTGCGCAGTTCATGTTAACTGCTTGGTTTATAATTGCTACTTACCAAGTTTTTCCAACAATATCAGGTTGCATTAGAAAATAGTATTAAAATAATTTTTTGACTTTATGTACTTGACCACGTAGCACTAACGTTGGTAATTTGTAACGATGGTTTTTTAGGTTCTTAATATCTTTTCCATCTTTCTACCCTTCGCTAATTCATCCACCAACTTGTCTAAATACCTTGCTTTTTTTGTCAATGGATTTTCGATTTCTTCAATACGGTAACCACAGATCACTCCGGTTATTAATGGCGCATTGGGGTTAAGCACCGCTCTCTCAAAAAAGGTTTCAAAAGTTACTTTTTCGTCAATGAGCTCCTGTAGTTTTTCCTGATCAAACCCCGTCAGCCACTCAATGACTTGCTGCAACTCTTCGACTGTCCTGCCTTTGCGTTCCACTTTTGTTACGTAGTGCGGATAGACAGAAGCGAAAATCATTTTCGCTATTCGTTCGTTATGTTTATCAGTTATTTTCATTTGATTTGTTTTAATTGATTAGGGATTTTGCCAACTTCATAGTTATTCTCTTTCCGCTATTTTTTTTATTTCATTAAGGACAGACTGTATATGGCTTTTGAAAATTTGTGTTTCCATTTCAGTTGGGATTTTTATTCTGGAATAGGTCAATTCAACGGTACTGCCATCCAATTGTCGTAAAGTATAAGTTATTTCAGAATAATTTTCAGGCAAATCCGCATCACCGCCCAGCCCGCTCCAATAGGTATAGCGCAAAAGTTGATTGGGCTGGGCTTCAAGCACTGTCCCTTTGTTTACATATTTCACACCGTTCATTTCTCCTTTCCAAGTGATTGGAGAGCCGACCTTCCAGTCTGTTTGAATCGTTGAGCCGATGTATTTTGCAATGCATTCTGGGTTTATTAGTACTTCCCAGATTTCTGTAGTTGCGGCTTTGATTTCAATAGTGGCATTTACTGAATTTTGATTTATCGTATCCATAATTGTTGATTGGTTAATTGTTGAAATATTGTTTTGTTGCCCAAAGGATAACATACTCGTCCAGAGGCAAATGATTGTAAATGCTGTATTATTTTTCATTGTTTTTCTTTTTCAAGATTAACGCACTTATCAGTGCAACTGCTAATCCTATGGGCAATACTTCGGAATAGGTGATTAGTATTACGAAAATGGGGTTTTTATACATTTCTTTGAAGTTGGCCATTTCCTTTGTTTTGGCTGGCAAGTCGTCCTCGGTACAGTTTTTCAAAACATAATCGGAATAGACATCCATAAAATCAGGAACGAACAAATAATAGCAAAACAGCCAGACTAAAACATATATTGTAGAACCCACTAAAGCTATCAACGCCCCCGTCTTAAACGCTTTCCCAAAAGTTATATAACCGTCAAGATACTTATTCCTGTAATTTCTTGTCCCGAAGAATATCAGCGAAAAAACAAGAACCATTGCAGCATAACCTACAATGTCGTTCCCTTTTAAATCCGGATTATGGTACATCCAATAAATCATAAATCCGATATTAGCACAAAACACTGCCCCGATGACTAAGCCGAAAATCAGCACTACTTTTTTCATTTCTTTACATTTTAAAATTCTCCACAAAACTAAAGTCAACAAAGGAAACCGGGTTCATACTTTGGTACCGAAATTTAATTTTCAAAGCAATTAATACTAAAGTACGAGGTCGCCTATGGTATGATTTTCAATCGTTTGGCTTTTTCTATGGCCTGTGTCCTGCTTTTCACGTCCATTTTGAAATAGAGATTGGAAACGTGTGTTTTGATGGTACTCAAAGAGAGGAATAAGGCTTTTGCTATATCGGCATTGCTATACCCTTTTGACAAAAGTTGCAATACTTCATATTCACGATTGCTTAAATTGAGTTTTTGCAGCTCGGCTTCATTGATCGTGAAATCTTCGGGTTGGGGCACGAATATTTCTTTTTCTACGATTACGGTCTGGATTTTGGGTTTGGAAAGCTGTGTCGCTACCCAAACACCCAATGCAGTAAAGAAAATAGCTACAAGCCCGATGTATATATCTATAGCATTGTCAACGATTAAAAATTTCCATTGAAGCCATTTCAAGGCGAAAACCAATATCGCTAAAACCAGTCCGTATAAAATGATATGCTTAAAGTCTTTTAAAATTGCCATGGTTTTTTTGAGATGTGTTGTTGTTTTTTGATTATAGTTAATGTTCAGCTATTTTGCGCCAGACCAGTTTTAATGACAAAGTCAAACCCAATCAGCCTGAAAACATTTCGTTCTGCAGCCAAGGTGAAAGTTGCCAAACCGAAAATTGCAATTATTTTTTTTCATTCTACTGTACGTTTAATATCGGTTGGCTCGTCTGTTACATTGGCTACCATGATCCAGTCTCCCTCCTGCTTTATCCAAACCGAAACATCCAGTTCCCACCAGGCGGCGTTCTTTTGCTTCTTTTCTTTAGCCGCTGATGTGGAAAGAAAAGAAATTTTTGCAAAATAATCAATGGGATGGAATATCCCACTCAAAGCATGCCGCAATCTGTTTGGCAAAATGAAGGAAAGGCAATTGTGATGCGGGCATTTCGACAAAGGGGTTGCACCTTATTAAAATGCAAAAATGCGGTTCCGAGCGATAGGGAGGAATGGCATTTTTGCCGCCCGGATTCCGGGTCTAAGCGACCTTAATGGGTTGGCTGCGGAAATCTTTCAGGTTGAGAAAAAAGCCCCTGTGTTCAGTCAGTCCGTTGCGGAATAAACCCCACAACAAAGAACTACCCATTTGAGCCAATGCGGAATTGATAAACAAATCCTGCTTTTCCAAGGCTTCGGCAAGTGAGCAACTCGGTGTATCATCTTCTTGTTCGGATTGCCATAGCAAGTCGCCGAATTCTTCGGTAACCATTGGCAGATTGGCTACCGTTTCAAATCGGTCTGACTTCGGTTGTTCAATGTCGCCGATGGTAGATAACAGCACTTGCCCTGTATGTTGGCTGTTGCCATAGTCCAACCAATACTTTGGCTTATGGTGGTCATACTTACCACTATCGAATGTTTTCAGGATTCCGGCAATACCAAACCTTGCCTTTACACTATCCACGCAGGTAATAAAGATAGCAGCCTGTACATTTCCGGGGGTTTTATCCCAACTGTCTTTTTCAAACTTCTGCGTTTCGGCTTTCCAGTTCGTACCTGCCCAACGGTTGCAACGGTTGATGAGCGCAACGGATTTATACAATCCTGTTTCACTTTCCGCAAACCGCTGTCTGCCCAAATTGGCTTCGGTAATAACATCGTCATCCCACAAACGAACCTGCAAGCCTGCGTGTCCCAAAGCAATCAAAGAATGGTTCATTTCCGTTAAAGCGGTCAGGACTTTTGAGCCTGTGCCACCTGCCCCGATAAGGTTTACCGAGAGGGGATTGGTAGCGTTTATCAGACTATGGTCGGTAAAATGGACTTTTGTTTTTCCTGTGTTCATTGCAAAATATCTTTTAAGGTTACCTTACTTTCTGTCAATACTTCCATCGGAAACGCTTCACCTGTGGCGATAAGGTTTTTCCAAAGGCTTACGCAATTTCCCCTGATGGGATTATAACCGTGCATTAAATGACTGAAATAACTGTTAAAGAAATAGCCTTCCCATGCTTGGGTAAATTCCTCCAATGAGGCGGTTTTCTTTATCTGTATAGCTACCGTTCCCATACATACATTGCCGTCCCCGTACACGTTGAAAAAGGGTGCATTGTATAACTTTGTTTTTTCGGTAGGTCTGCGGTTGCCTTTCAGAGCAAAAACCGCCAATCCTTCGCGGTTCGCTACCCAAAGCATGGGCGGCACTTCCGCCTTGCCCTTGGGTATGCCCAGGCTTTCAATAAAATGCAACTCCTGCTTTACGGCTTTGGTAAACCAAACCACTTTGTTTCCGCCCGTGTCAAAATATAATATCCGGTGGCTCATTATTCCCTGTGGTTTCAATAAAGGTTCTTTTTTTTCTTTTGCGGTTTTCAGGGACTTGGCAAGTCTGTTCGCTTCTTTTACGGTCAGCGGATGTGCATTGACAGGCATACCGTTTTTATCCATATCAAAATGCTCTACGTACATATCGTTGCCCTTTCCCGTGGTCTGGTAAAAGACCAATGCCGATTTGGGATAGTATAGCCTTCCGAAGTCCTGTGTTATATCGTTCATGGCTTCTGTTTTAAAAATTGTATAAAATATAAGTCAGTTCATCTATCATCCGTAACAGGCGGTTCTCAAATTCCAGTGTACCGGCAGTTATCTCGCTTCCGTCAAATCGCTTGACAATAACGGGTTCTTCCATTTGTCCGTATTCCTGCAATTCGCTGTTTACCGATTCAACCAGACTGTCCATCAGCCACCCTTTAGCATCGGCACAGAATGAAACATATTTCTCCATTGAAATGGATTGTTCCATATCTTCTTCATTCGCTTCACCATTGGGTCGGGCATTTCGGAACACGGTTTCATCGGGAAACTGCTGATAGAGCGCATAGGCTTCCGTTGCCACTTTAAGGCAGTCCCTGTCGATAATGTCTTTCGGTCGGAAGCGGTCTAAACGGTCTTTAAACCACTTTAAATTGATTCGGTTAAAAATCTTCTGCTCCATGCGGTCGCCTATCCAAACGGCTTGTTCTATTTCACTGAGGTAGATTTTCGTTTCCTCGCCGTCATCATCCATAAATATCCAATCTTTGTGCATCTCATACATCCAAAAGAGGTAGCTGTTTTGCTTTCTGTAATACGGGATGTCGGCAATACAGTAAAGGTAACTGCAAACCGATATGAGTAATTGGGCGGTCTTTTTACGCTTGGGTTCTTTCAGCCACCTGAATAAGGGGGCAACGGGAATATAATACAGGGTGGTGCCTGTGTTGTATCGTTCCTCACTTGTAAAAAACATTTTCTCACTATCCTGTATCAACCTGATTTCTTCCCAATCTCCTATTTTGTGCCTTAACTGTTCTCCGGTGTCTTTTAACGCCAATGCGATATTGTAAGGATAAGCCAAAGACTGCGTTGGTTTGGGAACGATGCCGTAATGTTCTGCCAATTGGCAAAGGGATGTATAAAAATCCCTTTGCATTTTGGCATCATCCCTATAAGCCTGTACGGTTGCTGTTTCCTCCAGTCTTGGGAGGAATGAAGTCCTTAGAAAACCATGGGCAGCATGGCTATGGGTACGGACTGCTGTTTGTCCTTTTGGATTTCGTTTGCGTCTTTCGGTTTTTGCATCCAACTTGCGAACTCGCTTAACTGGCGGTGTAATTGCCTTTGCTTGGGCTCTTGGGGTATTTGGAATGTCCCCGATACGGTATGTTCTTGCATAAGTCATTGTTTACTGTTTTCGTTTAACCCTTTGTTCCCATAACGCTCTCAAACCTATACTCGACGGTATCGTCCTTAATCTGCGGTGCGGATACTTTTGCGGTCGTCAGAACCGGATACATATTGGCATAATAATTCATCACGGCTTCCACGCTCCAAGTTGGCTTGGGGTCGGTCAGCCGGATGTCCTGTCCTTTGTCTTTGAGTATAAATACTCTTTCTAATTGTGTTGCTAATAACATGGTTTTTTATTTTTTTAATGGTTCAACTTTTTATTCTTCTTCGCTTTTTTCATTTGTGGGGCAATCGGTTGTAGCTGCTTCTGCTTTTTGCCCTGCCGTTGCGCTTCCTGCTCCGAAAAGGTCAGGGGTGGCAAATTGGGCGGACAGTTCCGATTTGCGTTTGCGCAGCTCCTCTGCTTTTTCGGGATGGTCGGTGGCATCGGGTACTTTTGTCCATGCTTCACGGAATTTGCCTTCCTTCTCCAGTTCATCCACTTTTTTCATGGCTGCATTGTATTTTTTCTCTTTGGCTTCTTTTTCCTTTTTCGCTTTCTCGGCTTTCTCTTTTTCGATTGCCGATTGCTTTTTAACTTCTTCCAGTTGTTTCAGGAATTGCTCCATGTCCACCATCAAGCCCGATGCTTTTTGGACAGGTGCGGTTATCTGCTCGAAAAAGCCCTCATCAAATTCCTGCGCACTGGCATTGAATGTCAATGGGGGGATAAGGTTCTTGGCTTTGTCGCCGCATTGTTCGTTGCGGACGATGACCGAAACAATCAGGTTGTTTCCGGGTTCTTTGGTAATGTTCAGTTGCAATACGCCTGTAAAGTCCAACTGCTGTAGCTGTGTGAAAAAATTTGTGTTCATTGTTTTGAGATTTTAGTTGTTGTTTCTTGTTTTTTTATGGCTTGGAGTTTTTCATGCATATCCGTCCAATAGGCTTTCCGGTCTTTGTCAAATGCCGGAAAACGTTTGTCCCTGTGCCTGTACTCCTTGTATGCTGCTGTTATTCGGATGGCTTCGTCAAGGTCTGTTATTTCGATGGGGCAGCCGTTCAAATCTGTTATGTACATTGCTGTTCGTTTTAATTTGTGATTTCTGTTATTTGGTCAATCCTGCCGTAAAAGAAACTGCGTAGGCTCGTTTTATCGGGTGCGTTGTATTCGTGCCAAATGCCGTACTGTTTTACAACATAAGTTTTCAGCACATCTTCAAACCCAAACCGATAACCCATCAGCGGAATCGCTCTATTGAAAAAAGCATTTCGGTTTACCACTTCGGCAAGCCAGTTTTTATCGGCTCGGCTCAGCTTGTTGCCCTTGTTCAGCTTCTCCTTTAGCTGATAAACTTTTGAAGATTTCAGCGTTTCCAAGTCAGGAACTTCGTGGCTTACAAATTTTGTGGCTATTGCTTTCGTTTCCATCGTCTTTGCTTTTAAGGTTGATGATTTTCGATTCTACGTTCCAATAATGTTTCGAGTATTTCGCAGTCGCTGTCGTATTCCTTTCCCTCAAAATGGTAGGTGTCGGTATCTTCATCAAATTCATATGCATCAAAATCTTCATCCTCCAAATACACATCCGTGAGTAGCCTGTCGGAAAATGCCGCCCTGCCATATACCAAGCAACCCATTTCCTCATAATCCTGCACGAAGTCAACCCCATAGTGTTCCGCTATCTTTTTCAGGACTTCCGTATTGGGTGACCACTTCGTCTGATAAAGGAATACGTCCGTATCTTCGCTCTCCATATACAGGTCGAAGAAGTATCCGCCGTCCTTACCTTCCACAAAGCCGGGCAGTTGCCCGCAACCTTCTTTCCGTTCCTGTTCAGCCATAGTTTTGAATAGCTGTTGTATCTGTTTGATTGCTTCGGGTTTCCCCTCGAATGCAACCGTGTTGCTGCACCAATTTGCCATGATTGTAAATTTTTACCGGTTAATGTTTGATATGAAAACCCCATTGGTATAATAGCCTGTAATCTGTTCCCAAAGCCGTATCAGGCTGTCCGTATCTACATAGTAGCATTTCGTCCGATTGCAGTAAATGATGTAAATGGCTTCATCCTTATGCTGCTTTTCGAGGCTTTGTGCTTTAGCCATTTTTTTGGCTTCCGCTATCGTATCCGCTTTCATATCGTTTGTTTTTAAACAGGCTACCACCGTTAGGCAGTAGCCTGTGGTTAATGTTTAATTAAGGTTCAGGATTTCTGCACCGTCCTGTGCAAAGGCGGCACATAAGTCAAACGCTTTCTGTGATTTCAGTTGGGCTGTACCTCCCAATACAATGCTCTGTAATTTGGCTTCATCGTTCCTGTAATTCCTTACATTCTGATAGTAGCCTGTCACGGCATTGTACGCACCGTACAAAGTACCTTTGGTGGTGTCCATCTGTTGGCTGTCACTTATCATAGCGTATGCGAAGGCGTCCTCCACCGTGTTCTTGAATACGGTGGACAGTTCATCTTCCGCACCTTTTTTGATATGCTCCAGTGTTTCCTTGTTCGGGCAAAGGGCAAGCTGTATCAGTTTCCTGACCTCTTGGTCTGTAACCTTTACCTTTGACCATCCGTTGAATATATCCCCTAACTGGTCGCTCAATGTGTTCGCCAATCCCATAATCCTGTGGGCATCCTCAATGCGCTGTTTGGCTCCCGATGTGTGCTTGATACGGATTACGTTGGTCATGTTCCGCAGGGAAGCATTGAGGGTATTTTGGCAGACAATCCTGATGGGTGTGAATGCTGCCGTGATGCTTCCGCTGCCATCGTGTGAAGTGGTCAGGAAGATGTATTTTTCCGTTACGTCATCACCATTGCCCACACGGATGTAACCGGGCAGTTTGGCGGTGATGAAAATGCGTTCCCCGTTGCCCAATGCGCCTGCGGTTTCATAGAGGATACCGTCCCCTCCGCCTACGATGGCATCAAAGAAATTGAAGGCTTCCCTGTTTTGTACGATGTGGTAATCCTTGCCCACCACCCCCAACACGGCATTATTATCGGTGCGTATGTTGGCGAAACAGTCAGGGACTTCCAATTCGTGGCTGCCCACTTCCATGCTGTCAGGGGTTTCTATGATACCCGAACCTTTGGTGAACAGGGGGGATTTTACGACTTCGTAATCCAACCCTGCGTGTCGGATGGCTTCTTCGCTTGTCGGGTAATCTTCCACGATTTGCCCCAAGCCGTGCCATGCTTTCTGTTGTACTGAAAAGAAACTGTACTTTCCTGTACGTTCGTTGAAATTGATGTTATGTGCCATAATGCTGAAATTTTGAATGTTTAAAAAATTGATGAGTGTTCGTGCTAAAAAGGGAGGTCGTCCATTGTTTCCTCTACCGTCCGCTTGCCTTTTTTTGTTCCTGTGGCAGCCTGTGCGGTTTCCGCTTTTTTGTCGCTGCTCCGGTCTGTTGGGGACAGACTGTGCAATTTGATTTGCGAGGTATGGAAATTCAGCCCTGCATGTGCCTGTCCGTCCGTATCCGCCCAAGCCCTTACGCTTACCCTCCCTGTGAGTTCCACCAAGCTGCCTTTGGTGAGTAGCTTGGCTACGTTCGGGCTTATCCAGTAGGAGCAATCGAAATAGGCGGTATGCTCTATGCGTTCGCCCTGTTTGTTCTTGTAGCTGTCATTGACTGCTACCGAGAAGTTCACTACTTGTCTGTTGTCGTCAAGGGTCTTTACTTCGGCATCCCTTGTGAGCCTTCCTGTGATGTTCATCTTTGTTCGTTTTAAAAGTTTGACATTTTGTTACGTTCGCTTTTCCCTTTTCCTGCTGTGTGGTTTGCTCCGCTTCGCTTCGCATCATTTTTCCAAAAGAAAAACCGGAAAAAAGAAAGCAGGCTATTAAGGCGGTCGATGGGAAAGGACAAAAGGAAACGGAATAAGTCCCGAAGGGTGGCAAGGCAAACATGGCATATCCGGCGAAGCCACCATCTTGCCTTGCCATTATGCCGTAGTCTTTTGGCCGGCCCCGCAGCGTTGCCGACCGCCGTATTTTGGCTGCCTTTTTACCGGGTTGATTGAGGAAAATAATTTTTTAATAATTTATGGATAGGGTAAATCATCAGGCTATGAAAGCCTGATACAGGAGATTGGAAAATGCAGCGGGGATGGAATAGCGGGAAGGAAGCATTTTTCAATTTCCTGTCCGGCCGTAGCCACAAGCTCTTTTACGGGGAGGGTACGCGGGTAGTGTAAATGTGCTTGGGCTACTATAAACCTAAGCCTTCATAACGAAGCCGGTGGTCGGCTTAATTTAAAAAGAAACAAGTAATGTGGAAGATACCCTGTCTGATTGGCGTTATGTTTTCCATAAGTGATTTAGAAAATGATTTTGGGCTTACCGGCTCATTGGAGCGGAGAGTTTGCTCCGTGTATGGTTAAATAAAAACTATATCCAGTGATAGGGCTTGCCCTTTCTATTAAGATAACAGTACATTTCTTCCTTTTAGAGTTCAGGAAAAAACTTCAACGCTTTTTCAATGGCATAATCCGGTAAAAAATAAATTTCATCACGGATAGCCTTGATCACTTTTTCACGGCCATAAAAACGGATGATCTCATCAATTTCCTGCTGTCCGCCACGTCCTATGATGCGGGCGATTATGGTAAGATACGCCTTCTGCTAATCCAGTTCATCCGCTTTGGTATCTCAAATGACTTTGGTATGCAGGTGCATTTCTCCCTCCTATAGATTTGATGATTTTATTGGATTAGATAATTTTTATCTGCAAAACCATGGCTTTTCTACCCTCCTATTCGGGTAGAGAATAGCCTTTTCTCTTCTGTTCGTTAGTGTTTCTTCAAAGGTGTTGAATAATCTTTATAAACAATATCCTGAATTTTAATTGCCAGGGGGACAGGCAATATCGCTCTAAAGGTCTTTTTGATAACATTGCGAGTACCCCTTAATGCCTTGTTCATCCGTACTAACACAGATGTAGAGAATGGCGGTTGACATAGTTTTCTGAAAATAACGTGAAAACGCTATATGAGAATTGTTGATCATTATCTAAAGTACCAAGACCAGATCTTAAATAAGGTTGCCCATATCGGCAAGTATATGTGTTTTTAGTATATTTGTTGAATAATAATTTGTTGATTGTCATAATCTTAATGGTTGATTTCAATTACGATTGTATTTTTATTAAAACCTAAAGGCATAAATTTAATTTATTCGAATGAAAATAACTTTACCCTTTCTTGAATCAACTCTATATCAAAAATCCGGAACTCATAATATTGCAAAGCAATTAATTGTTTCACAGCAAACAATATTGCTAAATATATCTGAAACAAATCGCTTTTACTTAATAGTAGAAAACAAGGGAAGCAAAATCTGCTTCACTACCAAAGAAGAATATATTCCTGAAGGAATTGAATATGCTCTTTTTACTAATGTGCTTCCAAGTAAACAACGATTTGAAGAGGGTAAAATAGTTCTAAAGGGATGGGCAAAGCACCCTCTTTTAAAAGAGTACTCACCCAGTGAGATTACACAATCATGGAAAAATGATTTTCTGTATAAAGAAGAAGATAAAAACGAGTCCGGGTTAAGACAACCTCAGATTGCTGCATTGCATATGATAATGGGACATCTGAAACTTCCTTTAGATGCAGCAACAGTAGTAATGCCTACAGGTACAGGTAAGACAGAAACTATGTTGGCTACGCTGGTGGCTAACAGGTGTGAAAAGCTTTTAGTTACGGCGCCTTCTGATTCTTTACGTAATCAAATAGCTGGTAAATTTTTTAATTTAGGGTTACTAAAACAGTTCGGTGTTGTTGGCGAAAAGTCTTTATATCCAATTGTTGGCATTATTAAGAATAAATTTAAAAGTGCTGAAGATGTTACTGAATTTTTGGAGAAATGCAATGTAGTAGTAACTACGATGAGTTGGCTTACTAATCAGAATAACGATACTCAAAAGCTTTTCGCCAAAACATTCGGCCATATATTTATTGATGAAGCCCATCACGTGAAAGCGTCTTCATGGAATGAGTTCCGGAATAAATTCGACAAGGAAAAGGTTATCCAATTTACAGCGACACCATTTAGAAATGATGGAAAGAGACTGGATGGGAAAATTATTTCCAACTTCCCTTTAAAGAAAGCACAGGAACAAGGTTATTATAAAAAGATAGAGTTTATTTCTATCCGTGAATATGAGAAAGAAAAAGCGGATCAAGAAATTGCTAAAATAGCTGTTGAACGCTTACGTTCAGATTTAGCAAATTCTCACAATCACATCCTTATGGCTCGTTGTGCGACAAAAGAGCGAGCAAACGAGATTTTTAAACTATACGAAGTTTATAAAGACCTGAACCCCGTTATAATTTATTCTGGAGCCCCTAATTTTAAGGAAACTTATAATAAGATACTTCAAAAGAAAACGAGAATAATTGTTTGTGTTGATATGCTTGGTGAAGGTTTCGATTTGCCGGAATTGAAAATAGCAGCATTTCATGATATTAGAAAGAGTCTTCCCATTACATTACAATTGGCTGGCCGTTTCACGAGAACCAAATATGATGAAGAACTTGGTGATGCTTCTTTCATTGCTAATGTTGCTGATCTTGATGTGAGAGCCGAATTAGCCGATTTATACGCGACGGATGCAGATTGGAATGAAATTCTTTCAGATGCAAGTTCGGGACAAGTGAACGAACAGATGGAATTCAAGGATTTCATGAGTGGCTTTAAGAAATTGAATAATGCCAACATCCCTTTTCAAAATATTAGACCTAAATTAAGCACAGTTGTTTATAAGAATAAGACTAATGCCTGGAACCTTGGTAATTTTCAGAAAGGAATTTCCGGATATCACGATTTAGAATTTAAATTCCATGACATTAATAGAGAGCATAATATGCTTGTGATAGTCACAGGAAAAAGATTTGAAGTAGATTGGGTACATGATAAGCGGGAAATTTATGATATTCGATGGGACATCATTATAGTTTACTGGGAAACCGAAAACAATCTTCTGTTCATAAATAGCTCTGACAATGGAAGCCTTTATACCGAATTAGCTCAATCAATAATAGGCGATAACGCTGAGCTTGTCAAAGGAATAGATGTTTTTAAGACTTTTCATAATATCAAAAGAGTGAAGCTGCAAAATGTAGGATTAAGGCAGTTTCTAGGTAAGAACATCCGCTTTAGAATGATGGTAGGCAGTGATGTTGGTGAGGCGTTGAGTCTTGCCGAAAAACAAAGAGGGGAAAAAGCCTTTGTCATGGGAACTGGCTTTGAAGTTGGTAACCCTGTTAATATTGGGGCTTCGTACAAAGGAAGGATATGGACAAAACTTCAAGGAGATTTAAAACAGTTTAAAAATTGGTGTGTAGCATTAGGAGATAAACTGGTAGATGAAAATATTGACCCTAATCAAATCCTTAGAGAAACCCTCATCCCAACCCTCAGAACAGATCTTCCGAATGTATTTCCTGTATGGATAGATTGGGATACGGATATCTACCTCGATATCGAAACTAAATATAACTTCATTATAGATGGAGTAAAATATGACCTTTCTAATATAGAATTATGCTTGGTCAATCCATCCATAGGTGGCGATTTGCTATTTTCTCTTAAATCCGAAACACAAGAAGTTTCTTTTAAAATGGAATTATTTGAGAGTAAAGATGGTGATGAGCCGTTTGCGGACTTTAAAATAACTCAACAATCAAAAGAAACGGTAGATGTTCAGTTTGGGCGTGTTAAAATAGATGGAATTACTTTTTTTGAAAAATTCATTCCTACTGTTTGGTATGCTGATGGTTCAGCACTTACAGGAAATGAATACTATGAACTCAAACAACAGATAGGCATTTACCCAAAAGATGAACTTATACCTTGGAACTGGGATGGTGTGAACCTAAGAAACGAAGCGCAAGGTATACAACCTAAGAAAGTTGATTCTATACAACACAAAGTCATCGAACAACTAAAGCAAGAAGATTTTGATATCATTTATGATGATGACTATTCCGGTGAAATTGCCGATGTTGTGGCTATTAAAGTGCATACTGATAAAATCGAAATTAAGCTATATCACTTAAAATTTGCTTTGGATGGTGTTATCAGTAACCAAATCAAAAATTTTTATGAAGTCAGCGGACAAGCTCAAAAATCTGTGCATTGGAAGCATAAATCAGGCAAGGAATTCATCAACCACCTCCTTAGGCGGGAAACTAAATTAAAGAAAGGTTTATCCTGTTCCCGATTTGAAAAAGGTAACAGAAATGATTTGGTAAAACTGTTGGGGATATTAAAAAACGAAATACCTGTAGAATATGAAATTTTGATTGTCCAGCCAGGGTTGTCAAAGGCAAAGGCGTCTGATGATATTTTAACATTATTAGGCGTTACGGCCACCTACATTAAAGAGTTTGCAGATATTAATCTTAAAGTAATAACTAGTAAATAAGAGAATATGGAATACGCTTACGAAGAGGTGTTAGAAGCATACATCAAGTTAAAAACATACATCTACTATGATTCAACTAATTTATTTATGCGGAAGCAATTGGCAATTTTTGAAACCAATCTTGCCGATAGTGATGACTTGTCTGTAGTCATAGGAGAGTATAATGGCTTTGCAAAAGAATACGATGTTGAGATTGAGGATGACGAAGATATGGCTTTGTATGAAAGGAAGCTAAGAATATTTACAGTGGCACTGAATACTTTTCATGAGAATCCCAAATTCTTTGAACGTTTTTTAGGTCGTATAAAAACAAAGTTTCTTCCAAAAAAAGTTATCGGCACTAGATCAGAGTCTCAAATTATTACAAATAAACGCACTAACCGTGAGTATAATATTGAAAGATCAACTGTATTCATAGATGCACCAATAGAAATTCACCTAATTTCTGTTTTGTGGATATTAAAGAAAGGAGTAACGCTTGATAGGACATTATTTGATAATTGTTTTGGTAACAGATTAATTCTTAATAAAGAAGAGGACAAGGTAGTTCAGGGATCTGGATTATTTAAACCCTATCCGAAACAATACCAAAAATGGAGAGATGAATCAGTAAAGGTTGCACGTGAACATTTAGATAGTAATAAAGATGTGTTGATTCTCAACTTGGACATAAAGGATTTTTTCTATTCTGTTAGATTAGAACCAAAGACTATACAATCGCCATATACTAATGGTAGACGAAAGAATATGTTTCAATCAATAAGCAACCTCTATCTTGTGTTTGAGGAAATACATAAAACTTTCACTCAAAAACTATCGAATCATAATACACCTTATGATTTTGTTTTTGAAGTATCCAATGAACAGAAAGAATTAACTCATTATATATTACCTATAGGGCTTCTATCCTCTTTTATTCTTGCTAATCATTACCTGAAAGATTTTGATAGCAGAGTTTTGAAACATGCAAGACCTCTGTATTATGGCAGATATGTAGATGATATACTAATGGTAATAGCAAATCCGGTTTTACCAGGAAAATATGAAGACGATTCAATCCCGAAACTAAATTTCAACTTTGGGGAATATTGTGATTGGGTGAATAACGAAAAGCCAAGATACGATAAAAAAGAGCAAATATTGTTTGGAGGAGACGAAGTTATAACTGCAACTGATTTTAAAAACAGTCTATCTGATATAGAGAAATTTGTTTTATTGAATTTCCATCCCATTATTTCGGTGATTGATAAGCCAGCAATATTGAACCCAGATGTTCCTAAAAAAGACAAGGAAAAGATTTTCAAGTTAAATAGTTTCCCTAGGTTATATTGTCAAAGTGACAAAACACTACTTTATTATTTTGACAAGGATGAGTCGTCTTTAGTCATAGACAAGCTGAAACGAGATCTTGAAGAAAAGTCTAGCGAATTTAGGAACTATAATGACGAAGAAGGTCTGGAAGATTTTGAAGAAAGTGCATATCACTTATTATATGATGGTACGGAAGGTAAAGTCCGAACGCTTAAGGATTATAAAGAAGACAAATTTGGCTTGTCTGTTTTTCTCTCAAAAAGGATATTTAATTCGCTTCGTAGAGCCGACAAAATTTCAGAAGATGAAGCAAGCAAAATAGTCAAATTCTTTCAAGGTGAAAATGCGCTTAACCTTTATTCACTATGGGAAAGGGTTTTTGTGTTTCTGCTAGTAAATAATAGACCTGAAGCATATGTTCAGTTTTATTTAAATTGTTGTGAAGCAATTAAGAGAATAAGCTGTAAGGGTAATCTATCGACTATCTCAAATGACGACTATCAAGCAAATGTATTGGAACATCTCGACAATGCTAATGAACTGGCATTGTCGCTTCACCCTAAATTTTTATCAGAAGTTCAAAGAGTGAAAAGGACTTATCAGTTCTGTTTCAACGCCCTAAAGAATGACTTGTCTTTTTATAAAGCCAAATATAGTCCAACCGATGAAAATTCTTATTTCATCAAAAGATACAGACAATCCAATCTCATAAGACATCATTATGTATCACAGCCACTATTGTCCTATACAACTGTTAGAAGAAGAGACTATCAAAATTATACTAACCTAAAAATCCCTTTCTGATGTACAAAATAAACGATAGCAAAATAAAACACTCTCCTAGGGCATTAAAATTTTGGGAATGTTGTTTAGCCATATTCTATGAGAATTTAAGTCGGTTCAGGCAGGATCGACAGTTCTCTGATGAAAACGATTCAAAAGTTAACATAAATGATTTGATTCATAATCGGGAGGGATCGTCTTTTTATTTAGATAGAGCTTTCGACTATTATGTATTAGCCAATAAGCTGCATCGTCCATCGTATGAATTTGAGAATAAAGAGGCATACAAGAATGAATTATACCAAAGGACTGTGAGACCTAAACAAAATAGAAATAAACCTCATTTTATTTTGAAGCAGGAATTTATTGTAAACAATTCTACAAAATTGCTGAACCCAAAAATTGCCGTAGCAAATACTAAAGTCTTAGAAGAGAATATAAAGAAAAGTTTAAGAGGAACACCAAATTTTGAAGGTCGTAGATTTGATACACTTTATCGGATTTTTCAACAAACGAAAGAGGAAAAGGCTGATATACTCATATTTCCAGAATGCTTCGTGCCCATCGAATTACTCGATAGAATTACGTGGTATGCGGTAAATGAACAGAAGCTCGTTATAACAGGATTAGAACATATTTCTATTGACGGAGTATCTTTCAATTTCATTGTCACTATTTTACCTTTTGAAAAAGACGGAATTAAAGATGCTGTTGTGGTGTTTCGATTAAAAAATCATTACTCACATGCTGAAGTATTGATGATTAATACAAACCATTATAAAGTACCTCATCCAACGCAGTACATCTACGATTTGTTTATATGGAGAGGAATTTATTTAGCTCCATATTACTGTTTTGAACTGGCTGATGTTAAGCACAGGAGCCTTTTCAAAGGGAAAATAGACCTATTAATAGCCTCTGAATGGAATTCTGATACAAATTACTTTTCCAATATTGTCGAGTCTATTTCAAGAGACCTCCACGTTTATGTTGCTCAAGTAAACACGAGTCAATTTGGCGACACCCGAATCACTCAACCTTCTAAAACAGAGAGAAAAGATATTCTTAAACTTAAAGGGGGTGATAATGACACCATTTTAGTGAGTGAAATTAATCTTAAGCTACTAAGAGAGTTTCAAAGAAAGCTTTATATGACAACAAAAGACGACAAGAGATTCAAACCCCTTCCTCCTGAGTTTTCACTAGATGATGTGTTAAAAAGAATAAATAATGAATCCGTTTTGTAAAGAAAGAATAGCAACTGATATTTTGAAAGAGCAACCATTATATACCAAATACCCCCCCTTCTTCCATCAAAATTTGATATAGGATTCAGCATAGTTATTAAAAACTAAAAATAAATGAAAATAAATTCTATCCACATACAAAATTTCAGGAAGTTACAATCGTGTAAAATTGACTTTTCTGAAAAGGAAACAATTTTTGTAGGTGCAAATAATAGTGGTAAAACGACTGCTATGGATGCTTTGATGATTTTCCTTAAAACAAAAAGTTTCAAAACTCAAGATTTTACGCTTTGCAACTGGAAAGATTTAAACAAAATTGGAGCAAATTGGACTAAATCAGATGAGCTTAAAGAAGAAGATAAGACTGTAAATTTATTGGAACAATATTTACCCGTACTGGATTTATGGATTGAAGTTGACAATTCAGAGCTTCACTATGTAAACCACATAATCCCTACTTTGGATTGGAAGGGGGGCTTACTGGGAATAAGGCTAAGGTTTGAACCGAAAGATATGGATGAGTTAATAAAAGAATTCATCACCCTTTATAATAAATCAAATAAGCTGTCCCAAGAGAAAGGTAAAGACTTCAAACTATGGCCAAAACACTTATGGGATTTTTGTGAACGAAAGCTAAATACTCATTTTACACTTAAAACGTATTTGCTCGATCCTGACAAATATAATGACAAACAGGAGTTATTAGATAATAGCGTTGCATTAGATGGAGATGTTTTAAAAGGGCTAATAAAAATAGATATTATTAATGCTCAACGTGGATTCAGTGATGCAAATTCAGATACCGCAGAAAATAATAGTTCCAGAAATTTATCCTCACAATTACGAGCTTATTATGACAAACATCTTAATCCAACATTAGAACCAACCGAAAAAGATATCAATGCATTGGAATCAATCAATAATGCCCAAGATGATTTTGATAGAAATCTAAAAGAAAGCTTTAAGACATCTCTTTCAGAACTTGAAGGTTTGAACTATCCAGGTTTTGGGAATCCTCAAATTCAATTATCTACTATAGTTTCAACAGCTGACGGTCTTCAGCATGACTCAGCTGTAAAGTATTATCTTGATAAAGATTTATCATTACCAGAAAAATATAATGGCTTAGGCTATCAGAATCTTATATCAATCATCTTTAAATTAATACGGTTTAGGGATGAATGGATGAGGGTTGGCAAAAATGCAATAACAGACGATGAAATTATTGCTCCATTACACTTGGTTTTAATAGAAGAACCAGAAGCTCATTTACATGCACAAGTTCAACAGGTTTTCATTAAGAAAGCCTATGATGTATTGCGAAACAATATAAATTTAAGCGATAAGACAGATTTTACCACACAATTGGTTATTAGTACGCATTCCAGTTACATCGCTCATCAAAAATTTGAAAGTTTACGTTATTTCAAAAGAAACAACTCCTTAGCTCTTCCCACATCAGAAGTGATTAGTCTGAAATCTGTTTTTGGCATCAAAGAGAAGGAGACAGAGAAATTTGTGATTCGATACCTAAATACAACTCATAACGACTTATTCTTTGCTGATGCTGTTATTTTAGTAGAGGGTCCTGCCGAAAGAATTCTTCTGCCACATTTCATAAAGAATGAAAATTGCTTGTTAGATAGTTGTTATGTAACAATTTTAGAAATTGGAGGAAGTCATGCACACAGACTAAAACCTCTCATTGAAAAATTAGGTCTGATTTGTTTAGTTATTACGGATATTGATTCCATTAATCCAAATGATAATAGTAAAAAATGCCAGCCTGAATTGGGAAAGAATTATAAAACGAATAATGATACATTAAAAAGTTGGCATCCGGGAAAAGAGCTCTTGGATGAATTGTTGAATTTAGAATCGAATGATAAAATAAAGAAAGATTTACCGATTAGAGTAGCTTATCAAAAAGCTATTGAATTTGACAATGGCCGTAATAAAATGATAGTTTACCCCTACACGTTTGAAGATGCATTGGTAATTGAAAACAAGGAAAGCTTTAAAATTATTGCCGATACCACAGGTCTTTTGAAGAAAATGGTAGAGACTTCTAAGAAAGACGATTTAAAAAGTCTAACAGAAGAAGCATACACCATCATTACTGACAAACAAGCCAAAAAAGCAGAATTTGCTTTGGATGTTTTATATTGTGCAGACCCTAAAAAGATCAAAACACCCTCTTATATTAAAGAAGGATTAGATTGGGTTGAACAACAATTAAAAAATAATAAACAAGGACTAATCAACTAAACATAAATCAAATGGCTGAATATACTAATGAAATAGATACTCCAGTTGATGACGTGATTTATGAAAGTATTAAACCGTCATCGCCCCAAAGTTTTTTTCTTTTTGCAGGTGCAGGTTCCGGAAAAACAAGAACACTTGTAAATGTACTGGATCGCTTTAAAAAAGAGTTTGGACAGAGTTATAAACTTCGAAATAAGAAAATAGCAATAATTACATATACTAACGCTGCCGCCGATGAAATCACTCATAGACTAGAGTATAGTTCAATATTTAACGTTAGCACAATTCATAGTTTTTGTTGGGAATTAATAATGAACTTTAGTTCAGATATAAAAACTTGGATAAAGAACAACTTGATTGTTGAAATAGCGGATTTAGAAGAGCAACAATCTAAAAGTAAAGATCTAAATAACAAAACATCCATAGGCAGAGCAAAAAAAATAGAATCCAAAAATAAGAGACTTTCATCGCTTGAAAACATTCAAAGGTTCATTTATAATCCAAATGGAGATAACCTGACGAAAGACTCTTTAAATCATACTGAAGTAATTTCAATTACTGCTGATTTTATTAAAAAAAAAGATTTATTCAAGCAAATCCTGATAAACAGATTTCCCGTCATCCTTATAGACGAGAGTCAGGATACCAAGAAAGAACTAATTGATGCATTGTTTGAACTTCAAAGTCAATATGAAGAAAAGTTTTCATTGGGATTGTTTGGAGATACAATGCAAAGGATTTATGCAGATGGAAAGGAAAACTTGGGAGTAGGACTGCCAGATAAATGGGTTAAGCCTGCCAAAAAGATGAATCATCGTTCAAAGTCTAGAATAGTCGACCTAATAAATAAAATTAGAAAAGATATAGATGGTCAGGAGCAACTTTCTCGTATTGAAAAAAAAGGCGGTACTGTTAGATTCTTTGCAGTTTCTCGTGCAAAAGATAAGTTTGAAATAGAAGAACAGATTCGTCAGAAAATGCAGAAAGAAACAAAAGATGATAAATGGTTTGAAGATAATGCGGAGGTCATGACTTTAACATTGGAGCATCACATGGCTGCAAGAAGAATGGGATTTTTTAATTTCTTCGCTCCTCTTTATAATGTTGATAAATTAAAAACTGGATTATTAGACGGAACTTCATCTTCTATTAATTTATTTTCGAAGACAGTTTTGCCTTTATATAAAGCTCATGTTAAGAAGAATAAATTCGAGATTGCTAATATCATAAAACGACATTCGCATTTAATAGATAAGCAGGCATTACAAAATAATACCAATAAATTAGAAGTATTACATACCACAAATGATAAGGTTAACGAATTGCTGTCTTTGTGGAATGAAGATAATCATCCTACGTTAATTGATATACTGAAGAAAATACACGAAACTAATATGTTTAAAGTTACGTCCACTCTAAAGTCGGTTTTACAGAGGGTTGGGGTTGATTCTGATAACAACATTGAAGATGATGAAATAGCAGAAGATGATGAAATTTTGATAGCTTGGGAAGAAGCATTGAAAACAGATTTTTCTGAGATTATAAGGTATAATGAATACATCAATGAGGAATCGAAATTTGGAACGCATCAAGGTGTTAAAGGGCTTGAATTCGATCGGGTAATGGTTATTATTGATGATGAAGAATCTAAAGGTTTCATGTTTAGCTACGATAAATTATTTGGACTAAAACCACTAACAAATACCGATAAGAAAAATATAGATGAAGGTAAAGAAACAGGAATAGATAGGACAATGCGATTGTTTTATGTGGCATGTAGCAGAGCCAAAGAAAGTTTAGCATTGGTTTCTTACACAGACTTGCCAGAAGAACTAAAGAAGAATGTTATTCGCAATGGGTGGTTTAGCGAAGACGAAGTAGAAGTTATTGTTTAAAAGAGTCGACTTATAATGAATGATGATTCTAAAAATAATTGAAAAAATACGTGTCATTTGATTATCTGCAAAAGTATGATTTAATATTATGCTATAATATCCGACTAAGGCGATCCGCAGATGAAAATAAACCTGAAAACTCTATGAGATGGTGTAAGCTATACAAGAACTTTATAGCTATTTTATAACGATTTCTGATTATGAGCGCAGAAACATTATACGCCAAATACGACCTTCTTCTTCCGCCAAAATTTGACGGAGGCTACCTTATTATAGCTATAGATGAAAAAATAGAAGCAGGCGATTTGGAAGAGCATTTTACGCTCAAAGAAATAGAGGAAACACTGATAGAGATTAGTTTCCGCTTTGAACAGCCATCAGTGCGTCAATGGTACCACATAAAAGATAACTTGTTGCATTACTTTATAAGGAACCATATAGACGAACCTGGAAAGTACTACCTGACCGAATATGCCAAAGGCGTGTTGGATATGATGCGAAACAAACTGGAAAACCCTTATAAAAATCAACCCTTAAAGAAAAGCTTCGAAGAACGTTTTTTCCTTCGTTTTGATGAGATTAAAGAGATAGAAGATCTGGAACGAAAATTTGGAAGAATGGCCATGTCCTTGCCTAAAAAAATAATCACTGACCATTTGGAAGGGCTGGAAGATGAATTAAGAGAGGCGTATATCACATTGAATGAGCTGTTAAACAGCAATGTACAAGAGGCTGTAGCATTGGTAAAAGCATTTGCACTGACATTTAGAAAATTTGGGGAAAGAGCCGAAGATATTACGGAGGCTGTGAGAAGCAAAGACAAGTTCTTGAAAGATCTGCAAATGGTGGTCGATCAGTTTTATGCAGAGATTGACCATACTAAACTTTCGTCAGATGAAGCTGCAAAAAATAAAACGGTTGAAGACTGGAAACGGTCACATGAGATATATAAAGATATGGAAGCATTTTTTGCCACCGTTGACGATAAAATCAACACTGCAAGACGGCAAATTTACAATGCTAGTGAAAAGCTAAGCGAGTTGCAGGAATATTTTTCTACCCGTGCCCATTACAGGCTACAAATACAAAAACTACTGGGCTATGCGTTGCAAACAGCAACCTATAGTGAAAACGGTATTGTACTCGAAGACAACTTTCCATTAAAGTCATTGGTTTACGAGCAGGAAAAAATGTTATACCTGAAGCATCATGAATTTACAAGACAAAAAACCAATACCCTCATTGTCATACCGCCCGATGAAGCATACGAAAGAGAAGAACGAAATAAAATAGAAAAAGAAATCAACCGACAACAAACGATCAATGACTGGGTAAATAAGGCCAAAAAGCAACTTGCAGAACAAAAACATGTGACGTTGGACGAATTGATGAATACCATTTTAACTGAAGAGCAAGACTTGTCGATTGCCTATGGCGTAGCATCAGAAGTGGTTGCATTGGTCTCTGAAAACCCCAATATTAATATTGAAATTAAACAACAATTAATTGCCACGCAACAAAATGAACTTGCATTATGGAAGACGAAAATATTGACATAGCATCTTATGGATTTCTATTCGACGAGCAAGTGGAGAAACATTTTGCAGATATCAACATCATGCTCTTGTCTGGAAAGCACATCGGTGAAAAATATTATGTGGTCTTCTCTTTATTGGAAGACAAAGCAGAACAGTGGACGCAGTTCTATAAAAACCTGTATAATCTTAATCTTGTAGCCGATAGATTTGACGGTCATCCCTATTTCTATCTCGACTTTTTCGACACGGCAAAGGGCAAATTCACTGATCATTCTCGTCACAGAGAACTCTCCGAAACACAGACATTGATCGGACTGATGTTACTCGATATTTATTACAAACGATTTTTTGATGAGCACAAAACAGTACGGTGGGTTGAATTAAGAAATATTATTCTATAAGGCGAACAGCAGGATGCGTATAAAAGGATTTTGTTCAATGAGGCACGTGCATCCAACACCTACGATGCCCGGGAATGGGGCAACGTACATCGAAAAATCAACACTGCCATTGATCTATTTGACAAGATCGGATGGGTAGAAAAGCAAACCTCTTCCTCAGAAGAAGTACCCGATTTTGAAATAATGCCCGCCATCAACCGTTTAGCCAAAATGTATGAACATGAACTCCTGAACTTCGAGACATTTGTTTCGGAGCTAAAAAAAGAGGACACGCAATGATATATCCTAAAATCTATTCTCTTTCTACGGTGGGCATGATTAAACATTACAATCATGACTATCTATTTCATCAAAAACGTACCGATTTTATCGGTCCAAACGGAGTAGGTAAATCTATTTTGGCCGACCTCTTACAACTCCTGTTCATATACGACAAAGAACTCATTAAATTCGGAACCGAAGACGTTAAGGAAACACGATATATTCATACACTTCCACACCAGACTACTTGCGCCTACTGTTTCTTAAACATCATTATTCAGCAAGATAAATTTATCACCATAGGTGTTCAAATACATAGCCAGGAAAGGAAACGACTTGTTCCATTTGTCATAACCAAGAGTACCGAACTTAACAGCGAGTTATCGCAATTGGCGTTGGACAATGATGAAGTCTTGTTTTCGAAGGATTTCATTAAAGATAGCACCATACCTGACATACAAGACTTGGCCGAATGGTTAAATGATGAACGAAGATTGAAATTGATCTTTTTCAAAAACAAGGAAGAAGTTCAAGGCTATTACAACTTTTTAAGCAACAAGGAAATATTGCCCATTAACCTCTCAAGAGAGAATAACCTAAAGGCTTTTGCGAAAGTGATACAATCTTTTTCAAAAGCCAAGACGCTTAAATTATCAGGTAAAGATGCGTCTAAAAACTTAAAAGAATTTTTACTGGAAGATACAGAAGAGGACATCAAAGCAGATTTTGAAAAAAAGAAATTAGAGCTTGAAAAAGTACTAAAAGACTATAAGCGGTTAGATGAATACGCAAAGCAGTTAGGCAATAAACAAAAACATTTGGATGCTATAGATCTGCAATATCAAGCTTACATCAAGTTGTTAAAGGAATACAAAGTTGCTGAAATAAGCAATTGTATGCTCGAACTGGATGCTCAAAAAAAACTGGAAACAGACGGACATCAGAAATTGCAACAACAAGGTGAAAATTTAGAAAAGCTCCAAAAACTAATTGACAAAATTCCTCGTCTGGAGAGTGAAATACGAAATCAGCATAAGGCAGCCGAAGAAAATCACGAACAAGCGTATCGGTACAAACAGTTAAAAGAAAGCATAGAAACGCTGAATAATCAGATCATCGAATTGACAATGCTTGTATTGCCTGAAATAGATGAGAGTTGGAAAGCCGTTTCTAAAAAAGTAGACACTACCATAAGGAATGCAGCCGAAATAAAAAAAGACATCAGCTTTGCCCAGCCTTATTTAAAAAGGTATTCAACACTTGAAAATATAGAGAAAAAAAGAGAACAACAGCTGGCCGAGTTGGATAAATTAAAAGTACAACTCCTCTCAGACAAAGAACAGAAAGGAAAACTATTGAACCTGCTCAACAATAATCAGGAAGGCAGTGTGTTACATTGGTACATCAATAACTTGCCGACATTGAGTGTCGATACTATGCAGGCTGTTTTATACTTCGCTACACTATCGACTACGAAAATTCAATCGCCTGAAAACAGGGATCGTTATATCAATACAGATGAATTAGCCAATCTTCAGATTAATAAAACAAAAGAAGGTGTTTGGATAAAATTAGGGACATTATCAGAATTTATATCCCATAATCCCGATGCCAATTTGTTAATGAACCATTCTGAATTGAACCTACGTGTGCAGCAACTCATAGATAAGCTTGGAACCGAATTAACCGAAGTAGAAAAAAAGCTACTGGCATTAGATGCTATAAGAGATGGTTTGGAATACGACAGAACTTTATTCGAATACGAATTTTCCCCAGAGATATGCGATGCCTCAAAAATAAGGCAGCTAAAAACCGCTGTGCCCTGTATCTTGCAAATAGATGAAAAAGTAGCAACACTTCGGGCAGAAAAGGTACAGAATGAGGAAGAATTACAAAATCTAAAAAAGCAATTCAATCTTCAATACGAAGAGCCTGAAGTTGTAGAACGTACCTTAAAACAGATAAAAAATCAATGGCTAGGGCGGATAACTAAAATGTCTAAGTATTCAGGGAAGAAAGAAGGCGAACTAAAATCTTTACAGAAAGATATAGAAACAACAAAAAACGATCTGGAAATCATTACACGAAATATTCTAGCAAAGCAGAATGATTTCAATCAATTGAATACCAACTACTATAAGCACTTTGAAGAAAATGTAGTACAGTTTAATACTGAAACAAAGCAATTACCTGCTTTAAAAGATAAGTCTGACCAAGCATATGATAATTACAAAAGAAAGTATATAGAAGCCGTTTCAGAATTCGAAGAAACGAAAGGAGAGAAGAACAGCGAGGTAAATTACGAACTTCAAAAAAACACTTACTCTTTTAGCGTATTAGAAAGAGCTTTGCTGGGCACCAATTTAAAAACGAGAGACGAAATTGTTCCTGCATTGCAGGACGCAAACAACGAACGAACACGAATTGCAGATGGCATAAGAGACCGAATGGTGGAAATTTTTTCCAGAACAACCAAAGGCTACAATACTTATAAAACGCAGGTTCAAACCATCAATACTTTTTTTGTAAATAGGAAAAGAATAAGTGATAAATATCTTTTCAATGTAGAATTTAAACCTAATCCTACTATCAAGATTGAAGATATAGAGAAGATGGCTTACGATATACGATACGCCGCAATACGCGGAGAACTGGCATTTTCTGACCAATCTGTTACTGACTTTCTTGAAGATTTTTTTAAAAAGCTGGCAGGATTAAATGAAAAAGTACCCATTGCCCAACTCTTAGATCCTAAAACATATTTTCATATTTATGCAAGTCTGGAAGACGAGTTTGGAGAGGATGTTTCGGGTAGCACAGGAGAAAGCTATTCTGCAATTGCATTGCTTGCTGTGGCAAGATTATCTACACAAAAAGACAAACCTCAAGGACTTCGGTTCATTATTCTGGAAGAGTTAGGAAGTTTGGATGACACCAACTTTAATATTTTTCCTGAAATTGCAGAAGAGTTTCACTACCAGATTATCACCATGGCACCACGTGCTTTCAATATTGGTCTATCAGATGAATGGTATGCACACCATTTGATAAAAGGAAAAGTAAGCGATAAGATCAACTATTATCCATCTTCATCTTATTTCAAGACAAAAGATCTTAAAGAACACCTAAGTACTTATATGAATAAAGCAACGGAATGAACTGGATTGAATTAAAAGCATTAAATAAGCTTTACACAGATGAGGAGGTGAAATTGAACGATACCTTAACTAATAGTAAAGAGATCAGCTATTTGATTAATTCCCTCAGAAAGCTGGATAAAACACATAAGAAATTATCAGCTTTATCTGGATTCGCTAAAATTTACCAACGTGATTATTTAGCGAAGTACAATCGTTATGAAGCTTTTTTAACAGAGACTGGATTAATGAAACCCCAACTTCGTTTTGAAGAATCTGATATTCAAATCTTAATAGATATAAAAGAGGATATGGACAATGGAAATTTAGAGCCATTGCGGGAGCAGATTATAAAAAATGAAGCAACTGTTAGAATTGTATCTCTTATGTTTTTCAAAAATGAGAAGTACCTATTGGGAAAAGAGGCTTTAATAAATGCTGTAAAATTACTATTGGATATTGATGAATTAGCTGATGATAAGGATCTACAGTATAAATATGTGCTCGAATGTAAAAATCCCAATTGCATTGTGCTTTGTGAAAACATTGATTTTTTAAAGCGTCCTACATTAGCTAGAGCTAACAATATAGAGTTATGGTATGCTGGAGGTAAAAATGTAAACAAACTGGATTTTTCTGATACAAGAGGATTACGTATTTATTATTCCTGTGATTGGGATTATGATGGTTTGTTCATAATTTATCCATTGGTGAAAGAAAAAATACCAAATATTAAACTGCTAACACCAAATGGTACTCCAAAAGGTATTACAGAAACTGAGCATAATAGTAAATGGGAGAACATCAAGGATAGAAATATAGAAGATTTATTAACAGCTAATCAATTGGATATTATGAATGATTTAATAAAGAGCAACCGATGGATAATAGAAGAGTCTAATGATTTATTGGATATGATGAAAATAGAAAATTAGCTCCTTTCTATATTATCCAAAAACGTCAAAAACGGTATCAGGTGTTCGACTGTAATCCCTGTCAGCCCGCCGAAAGCAAAAAGCACTGAGAATCAGTGCTTTTTGCTTTACAATGGGATTAAGAGCTACTTTATTCTCCAACCTTTTCATAGTGGTTCATTTGCTCGTTGAATTTTGAAAAAATTATTTTCCTGGGTTTGCAAGCGTGAAGAAAGTAATACTTGTCTCAGGCAATTCTACATTTCCTGCTTTTACATTTTTACCTGTAATTGTTGGCAATTCGTCATTTGCGGTTAAAGCTAACTCTCGTTCAGCATTACAGTTGTTCCCTCCAACTCATTTGAAGTTAATGTAAATTGTTCAGCATCGGACGGAAGATTAATTGACGTTGCTTTTTTATTGGTATTGATGATTAAAATTGTTTTACCAGATTCAGACCCTTTAAGATTATGAGCAAATACATATACCCCTTCTTTTCCTGTTCCTGCATCATACACCTCTGTACCCATCAATTTAGCCCATAAGTAAGCTGCCCAATAGTTGGGTTTTGGCAAATAAGTATCTTGGTCGATCAAACTATATTCACTTGCTAAGAACGTATTATGGATAATTACTTTGACACCTTGCTTAGCCAGTGAACCGTGTTGATATAGATAGCGGAAACAATCCAAGAATGTGGCTGCATAAGGGTCGCCACCTGCTGCGGCTTGTGCTGTTTCCGTAATCCAAATTTCTGTTCCGGGCATATATTTATCCCGAAGTCCCATATAAAAAGCAGCAGATTGGTCTGTCCGCTGCAACCATTCTTTGCCCAAGGCATTCTCTGCTTTTATGGAAAATGGGCCTTCGTTCATCATACGAATGGAAGCAGCACCATAAAAGTGATAGGAAAACACATCAAATGTAGGCTTTGGTTCAGCGGACATTAAATCTTCAGTAGCAAGGAATTTCATGCCCGGCTGGTCAAAGGTTACCCCATCCATTCCTTCGAGTACTGCACCTGGACCAAGGGTTTTCATATCAGGAACTTCTTCTTTAGCCCAAGTATTAAAGGCGGCTACATCTTTCGCAAAATAGGATGCGTCATACTCAGGGTTCATGAGACCACCAGACAATGGCATTGTTGGTTCGTTGAAAAGTTCAGCAGCGGCGATACTTCCACCCAGACTTTTCGTATAGCCAGACTTTTCGTATAGTTTACGAGTTTTTGTGCTTCTACAGGAGTCCAAATCCCATCTTGATTACGCACGCCGTTCGATACTGCAAATGATGTGACCAATTCTGAGTCTGTTGCTTCTAGAAATTCGAGTACTCCTTTCCATTGGCTTCTAGTCAATACATTTAAAAATCCCTCCGGAGCTGGTTGGATCGGCTCATCGTTATCTTGAAAGTAGGTCGCGTTTGTCCAAGTACCGCTTACACGTACATAAGCGGGAGCGAGGCCTTTGGCCAGATTTAAAATTCTTTTATTCGTTAAATCAACAGGATCTAGTTTTCGGTACAGCTCCGGGTTTTTCTGCGATACATCATAGGTTCCCGTAGCTTCGGCAGACGGCAAACTGTCCATCATTTTATAGGGTTTCCAAAACTCTCCACCTACTACTTCAACCATCTCAACATTATAAGATTGAAATCGTTCACTTACTGTTCCAATTTGCTTCATTTCCATGGGATTGATGTTTACTGCATCCGTATTTTTCTTTTCTGCATTTTGACATCCGACAACAAGCATTAGCGCTACAGCGGATAAAAATGGTATTGCAGTTTTTTTCATGGTAATTATTTTATTTGTTGTTCGATTTCTGCTTGTACCTCTTCAATTTTTGATTTTAACTCCTTATTCGCAATTTCCCCTTTCTTTTTAACGTATTCAACAGCTTTTAGTTGTCGTTAGTTTAACCCAAGTTTCATTAGCTGTTCTACTGTCGACTTATTTTTGAAATAGGGTAACCGAAAAACCGCCGTCTTGCTCGATAAGCTCGGGTTCGGGGAGTTCAGCCTGTCTACAAGTCTCGATGATTTTTATCGTTCCCCTTCCCCATGAGTCAATCAATCTTATCTTTTCAATTTTCCTTTTTTTATGGTAGCCACGGACTGTTTAGATTTATTAACCTTTTCAATGAATGTATAGATTGGTACGGATTGTCTTTAAGCTGATACTGATACGCAAATTTTCTCGTTATGTGACTAAAGTAACCGTAAAATGCTGGCCGATTGTCTAAATTTGCGGACAAACGATTTTAAGAAAGGGGAATTATGCGGAACAAAGGAAACATCACGGCGATCACGTTCTTGCTTGCTGTTTTTACACAGGCAAACAAATCACATGCCCAAGGCTATTTTTTTGAACGGGTATATGACGAAAGCCTTGCGCAGGTAAGTTATGTCATCGGCGACTTGAATACCGGAGATGCCATTGTTATAGACCCTCGGCGGGATATCGATGTATACCTGAAAATAGCGGAGACAAATCATCTCAAAATTACGAAGATAGCCGAAACGCATATTCATGCCGATTTTTTAAGCGGCTCGCGCGAGTTGGCAGCCGCTACCAATGCAGAGCTGTTGCTGTCAGACGAGGGCGGACCAGACTGGCAATATCAATTTCCGCACCTCGGGTTAAGGGACGGAAGCTTGATTACAATCGGTATGGTGGAACTGAAAGTCATGCACACCCCCGGACACACACCCGAAAGCATCACATTTCTGGTAAGAGACACCGAAATTTCCACCGCCCCGCAGAGGGCCATAACGGGCGATTTTATATTGGTGGGCGATGTCGGTCGCCCCGACCTACTGGAAAAATCTGCGGGCCACGTCGGCTCGCAGGAGATCGCCGCAAAGCAGCTATATGCTTCCATTCAGCAATTTTCAAAACTGCCGGATGACTTGGAAATATGGGGCGGGCACGGAGCCGGTTCGTTTTGCGGAAAAAATTTAAGTACCATTCCCCATTCTACCTTGAAGGAAGAAAAGCAGTTTAATAAGGCCTTTCAATTTAAGAATGATGAATCAGAATTTGTGACATACATCCTGGACGGACAACCGGCCCCGCCCAAATATTTTGCCGTAATGAAGCAACTTAACCGCGTCGAGCGGCCGTTACTGATACAGATTCCCATACACCCGATGCTTGATCAGCCGGCGTTTCAGAAGTCGATAGACAACAATCTTTTGATTATTGATACCCGAAGCAAAGAAGAAGTTGCCGAAGGGCACGTTTCCGGTAGCTTGCATATCGAAAACGGAAAGTCGTGGTCCACCTGGATCGGTTCTTTGGTGGGTTACGAGCAACAAATCGTGCTCGTAACCGATGAAGGCCAAACGGAAGAGCTGACTCGTAAGTTGATGCGTATCGGGATGGACAACATCTATGGTTTTGTAACCGACTTGGAGAAAATGAATATCGAATTGGAGAAATCCGACCTCGTTAATATCGAGGAACTAAAAAAGCACTTAGACAATAAAGACGTACAGATCATCGATGTACGCACCGAAGGCGAATATAACGCCGGACATATCAAAGGCGTGGAAAACATCGTTTTAACCACTTTGGAAGAGAACGTAGATAGAATCCGTAAAGACAAACCGATCATTGTGCATTGCCAAAGCGGAGTGCGTGCTGCAATGGCATACTCCATTTTGAAAAGGAACGGAATACAGAACGTCCGCGTGTACCAGGGGGGCATCAATGAATGGACCGAAACCGAGTATCAGTTAGTCCAATAATTATTTGCCCAGTTATGCAAATAATGGTACTTTTGTAAATTGATGAACAAGGCTATACCACATATCTTGGAAAATGGCAAGCGAGGCATTTTTGTACTTGCGGTCACGCTTTTGGTGTTGCTTTCTTCCTGTGTTGTCAAAGCAAGCATCAAAACGTTGGCCGGTTTGCCTGTAAACTCCGAACAAGGTATACCCAAGGGCGCACGTAATTTTTCCATGAATTCCGCGGAAACATGTGTTCTGCTCGATGGGTCAGATAAGACAATCGTTCAACAACAAAGTTCGCACCATGCAAATGACCTATTGCCGGTCGTTATCTTCACGGCGGCATTTCTATTTATCGTCGGCTTTCATGCCGTAAGCAAAGAAAAGAAACACCCCTTTTATAGTGGCAGTGGCAAAATCCGAAGCTCAATTCCCATCTTTTTGGAGTATCGGAAACTCATCATCCATCATTCCTGCTAATGTCCTTCTTCGCTATTGACCTGATTGGCTCAATGGCAGGACTTCCATTGTTTTCCCTTTAAATTAATCTTCGGTCGCCGTTGCGACCTGTCAAAATTTGTGAAGTAATATGATCAAACATATTATAGCGGCCGCCGTATGGTGGCTAGCCATCGCTGTTGCTTTTCCATTGTATGCGCAGCAAAAGGAACACACGTTAGGCAGCCTGTGGTCTAAGGTGGAGGAAAACTATCCAGGCGTTGGCGTCAAAACATCGGCGATCGATGCCGCGAGGTTTAACCAACGGGCAGTTAAAAGCCATATGCTCCCACAGGTAAACGCCCAAGCGCAAAGCACTTACGGCACCTATGAGGGAAGTGCTGGCGCCTTTTTTCCGCAGGCAGGGTTTTTCAACGTAAGTGGTTCGGCCGTACCATTGGATGGCAGCACTACGGCAGCCAACACCTTTGGTTCCGCTATTGTTCAATGGGAGCTGTTTTCATTCGGTAGACGCCGCAAGCAGAACGAGGCCGCGGATGCGTTGTATCATCGATCCGTCAGTGAAAAAGACGCCTATTTACTCGGGCTTAAAAAGACCTTGTCTGAACGGTATATCGCGCTACTATACAACGATGCCAAGCTGCACTGGACGGAGCGGAACGCCGAACGCTTAGACGATATCCGCCAGATCACTTCGGGCTTGTCCGCTTCGGGCTTGATACCTGCGGCAGACAGCTTGCTCGCGTCGTCGTCCTACGTACAGGCCATGGGTGAACGCGATAAGTGGACCGGTTTTAGGCAGGCCGCTTACTTCAAAGTATTGGAATTGTATGGCGATGATACGGTCGATTACATCGCATCGGCCATCCGCTTCGGCCATCCCGCTCCACAGGCCTTCAACGAGTTAAATCGCATCCATCCCCGACACCCTATTCTCGACGCATTGGATAAGCAATCCGACTATTACACACTGAGCGGTGAGGCCCAAAAAAAAGCGTCGCTGCCTTCGTTGAATCTGTTGGGCGGTTATGCCTACCGCGGTACGGGAATCGGGCCCAACGGCAGGGTGTCGGGCGCTTGGCGGGACGGTTTCCGCAATACGACCCATAATTTTTTGGCCGGTATCGGCTTCACGTGGAATCTGACGAGCCTGCACACCAACCGCATGAAAAGTGGGCAACTTTTTAAAGAAGCGGAAAGCGCACAGTTCCGGCGTTCACAGTATGAACAGGCCATGCGTGCGGATTTATCCGCATCCCAGGCAAAAATCACAGAACAATCCGAGCAGCTTCAGAAAACGAGGCTTGCCGTACAGCAATCGCAGGACGCTTACGACATGTATCTCGCAAGATACAAAAGCGGCTTGATTACGCTGAGCGAACTGTTGCAGATACGCACCTTGCTCGAACAGGCGGAGAATGCCCATATCGAAGCTTCCCGCGAATACTGGGCATTGCTTGCCTACGAGGCGGAACTGACAGCGGATTTCGGATTTTTATTCAGCAACCTTTAATGAATCGTACATGAACATTATCAGATTTGCGTTAAGGAAACCCATTGCCATTATGGTTGCCGTATTGGCCATCGGGTTCTTTTCCTATAACACCATAAGAAAAATAAACGTCGACATCTTTCCCGAAGTCGAGCTGCCGGCGATATACATCGCGATGCCGTACGGCGGACTGTCACCGGCCTATATGGATGGGTTTATGGCCAACGAATTCCAGAAAGTGCTCTTGTTCGTTAGCGGTGTAAAAGACATTGACTTCAAAAGCGTACAAGGGTTGACGTTGATGAAGTTGACCTTCTATCCGGGGACCGATATGGCGCAGGTGGCCGGCGAAGTGTCGACATCCGTTTCCAGAGCGATGGGTTTCCTGCCACCCGGAGCCGTTCCTCCCATGGTGGTGCGTTTTGACGGGAGCTCGCTGCCCGTAGGTCAATTGGTCTTTGAAAGCGACCAGCGATCCGTCAATGAGCTGCAAACGCTGGCCATCACCCGGATACGGCCCATGTTTACGGAAGTGCCCGGTATTACTGCTCCTGCGCCTTTCGGAGGGAATATCCGTTCCATTGTGGTCAATATCGATCCGGAAGCCATGCAGGCCAATGGACTAAGCCCGGAAGAAATCACGGTAGCCATCACCAAAAACAGTCTTCCGTCTCCGGCAGGAAATATCCGCATAGGCGATAAAAACCTGATGGCGCCCATCAACTCCATTGCCAAAGGGCCGGAAGAACTCTTGAAAACACCCATAAAAGCCAACGATAACCGCACGGTGTACGTCGGCGATGTCGCCCGTGTCGAAGATGGTGCCGACCAAACGGTGGGCTACGCATTGGTCAACGGGAAACGATCGGTCTATCTGCCCATCATCAAGAAAGCCGATGCCTCTACGCTGGAAGCGGTGGAAAACCTGAAAGCGTCCATTCCAAAGCTTAAAAACCAATTGCCCGAAGACGTCGAGATCAGCTATGAATTTGACCAGTCTTCCTACATCGAACGTGCCTTGTCCAACCTCGTCTTGGAAGGTGTACTAGGGGCCGTCTTTACCGGTTTGGTCATCCTTTTATTTTTGGGCGATACCCGGGGCGCAATCATTGTGGTGTTTACCATTCCCATTGCAATCCTGTCCGCAGTTTCGGTACTGCACCTCCTGGGCCAAACCATCAATATCATGACCCTAAGCGGGCTGGCGCTTTCCATCGGTATCCTCGTCGATGAGGCCACGGTCACAATTGAGAACATACACCAGCATATGGAGATGGGTAAATCCAAAGCGAGGGCCATCATCGATGCGCTCTACGAAATCTCCATCCCGAAACTGCTGATCCTGCTTTGTATCCTTGCGGTGCTGACTCCCGCGTTTATCATGACCGGCATTCCGAAAGATATGTTTATGCCCTTGTCGCTGGCCGTCGCCTTTGCGATGATTGCCTCGTTCTTGGCCTCACAGACCTTTGTGCCGATTTTGGCCAACTGGATGATGAAAAATAAGCATAATGCAGGAATGAAAACAGCACGGAAACGTGCCTTCTTTGAAAAATTCCGGATAAACTATTCGTACCGGATGCGCAAGTGGGGTAAGAAATCAGGGGCACTTTTTGTGGGGTACGTCGTTGTCGCCGGGGGGATTGCCGCCATTTTGCTAAACGTGGTCGGTACGGATGTGATGCCGGTTTCCAACAACGGTGATTTTCAGATCCGCTTACAGGCACCGCAGGGGAGCCGAATTGAAAAGACCGAACAGATCGTCAGGGACATTACCCAAGATATCCGTTCCGCACTGCCCGAAAACGGCCTGAACATCACGTCCGCTTTTGTCGGGATGCACCCGGCAGCTTCACCCATCAACCCGATATTTCTATTCAGCAGTGCTCCCCATGAAGCCGTCCTGCAGGTGTCGGTCAATCAGGACGTCTACACCGGCTCGATAGAAGATTTCAAAGAGGTCATCCGGGAAAGGATCAACGCGAACCACCCGGAGGTCGCCTTTAACTTTGAGGCGATGGAACTGACCGAAAAAATCATGGGGCAAGGGGCGATGACACCGATAGAGGTCAAAGTGAGTGCCCGGCAGGTCAAAGGTGCTTATGCGCACGCCGCCAAGATTGAAAAGAAGCTGAAGGAGATTCCCTATCTGCGGGATGTTCGCATTGCCGAATCGATGGACTATCCAACGCTCGAAATCGAAGTGAACCGGGACTTGGCCGGACAGTTCGGCCTGACGATGCAGGACATCACCCGAAGTCTGGTAACGGCGAAGTCTTCCACGCGCTATACTGACAAGAACCTGTGGGTCGACCCGGTGTCCGGGCTGGTGTTTCAGGTACAAGTACAGATACCCGAACGGATCATGCAATCCGAAGAAAGGCTGCGTTCGCTCCCGTTGAAAGCGGGAAGCCTCCGTCCGGTTCTGGAGGATGTCGCCACGATCCGCAGAACAACAGCCCCCGCACAAGTAAATCGCAAAGGCCCCAATCGCTATGTGACAGTGGTTGCCAATGTCTATGGAGCGGATTTGGGAACCGCCTCCCAGGCTGTGGGGCGGGCAGTTGCCGATGCCGGAGACCCACCAAGAGGTACTACGGTCTGGACAGCGGGAACCCTGCAGCTCCTCGACGACACATTGAGCAGTCTGTTAGCGGGTCTGGGCATAGCGATTATTGTTATATTCCTGATGCTGTCCGCGTATTACCAATCGTTTAAAGTGCCGTTGGTTATCCTGTCGGTATTGCCGGCCGTGATTGCGGGCAGCCTTATTTTGCTTTTCCTTACCGGCAGTACACTCAACCTGCAGTCTTATATGGGCATTATCATGTCGTTGGGCGTATCGGTTTCCAATGCCGTGTTGTTGGTCAATCAGGCCGAATATTACCGCCGGCAACTGGTGCTGAAACCCACCAATGCGGCAAGATTAGCGGCCTCATCGCGAATGAGACCGGTATTGATGACCGCTGCCGCCATGTTTGCCGGAATGTTACCGATGGCAATGGGCTTGGGTGATGGCGGAGAACAGGTAGCGCCGCTCGGCCGTGCTGTCATCGGTGGCTTGGTCGCTTCCACGGTTACTATTTTACTACTAGTGCCGCACTTTTTCTCTTCGGTCATGTCTAAGGCTTCCGTAATCAGTCCGTCATTGGATCCTGACGATAACCGAAGTAGGTTTTACCTCGAACCATCCAAAAAGTAAACGATTAACATATAAAAACAAAAATGATGTATCACAGCATTTTAGCTAATAAAAAAACGATAGCAAATGGGATGATGGCCGCGCTCCTATTCGGCCTTGCTTCTTGTTCACCGCAAGGCGAAGAGAAAATACAGGAACAAAAAGCGGAAACGCAAACGGTCAGCTATCCGACGGTACCCGTACAGTCACTTCATCCCAAATACGAAATCGCTGTCCCGGCGGAACTGAAACCTTATGAACAGGTCTCGGTATATGCAAAGGTTACCGGTTTCGTCAAGCAGCTTTATGTGGATAGGGGCGATTACGTCCGCGAAGGACAGCTTTTGGCAGTACTCGAGGCCCCCGAGATGGAGCAGCGGTACCTATCCGATAAGTCCAACGAGCAAAAGGTACACAGTGATTATCTGTACGCCAAACAGGCGTTTGAACGCCTGCTCGATGCCTCCAAAACCACCGGAGCAGTCGCGGATATTGAACTCGAACGGGCAAAAAGTGCCATGGAAAGTGCCCAATCTGCGTACGAAGCCTCCAAAGCGGGCACTGCACACTCGTCGCAGCTAACCCAGTATTTACGCATTACTGCACCGTTCGAAGGGGTGGTTGCCCAAAGAAATGTATCTGTGGGGGCATTGGCGGGAACAGGAAGCCCTACGCCGTTATTTATGATGGTGCAGAGCGACAAGCTCCGGCTTACCCTCTCCCTGCCCGAAAAGCACGCGTCATCCGTATATGAGGGCATGCCCGCTACGTTTACCGTAAGCTCGCAGCCCGGTAAGACATTTGATGCTACGCTTTCTCGCTCATCGGGTTTGCTCGATCAGCAAGACCGTTCCCTTACCTTGGAGTTTGACGTGAGCAACCCGTCAGGCGAATTGCAGGGAGGCGATTATGCGCAGGTCAAGCTGAAACTGAAACGCAAACGCCCATCAACTTGGGTAGCAAATAAGAGCGTATTGCACACGCAGTCGGGCACCTACGTGTTAACGTTGAACGACAACGAAATCAAGCGGATCCCGGTCAACGAAGGCATCCGTTTGGATACGCTGACCGAGGTGTTCGGAAATCTTTCTCCGGCGGATAATATCATTATCAAACCCTCCGAGGAAATCAAAGAAGGCAAAATAAATAAATAGTATAACCATCAATGAAAGCACTAAAAGATCTCAAAATGAAAACAACGAGCATAAACTCAATCGTCCGTTCGGGGATGATCATCATCACCGCCCTTTCCTTGGCGGCCTGTGGAAATACTGTGAAGAACAACGTCAACAAGGTCAAGGGCGACACGATCACGGCAGAAGATGTTGCGGTGGTGGAAACACCCCCGGCATCGGATATTTCCTTTAAAGGCGAAGACGGAAAAACCGTATCGATAAGTGCATTGAAAGGCAAGGTGATATTCATTAACTTCTGGGCGACGTGGTGCCCGCCCTGTATTCACGAAATGCCGTCCATTAATGAATTGAAACAATCGTTCAACGAAAATGACGACATTGTATTCCTGATGGTGGATGTCGATAATAAAATAGAAAAATCGTCCGCTTTTATGCAGGAAAACAACTATGACCTGCCGGTGTATGTTCCAGTCAGCGACATCCCATCCGACTATTTAGGGGGCGCTATCCCCACGACGGTGATTCTCGACAAACGCGGCGAGATGGTGGGCCGTATGGAGGGTGGCCGGGATTATTCAGACCCCCAGCTAGTCAGCGCGATCAACGAATTGGTAGGTAGTAATTAACAGCTAGAAAGAAGTTATGATTTGGCAGTACATCCGGAAAAATGGTTTCACCATTTTGCTGGTCATTTTTGTCGGGGTGATGTTCGTCAGCCCAGATACAAAGTCTTTTGTGCTCCGGCAGCTCATGGCAACCGGGCTTTTCAACGCGAGTATGGATGGCAACAGCACGGCAACCACGTCGGCTCATGATTTTGGCTTTGCTGATGAACAAGGGAATAACCACCATACCTCATCCTTAAGAGGCAAGGTTGTCTTTATCAATTTCTGGGCCTCGTGGTGTCCACCCTGTCGGGCAGAGTTCCCCTCGATTGAAACGCTTTATTCCCGGCTCAAAGACAACCCCGATGTATTCTTTCTGACCATCAACGAGGACAGCGACCTTGCCAAAGGTCGCGCCTATTTGGATGCGGAAAATTTTTCGGTTTCCCTATATACGGCGAGTGGTCAAGTACCCAGAGAAATCTACGCTGGTGCATTGCCTACCACTGTCGTGTTGGATAAAAACGGAAAAATCAGGTACCATCATACCGGTTTTGCCAATTACGCAACGGATAAGTTTATCAGACAGGTCGAAGAACTGATAAAAGAATAAATCTGTGGAAAGACACTATAATGAATGCGTTAAGCGTTTTGATTATCAAATCAATGAACTATATGAAAGGCCATAAAACGGCGTATGCCGATATATATCGCACCCGGGGGACACCTGAAGTCCGGCAAAGTAAGGAGATCGATTACCTAGTATGCGACAAAAACCCGAACACGGAGCTCTTACAGATGTCAGCCCCTAACTTCTATGAACTCGATCAATGCGTTTGGACGTTGATCTACCCAACAAACGTATCAAACACCTAAACTTGACTTTCAAAAAGCATCAATAGTTGAACAAGGGGTTCGACTGGGGTCCCTGACACCCCGCCACCCAAAATGAAGCCCGGCAATAGCCGGGTTTTTCTGTTTAAACAGGCGAGCCAAGCGCGCTTGAGCGAAGCCGGTTAAACAGAAAAAGAAATGAGCGCAGCGAATGGCTTCATTTTGGGTGAAGCCTCCCCCAAAAGGGATGGCTGCGGCCTTTGCGTGCGGGGCCGTGCGGCGCAGCCAATCCCTTAAAGTCAATCCCAAGCGCGCTTGAGCGAAGCCAATTGAACAGAAAAAGGCATGAGCGGAGCGAATGGCTTCATTTTGGGTGTAGCCTCCCCCAAATGGGATGGCTGCGGCCTTTGCGTGCGGGGCCGTGCGGCGCAGCCAATCCCTTAAAGTCAATCCCAAGCGCGCTTGAGCGAAGCCAATTGAACAGAAAAAGGCATGAGCGTAGCGAATGGCTTCATTTTGGTTGAAGCCTCCCCTCCCAGGATGGCTGCAGCCTTTTGCGTACGGGGTGTGAGCGATGCAGCCAATCCCTCACCTTCCGCAAAGCAAATGAATGCCCGCGATAGCGAGTATTTTTATTTGCCGCGTTCCAAGATAATCCGAAGATTCCACCTCAGCTTTATATCAACTTGTGAGCAAGTTCTTGGTAAATCATATAGATAACCCCGAAATTGTCGAAAGACTCAGAGGGTTACTTGACGAAAAACACATTGAGGATTAAAAAATACTCCAAAATTGGATCGAGTACAGTCTATTGACCTACATTCTCTTTGAATAAAATTAGCCCAAACCGATTTGCATAACGATGAATTTGTTTGTTATTTCAATCAAAATACATACATTTGTGTGTAATAACAAACAATAGTTAGAAATGACTACAAAGAAACAGGTTGTTTTACCGAAACATAGTAAGCTCTTGGAGCAGATGGGCGAGAATATAAAACTTGCAAGAAAACGTCGCAAACTAACGACCATTCAAGTTGCAGAGCGTGCGGGCATCGCGCGCTCAACATTATACCTCATTGAAAAGGGGGATACAGGAGTGGCATTTGGTGCGTATTTTAACGTGCTCCGGGTACTGGGCTTGCAAGAGGATGTGTTGAAATTAGCGACGGATGATGAGCTGGGAAGAAAATTGCAGGATTTGGAATTATTGAAGTAAAAGAATGGCAAAGGACAAGTTTGACATATATGTGTATGCGCATTGGAAAGGGATGCCGGATTCCAAACTCATGGGCATGCTTTCTGCTCACTTTGCCAAAGGAAAAAAGGCATTTAGTTTCGAGTATGATAAAACATGGCTGAAATCGGAACACCTGCAAATCTTGGATCCTGATATCCAATTTTTCGCCGGTGCGCAGTATTCCAATGACAAAGAAAACTTCGGTGTTTTTTTGGACAGCATGCCTGACAACTGGGGACGAACATTGATGAAAAGAAGAGCGGCCCAGCTGGCCGGGGAGCGAAACGAAAAGGCACCGATCTTGTATGATATTGACTATTTGCTGGGCGTTTACGACGAGAGCCGTATGGGAGCATTGCGCTTCAAAACGGATATAAATGGCCCATTTTTAGATGATAACAATGAAACGCCTACTCCGCCATGGTCTTCCATTCGGGAGCTTCAACATGCGGCTGATCGTTTCGAAAATGACGACAGCAATGATGAACTAAAAGAGTGGCTGGCTATTTTAATGGCACCGGGTTCCTCATTGGGTGGTGCACGTCCCAAAGCCAATATTCTGGATGAAAACAACGAATTGTGGATCGCTAAATTTCCCTCCAAGAACGACACACTTGACAAAGGAGCCTGGGAATTCCTGGCGTATCAATTAACAATTGGAGCCGGGATACAGATGGCGCCCTCCAAAACAGAAAAGATAGCAGGTAATCACCATACATTTTTCACGAAACGCTTTGATAGGGAACAAAGGGAACGCATTCATTTTGCTTCGGCGATGACCATGACGGGTAATAGCGAAGATACGATACGCGACAATCCGGCAAGTTACCTGGATATCGCCGAATTTATACAGACGTATGGAACAGCGGTGGAAGAAAACCTACATCAGTTATGGCGAAGGGTGGTTTTCAATATTGCAATTTCCAATACGGACGATCACTTGCGGAATCACGGTTTTATTTTGGCAGATGAGGGTTGGATTTTGTCCCCGGCTTATGACATAAATCCTTCAGTAGAAAAAAATGGTCTGTCACTCAATATTGATATGGACAATAATTCATTAGATTTTGATCTCGCTATAAGTGTCGGTGAGTTCTTCAGATTGAACCATAAGCAAATGGACGGAATCATTCAGGAAGTATTGGAAAGCGTGAGCCAATGGGATCGAATTGCCGATAGCATCGGGATATCCAGAGCAGAGAAAGAACTCATGAGCGGAGCATTTAAAATATAAGTTTAAATCAATAAGCCTAAAGATTATACCGGTTCATTTCGTATATTTGCTATACGTTTAGGAATAGGGAAGCATAGATTTCAGTGCAGCGAGACCATAGTGAGACCGCACAAAATCGAAGCTTGTAAAAGATATTAAATGAGGAGGTTATGAGGATCGTTCGAATCCCTCACCCTCCGCCACTCAAAATGAAGCCCGGCAATAGCCGGGTTTTTCTGTTTAAAGAGGCGAGCCAAGCGCGCTTGAGCGAAGCCAATTGAACAGAAAAAGGCATGAGCGTAGCGAATGGCTTCATTTTGGTGAAGCCTCCCCCATCGGGATGGCTAACGAAGGCCTTACAAGTCAATGTGCAGCGATATGGCACAATCAGGACAAAGAAAATTTTGCAACAAATGTACTGATGGTTGCGAATTATCTTCATCATCTTAGACATCAAAACCATTGTAAATTTTAAGGAAGTCGGAAGAGGAAATTTTGAAAGGGAATGGGTACCTACCTTGTCAATGGTAACCTATCAACTTGAGAAGCAATCAGCAAACGGTTATATTTTAACGCTAACCATTTAGGGTTACAGTGATTATTCTATTTTTGCTTCAATGAATAAAAATAACAGTAGCACTAAAGTAATTTACAATCAGACAGCTGAATCCGCAGCTATGGTGGCAGATACCAGGCAAGCAATGGCAATTACGGCGAAGATCAACCGTTTGACATTCGATGACGCTGACGAAGTCCGTGTCTTGTTTAGCCAACTTATCGGAAAAAAGGTCGATGCCAGCTTTTTACTGCTGCCTCCCTTTTATACAGCCAGTGGGAAAGAAATCAGTGTCGGTCGGAATGTATTCATCAACCAGAATTGCACGTTGTATGACTTGGGTGGCCTCACCATCAAGGATGATGTAATGATCGGACCCAATGTGAGTATCCTGACAACCGGCCATCCCGTTAATCCCTCTCAGCGTCGTTCCATTACGATTGGAAACCCCATCGTCATCGAACGGAATGTCTGGATTGCAGCCGGAGCCACGATTATTGGTGGTGTAACCATAGGCGAAAATTCGGTCATTGCCGCCGGTTCGGTGGTTACAAAGGACGTGCCTCAAAATTCCCTTGTAGGAGGAAACCCCGCCCGGGTAATCCGCTCTATCTGCGATAAATAAATGCAGCAACCTAGAGTCATTATATTCTTACCAATTGCCGGCAGTTGGTTATCAGCCTTAGCGGAAATTTGCAGTTGTAAAGCTAACGATTTCATTTCGGTGTTAAACCACCAGGGATGTCAGTTCTTGATGGCCAATGAACACAACACGTTCAGAAAAATTAGTTTGTGCCTTCCGTGAGGACGGTGGTTATGCTTAACAGAATCTTTTTCAGCAAGCTAAAAAAGCTTATATTTGTATTCATAGCACAATCATACGATGGATAGCTTGTTATTATATAAAAAATTGAACCATTTGCCTGATGCAATGAAGGCCGAAGTAGCGGATTTTATTGAGTTCCTTGAACAAAAGGCTAAGAAGGGAAAGAAGAAGGTCGATAGACCTGTTCCCAAATTTGGCAGTGCTAAAGGCTTGTTTGTGATGCACGATGATTTTGATGAGCCGCTGGAAGATTTCAAAGATTACATGTAATAGCAGGTAATTTATTGGATACCCATGCATTTATCTGGTTCATCAATGGAGACGAAGCGTTATCCTCGAAGGGATTGGAAGCCATCGAAAAACATCCAGACTCAAATTACGTCAGTATAGCCAGTCTATGGGAAATTGCGGTAAAAATCAGCCTGGGCAAATTAGACATCAAACAACCATTTTCCAAGATTGCTGATGAAATCACGAAAAACGGCTTTCAGCTTTTGCCTATTGGGTTTGAAGACGTTTTACAGGTTACAGCACTCTCTTTTTTCCACAAAGATCCATTTGACCACCTAATCATCGCCCAAGCTATTACCAACAAATTGCAAGTTATCTCAAAAGATCAATACTTCACCGAATATCCCGTTAATGTGATTTGGTAAAACTTATGAAGCGTTGGATTAGGAATAATTGAACAAGGTGTTCGATTGGAGTCCCTGACACCCCGCAACTCAGAATGAAGCCCGGCAATAGCCGGGTTTTTCTGTTTAAGAGGCGAGCCAATCCCTCACTCTCCACTGAGAGTGGCTTCCCCAATAAGCCCTTTCCCAAAAACACAACCATTTATCTTTCATTTTCAAATAGTTATACGAAACATAGTACTGCAGAGATGAAAATTTCAAACAAGAAGCGAAAAGGCACTTATTCTTAAATTTCTATCTTTGTTATAGAATTTCAATGGGTTGGCCATTTAGTTAATGGTCACTACCTAACTATTAAATTCTAATCAAATGGAGTACATAAAAACAACACCTTACAAAGAATTAGAACCTTTTATTAATTTCTATTGGGAACTGAAGGGAAGTGAACTCGGCGAACAATGGGAGCGGGTTTTTCCTGATGGCTGTGCAGGTGTAGTAATGAATTTAGGAGATAATTGTTTAACAGACAGCGGTTCGGTCACCATGGAGTTTGGAAAAACTTATGTAGTTGGCGCAATGACTTCATTCAAAGATAGTTTTATTAACAGTGATACATATTTATTAGGTGTATGTTTTAGGCCGGCAACCTTCAGTAATTTTTATGACTATGTCTCCCAACATGTATTAACTAATGAGACTGTTGAGTTTGAAAAATCCAGTTCATTTGAAGTTGATAAAATCCTTCGCAACCCGTTCGATTATCTCAACCATTTTTTTTCGGACAGAATAAAAAACAAAACCAACCAATTACAGGCAGTCATTAATGACATACATTCAGCAAACGGACAAATTAGTGTCTGCGACCTGTCGAAGCGACATTTAACAACTGTAAGACAATTAGAACGGAGTTTTAAGAAAAACATTGGGGTATCACCCAAAGAATATTCGAATATTATTCGTTTTCAAAATGCTTTGAGCATAATTAGAAATTCAGATGAAAATCGGAGCTTATTGGATATTGCTTTTGAGTGTGGCTATTATGACCATTCGCACCTAACCAATGAGATTAAGCGGAACACAGGGTTGGTTCCTTCACAAATTTAATTTTGTCGCATTTTTCCAAAGTACCAGTACTTGTCTACGACTAATTTTGTAGCGTATTAAAATTTAAGACAAATGCGTAAAATATCACTTTTCATTGCGATGAGCTTAGACGGTTATATCGCAAAACCCAACGACGACCTCAGTTTCTTAAACCTTGTACAAAGGGAAGGCGAAGATTATGGCTATGCCAAATTTACGAGCAGCATCGACACGTTGATTATTGGTAGGAAGACTTACGATTACGTGCTCAAGAATGTCGGCGTTTCCCATTATGACAACGGGCAGAGGGATGTATATGTTATCACAAGAACCCAAAGACCAAATATAGGTAGGACAACCTTTTTCACAGGAAGTCTGCCTGATTTGGTCAAAAGATTGAAATCTGAAGATGGAAAAAACATTTATTGTGACGGTGGCGCGGAAGTAATCAATGAATTATTGAAACACGGCCTCATCGACGAATTTATCATTTCGGTCATACCGGTTTTGTTGGGCGAAGGCACAAGGCTATTTAAAGATGGTCGACCGGAACAACAACTCGAATTGGCGCAGGTGGAAACATTTGACACGGGATTAACCCAGTTGCATTACAAGAAAAAACAGTGAACCGTTAACTGGTACTTTTTTCCTATTGTTTGAAAATGATCACACAAATGACTTCAAATTAAGCAATAACAATTTTTTTATACTAAAATCGCCCTAGAAAAATCGCCCTAGAAGGTTAAACGCGACAATCTTAGTGCGTAACGGGGCAAAAAGGCTCGTGTTAAGCCCAAGTGTGGAATGTTCGCTGCCCATGTTCCAAATGGGCGATATGTTCGGGTAACCTGCGCTGTAAGGGGTTCAGGATATGCCGCAACGGGTTCCGGAAACACCGACCTGAACCCTGTTCAACGCAACCCGGCTCCATCCCTACGCAATCCGAACCCGTGTGGAACGGACCACGATCCATGTGGAACCGACAGGGGTTCATGCCGAACGCACTCGGGTTCAGCTGCACGCTGAAGGGGCTCAGGTGAAGTCGCCTAGGGTTGGGGTGGAGTCGTCTTGGGTCGGGTTGAGCTTATCTTGGGTTCATGTAGCACCGACAAGGGTTGAGGTCGGGTCATCTTGGGTTCAGGTTACACCGACATGGATTAAGGTCGCGTCATCTTGGGCTAGGTTGGAACAGCCATGTGTCAATGTGGGACGCACCCGATATCGGGTGGAACGCAACCGGTTTCAGCTTGCTTCCGGCAGAACCCCTTTCGGCGTAACATGAATCCATGTCGGTGCAACATCAACTCATGTCGGCGCAACATGGATCCATGTCGGTGCGACATGAACCCACGTCGGTATGACCAGAACCCGTTGCGGCATATCCCGAACCCGTCTTTAGGTGAAAACCGATGGAATCAGCGGAAAAACCGCCGGGCAAGGAAGCCCGTAATCAAAAGGATGAATACGTCGTATCTCATTTTAACACCTTCAAAAGAAAATGTCCGACCGATCAATAACTTATTATTACTGCCAGTTTAACATATCATTAAAAAACTATATGGTCTGCGTTGGTGGCTTTTAGTGCCGTTTTACTACCTTTGCCGTGTATAACACCTTATTGATAGACCTGTATGTTTAGCAATCAAATACACTGGATGTGGCAAGGTTAAAAATCAGATATAAGTCGACCGATACCAAAGGAAGTTATTCCTACCTGCTTAAGTATGGGATGATTTTGATCAGCATCATACTGATTGCCATGCTCTTACCTAAGCAACCGCGATTTAGGTACGAATACGAGAAGGGCAAGGTGTGGATGCACGAGGACTTGGTATCGCCTTATAACTTTGCGGTATTAAAAACGCAGGCAGAGCTCGACAAGGACCGTGAGCATGTGCTCAAATCGGTATATCCGGTCTATAACCACAACACGCAAATCGTTGAGCAGGAGCTTTCCCGATTTGAAACAGACCTACCAGAAAAATGGCAGGTCGCCGGATTGGATTCGCTCGACGAGAGCGAGGACGTTTACGAACGGATGGGAACGCAGCTGCTAACCGAAATCTACAAACGGGGCGTCATCGCGCTCAACAACAAATTCCAGGGAGATCGCACCAATTACAATTTCACGCTACTTACGGACAACGTAGCCAAGCAGGTGAATACCGCCAGCGTATTCACCACGGAAACTGCCTTGGAACACATCAAAAAGACCATAGACGGCCGGTCGGCCATTAAGCAAAAAGCGTGGTTGGTCGACGTACTCGGTGATTATGTCAATGTAAACTATCTATTTAACGAATCGCTTACGACGAAGTTGGAGGAAGATGCATTGGCGACCATCTCAACTACCCGGGGCATGGTGCAGCGTGGTGAACTCATCGTAGCTAATGGGACCAACGTCAACAACGAAATATTTCAGAAAATAGAATCGCTGCGCAAAGCCTATGAAGAAGAGGCCCGTATCGGTGGTAACCGTACCTTGTTACTGTTGGGCCAATTTCTAGTAGTGGCGCTCATGGTGTCCCTCTTATTCGTGTTTGTGTACCTATTCCGCAAAGACATTTATCACAACAATCGTCTCATCTTCCTCATTCTCATTGTTATTACAGGCATGCTGGCCGTGCTATCGTGGGCAATAACCATCAAGCTACCGAGCTTATACTACATACCCTATTGCATCGTGCCGGTTATTGTGCGCGTGCTATTCGATACGCGACTGGCCCTCAATATCCATCTGCTCATGGTGCTGTTGGCTGCCTTCTTTGTACCTAACAGCTTCGAGTTCATCTTCCTTCAATTTTCTACCGGAATGGTAGCGATATACAGTATCAAAACACTGATTAAGCGCGAGCAGTTCCTCATATCAGCATCGATTATCCTCGCTACTTACCTAGTAGGGTATATCGGCATGGGGCTCATGCGCAACGGGTCGTTCAGCAACCTGTATTGGTCAGACCTCACGCCGTTTATCTTCAGCGTATTGCTCACCCTGCTCGCGTATCCACTTATTTATGCTTTCGAGCGCGTATTCGGTATCATTTCGGATGTGACCCTGATGGAACTGACCAACAGCAACTCCAAGCTATTGCGTGAACTCTCGTACAAGGCGCCGGGCACCTTCCAGCACTCAATGCAGGTGGCCAACCTGGCGGAGGCAGCTATTTACCAAATAGGCGGCAATACGTTGCTGGTACGTGCTGGAGCGCTCTACCACGACATTGGCAAAATGTCTAACCCCCAGTATTTTATTGAGAACCAGACCAAAGGGTCCAACCCTCATGATAGCCTGTCATTTGAGCAGAGCGCCCAAATCATCATCTCGCATGTGGCTAAGGGAGTCGAGCTGGCGAAAAAACACCAATTGCCTGAGGTCATCATTGATTTCATCCGCACCCACCACGGCACCACCCGGGTAGATTATTTCTATCAATCGTACATCAAATCGTTTCCCGAAAAGCTGGTGGACGAGGATATGTTCCATTATCCGGGCCCTATCCCCTTTTCGCGGGAAACCGCTGTGCTGATGATGGCCGACTCCGTGGAGGCTGCATCACGGAGTTTAAAAGAGCCTACCGCCCAGGGCCTCAACGACGTGGTCGATAAAATCATCGAGTCCAAAATGAACCAGAAGCAGTTCATCAACAGCAACATTACATTGAAGGATATAACGACCGTCAGTGAGATCTTCAAGGAGATGCTGAAAAGCATCTATCATGTACGTATCGATTACGAAACAGGCAAAAAAAATACCCCTGCTTCTAAATCAGATATGCAAGCCGGGGGCGCACCCCAATAGCATACCATGAAAATGTTTTTTTGGCCGCCAACGTTTCCGAAATTCGTTTTTTTGTAGTACGTTTGCAGGCGCAAAACGGTGAGGTGCCTGAGTGGCCGAAAGGAACAGTTTGCTAAACTGTCGTACTGGAAACGGTACCGCGGGTTCGAATCCCGCCCTCACCGCCACCCAAAATGAAACCCGACGAAAGTCGGGTTTTGCCGTTTAAGGGAGGCTGCCAAGCTTGCTTGAGCAGCCTCCCTTAAACGGCAAAATAAATGAGCGTAGCGAATGGTTTCATTTTGGGGGAAGCCTCCCCCCTCACGGGATGGCTGTGGCCCTTGAGTGCGGGGATAGCGCGACACAGCCAATCCCAAGCTTGCTTGAGCAGATATGGCGAGCCTAAAAGAATAAAATCTGGTTCGATAGCCTCGTTCAACCGTAGGGTCAACCTGCCTCGTGCTCAGCGCCAGCACAAACCTCATCTAGCCAATTGCATTAGCATCGAAACAAAATGGACTGCCAAACGTTTCCTCCTTAAAAAGAAATGAGAAGCTTCCTTTTTATCTTGGCGTTGGTCCTGTTAATTGGCTGGGGCGTTGGTGTGTTCTTTTATGCACTCAAGGGTTTATTCAATATTGTTGTACTGCTGGCCGCCATCGCGTTTGTCATCGCGATTTTCAACAAATCGTCGAAAACATAATCAAGCTTGGGCGGTGGGCCCACCAAAATTCATCGGAAACGGCGGTTCATCCTGTGCATTGATAGGACCATTGGCTGCCTCATACTTCGCTACATTATCTTCCAAGGCATGAAGTAGCCGTTTGGCATGTTCGGGCGTAAGGATAATCCGCGACTTCACTTTCGCCTTGGGAATGCCGGGCATAACCCGGATGAAGTCGAGCACAAACTCCGTGTTGGAGTGGGTAATGATGGCCAGGTTCGAATAAGTGCCTTCCGCCACGTCTTCAGCAAGTTCAATATTCAGTTGGTTTTCTTTTTTTTCTGCCATAATCCATTCTATTAACTTACACGACTAGTTTTACTAGTGCACTTTCCTGCAAATGTGCAAAGAAATTTACAATTACACACGATATCTCCGACCTAGGGCTAGGTAATGGTGCCTAATCCTCCGGTACCCCATCCGGAATACATCGAAGAAGATAGTCAGTAAAATGATACCCGCCGGAACCAAAAACGCGTGATACCCATACCGGTGAAAGAAAAATGCACCGAGCACACCGCCAACTAAAAAAAACAGGATAATGTTGCCCTGCAAGATCAGCCGTTGTTTCAATCCGTTGGTCAGACGGAAGCGTGTAAGGAGCACATTCGAAAGCGAAATCCCAAAGTCTGTCATTATTCCCGTCAAATGCGTGGTACGTACTACAGATTTAGAGATTACCGTTACCAATGCGTTCTGCATACCCATCACAAACAGTAAACAGCCCGCAACATGCTCAGGTTGCATAATACCTACGGTTGATAGTTGATTTGGCAGGGCGACGACAAAAAGGACACTGAATTCAATTAACAGGGGTACGGTATATACGTACCGTTTATGCTTGCCCATGAAACTGGTATACCAGCCGGAAAAAATGGTGCCTCCAAGAAAAAGGCATAGCCACCCTAGCGCAATAAGTCCCCCCTGCAAATCGCCGTTTCCCAAATCAATGGCTAGAATGGCCGCATGACCCGTTATATTTGTTGTAAGTATAGAAAACGCTAATAATCCGGCAGCATTTACAAAGCCGGCCACCAAACAGAGCAATACCGCTAGGCGGAGATTATGTTTGTAAGTACGCTTTTGACCAGTATGACGCAACATCTTACCAACGTACGTATTATTATACTAATAGGCAAACGTCCTGAAGTCGTGGCCCGATTTGATGGCCAGCACCGTTTCATAAATCAGCCGGATTACATTGTCCACATCCTCCTTATGAATCATTTCCACGGTGGTGTGCATGTATCGCATGGGCAACGAAACCAGTACAGAGGGCACTCCTTCGTTCGAATAGGCGAACGCGTCTGTATCGGTACCTGTCCACCGTGAAGATGCCTGCCGCTGGAACGGAATACCCTTTTCCAAAGCGGTCTCTACCAGTAGTTTGTTAAAGTTTATCTGTACGGATGGTGCATAGGAAACCACCGGACCTTTGCCACAGGCGAGGTCGCCCTGTGTTACCTTATTAATCATCGGAGTCTGTGTGTCGTGCGTCACATCGGTAACGATGGCCACGTTGGGCTTGATGCGATTAGCAATCATTTCCGCACCACGCAAGCCAATCTCTTCCTGTACCGAGTTGACAATGTATAAGCCGAAAGGCAATTTTTTCTTCTTTTCCTTGAGCAAACGCGCTACCTCGGCCACCATGAACCCACCCGCCCGGTTGTCGAGGGCACGGCCCACATAATACCGATCATTCAGTACCATGAACTCGTCTTCGTAGGTTACCACACAACCCACATGGATCCCCAAGTCTTCAACTTCCTCCTTACTCGTACAACCGCAGTCTAGAAAGATATTCTTCAACGTTGGATTTTCTTCCTTTTCGCCCGATCGGGTGTGTATGGCGGGCCAGCCGAATACCGCCTTTACCACACCCTTGTCGGTATGGATATTCACCCGTTTGGAGGGCGCAATCTGGTGGTCTGATCCGCCATTACGGATTACATAAATTAAGCCATCTTTGGTGATATAATTCACAAACCACGATATTTCATCGGCGTGCGCTTCGATGACCACTTTGAAATCCGCCTCGGGGTTAATTACGGCAACCGCAGTGCCGTAATGGTCGGTAAACGTCTCGTCTACGTAAGGTTTCACATAGTCCAGCCACAACCGTTGCCCACTCCATTCAAACCCCGTTGGCGAGGGGTTGTTGATATATTGTTCAAAAAAACGGAGGGATGTCGACGTGACGACAGGGATATGCTTTTTTTCTTCTTTCTTTGTCTTGGCCATGTTATTTTATGCTATAAAACCACCCTCTTAGGTGTTGAGATTATTGTTTGCATATCGAAACAACTTTATCTAAGTTTGACAATATCAGTAAATAGAATCCGTGGTGGACAAACTTACAAAATAATTGCCGCTATCGAAGTCCTACCCACAAAATAGAATGTATTCGCTATGAAGAAAGGATTGTTCAAATGGCTCGTTAAGATAAACAACCTTATCTTGCCCAGGTATACCGGCAAGGACCCGGCAAAGTTGACTAAGGTTCAACAAGCAGTATTAGGCTTCCGGTATTGGGCGCTTACCAATTCCCTTTAAACTGCGCCTTTACTCGGCGATCAGCGACTGGATGAATTCGACTACTTCCGGGCGACTGTAATCGGCCATGCCTTCGTGCCGTGCGGCAATTTGCCCTTGCTTGTCCAGTATGATCGTGGTGGGAATGGCACCCCCCAGCCAGTTGCCCGGAATCTCGCCGGCCGGCACGTGGATCGGTAGGCTCAAGTTTCGGTCGTCCATAAACTGCTTCGATTTCTCATATTGGTTGTCCACGTCGGCCATCACGAAAACAATATTTTCGTTGTCTTTAAACTGTTCGTAAAGCTTATCGATCGAGGGCATCTCCGCGATGCAGGGTGGACACCACGTTGCCCAAAAGTTGATAAAAACCACCTTCCCCGCCTGGTTGGCAGCGTCGATACGGTTCCCTACCCCATCGGCGAAAAACACCGATGGACGGGTTGGCACAGTCGCCGGGGCATCGGCCAGCTCCTCGCTTGCAGGGGATTCCACACGTTCCAAGTCGGGCTTAAACAAACCGATTTTCATAAGTCCACGGCTCACCCAAGCCTTCGTATCCGGACTGAATACCAAGGCAATAACAAACACCCCCAACAGGATGGATATAACGGTTGAAATGTTACGTCTCTTCATAGCTAACGAACTGGTGTACGAATGGCAAAGGTAAACAATAAAGTGTCCATCGGGGTTATAATTCGCCTTCTACCCCTAACCCAAACAAGGCAAAATCGTATTTTACCGGATCATTGGCGTCCAATAGCCGCAGGTTGTCCGTCAGTTCACAGGCGGTTTTCCAATCGGATTGCTTCCGCTCAATCAAGCCCAGCTTGCGGGCCACGCGCTCCACATGCACATCGCAAGGACAAATCAGGTCGGCTGGCGCTAGCTGGCGCCACAGACCGAAATCGACACCACGGTCGTCTTGCCGCACCATCCAACGCAAGAACATATTCAATCGCTTACAGGCAGAGTTGCTGGCTGGCGAACTGATGTGCTTCCGCGTGCGCATGGGGTAGTCGGGCAAACGGAAGAAGTATGTGCGGAAATGGTTCAGCGCTGAGGCTACATCCGGTTGGTTTCCCGTGCCATTTAACGCGCCGAGGTAGCACGCCGGAGAGGAGAGCATCGCATCGCCGGTGCCGGCTCCGGCACCATCCATATATTCGCTCCGGAACTCGGGCTGCGAAGCCGGCGGCACAAATGCCGCTTCCAACGAGTGGTTAAGGTGGTAATGTTCGTGGAAAAACCGGATAAAATACAACAAATCGGTATCGTTAAACGTACGGTGCTTGAATCCCTCCAACTGTCTCAGATCACTTTCTTCATGGTTCTTCACAAAATCGTAAGGCACGCCGTCCATCCGGTCGATGAGCTCCGTGCATTTGTTGATAATCGTTTTCCGCTGCCCCCACGCCAACACGGCGGCAAAAAAACCCATAATCTCGATATCCTGCTTACGGGTAAACCGATGCGGAATACATACCGGGTCGTTGTCGATAAACCCCACACGGTTATATTCATCCACCTTACGGTCCAGAAAATCTTTTAGCGAAACCTCCTCCTTATTCATCTTCGGATCGATCAATCAATACATCGCGCCAATCAAATCCCCGAAAGTGCCTGCTCCAAATCGGCCAGCAGGTCATCGATATCTTCTACGCCCACACTGATACGGATAAGGTTGTCTACCACCCCTACCCGTTCCCGTACGGCTTTCGGGATGGAGCCGTGGGTCATGGACGCAGGATGGTTAATGAGCGACTCCACACCACCCAGTGATTCGGCCAATGTGAATACCTTGAATGAAGAGGCCACTTTGAAGGTCTCCTGAAGCCCTGCATCTTTCAATACAATGGACACCATTCCACCAAAATCGCGCATCTGTTTTTTGGCAACGGCGTGGCCGGGATGGTCCTCAAATCCAGGCCAATAAATTTTTGCCACTTTGGGATGATTCTTCAGGTATTCAGCTACTTTCCGTCCGTTCTCGCAGTGCGCTTTCATGCGCAGATGCAAGGTTTTAATGCCCCGCAACACCAGAAAACTATCTTGCGGCCCTGGCGTGCCGCCACATGCATTGTAGTAGAAAAACAGCTGGTCGTACAGCTCCTTATCGTTCACGACCAGCGCCCCCATCACCACGTCGGAGTGGCCGCCGATGTATTTGGTGACCGAATGCATCACAATGTCGGCGCCCAAGTCGAGCGGATTTTGAAGATAGGGCGAAGCAAATGTATTATCCACGGCGAAAAGGACACCTGCCGCCCTGGCAACACGGCCAATCGCTTCGATGTCCGCCAATTTCAACGTCGGGTTCGTAGGTGTCTCGACCCATATCAACCGCGTATTGTCGGTAATCTTCTCGGCTACACGTTCCGGTTCGCTGGTATCTACAAAATGGAACTTGATGCCGTATTTTTCAAACACCTTCGTGAACATCCGGTAAGACCCGCCATAGAGGTCGTCGCCGGTGATTACCTCATCGCCCGGCTTGAGCAGTTTGAGCACGGTTTCCGTTGCGGTCATGCCGCTCGAAAACGCCAGTCCGAAGGCGCCGTTCTCCAGCGCGGCAAGGCAGTCTTCCAATGCCTTACGCGTAGGGTTTGTGCCCCGTGAATATTCATAGCCTTGGTGATCGCCCGGCGATGCTTGCCAGTAGGTCGATGTCTGGTAAATCGGCGTCATCACCGCTCCGGTAGTCGGATCGGGATGTTGCCCTGCGTGAATGGCCTTTGTTGCAAATTTATATCCCATGATATCAAGAATTTTCAGTTGAAGTAACGTGGCAAGTCATCAAAATGCAGACGAGTATGGCTGATGGTTGGCGATACCTTAAGCAACACTACAAATAATGGCCTCTCACTGAATAAACGATAAGCTTATCAGGTTCAACCCTGTAAACATAACGATCTACGTGATTTATCCTTCGCGACCACTTACCACTTAAATCATATTTCAATGGTTCAGGTTTACCTATTCCTGTATACGGTGTCTCAAGAATTGCGCTGGTAAGCTGAGAGATTTTCTTAAGTACAGCTTTATTGCCTGATTTCTTCCAATAGTTCAAATCATCTACCGCATCCGGAAGAAAAACTATTTCCATAGCTCATCCAACTCTTCGAGTGTCATCTTTTCCCCTTCACCACGCTGCAAGGCATCATCGCCCCGCTTGATTTTTGCCACAAAATCAGCGTTATAGGGAACTTCGTCCGTTTTCCAGAAATTGACATTCAATGCCTTCAACACTGCTTTTACCGCAGCCAATTGCTTTTTGTTCTGTGGTTCAACAATTAGTGTCTCCATGATACAAAAGTACATAATTGCCATCAATTTGCAAATGAGGCTAAATGAAGTGTCAGCTGTTAAAATTCCAGCGGCGAACGGTATTTAAACCGATAACCCAAATCGGCAATCAACCGTTCCGGCGACACCACCTTCGCCGTTTTATCCGCTGCCGAAAAAGCCGTTGGCATCCCGTAGCCATATTTCGCTGCGGAAGCGGCGATGACATCTTTTTTCAACGGATGCTCGGGGCAAACCAAGTTGTAGGTTTTCTTTTGCGTGCTTGCTGCCATCGTGGCAGCAATAACACCGTAGATATCTTCCACATGGACGGAATTGGCCGTTTGGTAACCGATTTCGCACACTTTGCCAACGAAATACTTCGCCATGACACGCTCAAAACCGAACAACCCGCCCAACCGGAGTATGTTCAAGTTTGGATATGCGGCGCGGAGCGCGTGCTCGCCCCACAACAGCTTCGGTGCTAACTCGGCATCAGAAAAGGTCGTCTCCAGAATGGTGGCACTCACCTTGGGGTAAATGCCCACTGAACCGAAAAAGAACGACTGGTTAAACGAAACTCGCCTCAGAAAGTCGACCAGTCGGGCAAAGCGGCCCTGTACGACCGTCATATTGTCCTTACGCGTAATGGGGACGCTGATGATCGCGACATCAAAAACCTGTTGCCCCAAATCAGGGAGTCCCTCATCCGTGTCGAAATCGGCAACCGCAGCCGTCAGCCCCAGTGTTTCCAGCCGCTGGGCTTTTTCGGTCGACGTGCAGGTTGCCCAGACACGGTGCCCCGCGTCCAACAGCTCGGTAGCCAGGTACGTACCCACCCATCCGCAACCTACAATCAGTATATCCATGGCCTTAACGCTTTCGATCAGCCCCGCTTAATATGCTTTGGCAAATAACACACGCTGGGTAGAGGGTTTGCCCGTACGGATGCACGCCCCTGTTTCCGCCTTATTATTCAGTGGGATACAGCGTATAGTCGCCTTGGTTTCTTCCTTGATGAGTTTTTCTGTTTCAACGGTGCCATCCCAGTGGGCCGATACGAACCCGCCCGGGCCGTCGAGCACCGCCTTGAATTCGTCGTAGGTGTTCACTTCCGTCGTATGCGACTCGCGGAAGTCCAGTGCTTTCGCGTAGATGTCGCGTTGGATGTCGACCAACAATTGCTCAATACGGTCGGCCAGTCCGGCTTGGGGAACCGTATCTTTCGTCTGCGTATCGCGCCGGGCGAGCTCTACGGTTCCGTTTTGCATATCGCGCATCCCAACAGCAATACGCACAGGCACCCCTTTGAGTTCCCACTCGGCAAATTTAAATCCGGGGCGCTGTGTGTCCCGGTCGTCATACTTAACCGATATACCTTTACTTTTCAGTTCCGCGATGAGCGTATCTGCCAGTTCACCGATGGCCTGCCGCTCCCCGTCTTGCTTATAAATCGGCACGATAACCACCTGGATGGGTGCCAATTGTGGTGGCAGCACCAGCCCTTGGTCATCGGAGTGCGCCATGATCAGGGCACCGACCAACCGAGTAGATACGCCCCACGACGTAGCCCATACGTGATCCAGCTTACCTTCCTTGGAGGTGAATTTCACATCGAACGCTTTGGCAAAATTCTGACCCAGAAAGTGAGAAGTACCTGCCTGTAGCGCTTTGCCATCCTGCATGAGCGCCTCAATACACAACGTATCCAGCGCACCGGCAAACCGTTCGTTCTCGCTTTTCCGGCCGCGCACTACGGGCAGCGCCATCCAGTTCTCCGCAAAATCGGCGTATACCTCCAGCATCTTATCCGCTTCGGCCACCGCCTCGGTCTCGGTAGCATGGGCGGTATGCCCCTCCTGCCACAGAAACTCGGCGGTGCGCAGGAACAGTCGCGTACGCATCTCCCAGCGCACCACATTGGCCCATTGGTTCACCAGGATCGGCAAGTCGCGGTACGACTCGATCCATCCGCGGTAGGTATTCCAAATGATGGTTTCCGATGTGGGCCTAACAATCAACTCCTCTTCCAACTTGGCGGTCTCGTCGACCACAATCTGTCCGTTGCCATCGTTCTTCAATCGGTAATGGGTTACCACCGCACATTCGGTCGCGAAACCTTCCACGTGCGACGCTTCTTTGGAAAAAAAAGATTTCGGGATAAATAATGGAAAATAGGCATTGCTATGGCCGGTATCTTTAAACATCTGGTCTAATGCGGCCTGCATTTTCTCCCATATGGCATAACCATAAGGTTTAATAACCATGCAACCCCGCACAGCAGAGTGTTCGGCGAGGTCGGCTTTTACCACCAGCTCATTGTACCATTGGGAATAATCTGTTTCGCGGCTCGTAATTCCTTTGCTCATCGTTGATTTTCTGTGAAATTATTGTAACATTTGCGGACTGGACACGCGTCTGAATTTCGCGTAGCAAAGGTATGCGCTTTTGTCTAATTACCGAATAAAAAAATCATCCGGCAATTAAACCAATTAGCCCAAATACAGTCTATTAATAGTAAAGCGTAGGCTTAAAAAAAGAAAGGATAGTTGAAATGAAAGTCAATAGATTTAATATCAGCGCAATAGCTTTAGTAAGCTTGCTCGTATTCGGTGCGTGTAGCACCTCTCGGCAGGTGGCTTTCCGCGATGATGTCTATAATAATAACACCCAGGCACGGGAAGCGAATTACCAAAGCCCGGATTATTACTACGACGAAGGGGCGCAGGAAGGGCAATATGCCGACGGTGGATATTACGAAGACGACTATGCCGATGAAGGGTATTACAACGATTATTATGCTGATGAATACAGCGATAGCGAATATGCCGATCGCATAAACCGCTTCTATTACAATTCGCCGGGCATGAGCTATTACGACCCTTGGTTCAGCCCATGGTACGGCTACAATTCGTGGTACGGCTATGGCTACGGTAGTGGGTTCGGCCTCGGTTGGGGCATGGGTGGCTGGGGCCTCGGTTGGGGCAGCAGCTGGTATAATCCCTACTATGGTGGTTATTGGGGCTGGGGGTCGCCTTATTACGGTCACGGCTTTGGCGGGCCATATGCATACAACCGCTGGGGTTGGGGTGGATATGGCTATGGTGGTTACGGCGGCTATTACCCCGGCGTGGTTGTTGTCAACAACCGTCAAAGGGTTGCACGTTCATCGTCGCGCGATCGGATGGGTACCCGTACCCCGCGAACGGCTACCCGCACAGCGATATCGCGAGATGCCAACGGGCGCATATCTACCCGTACGGTAGCTACACGTGGCACAGCAAACCCAGGCGGGCGTACCAGCACACGTGGCTCGGCTCGGCCGGCTACGACACGAGGCTCACGTAATACCGAGGGCGTACGCAGCGGCACGTCACGGCGCCCTGCGGGCCAAACCGCGAGACCTTCGGGTACATCGCGACGGCCATCAACGACACGGCCATCGTCTACAAGGCGCCCTTCGGGCAGCAGCGCCCGTCCCGCACGGCCAAGTTCATCACGGCCAAGCAGCGCTAGACCGGCTGCTCGTCCATCGCGGCCAAGTACTTCGGCACCACGGTCGTCTGGAAGCAGCTCCCGCGGATCGTCCGTATCGCCGCCATCGCGGTCATCCGGCTCTAGCGGAAGCAGCAGAGGAAGTAGTGGCAGCAGCAGTAGAGGTGGCAGAGGCCGCGGGTAGCCTGTAAGAGATTGAAATTCTGAAGGCCAACTGAATCCGTTTGGTTGGCCTTTTAAACAGGCTCTTAATCGACACCAACCATGAATATGTATATAAAAAAAATCGCATTATCCGGCCTGCTAGTCAGCACGCTTTGCATCACCGCTCAAGGACAATACTTACAGGATGTCCTCCGTTTTTCGCAACCCGAACGGGGTGCAACTGCCCGATTCAAAGGTCTGGGAAATGCACAGACAGCACTGGGGGGCGACCTCAGCTCCATTTCGGGCAACCCCGCAGGACTGGGTTTTTTCGGGCAATCGGATATGAGCATCTCGTTCGATTATGCCAATGACCTCAACAAGACGAGCTATTTCGGCACCAACAGCCAATACAGCGTAGACAAGCTTGGCCTCAATCAGCTTGGTGCCGTCTTCCATATCCCGGCCCGTCGGGCACGGGGAAGTAACCTGACATCCGGTTGGCTCAATTTCAATATTGGCGTTGGGTATACCAAGACGAACAACTTCAATACCACGGTGGGGTTCACCGGCGTCAACTCCGAAAGCAGTATTGCCGATTTCATGGCATATGAGGCGTATGAAACGGGTAACATATATGGCGATTTCGGCTGGAACGCTGGCTTAATCGATGAGCAGCCTATCAACGGGAACTACGATTACGTGGCCATGACGACATTGGATAACATCCAGACTGTGACCAACCGCGAAAAAGGATTCCAGTCGGAAACGAATGTCTCCTTTGGGGCGAATTACAGCAATAAGCTTTACATCGGCGCGAGCATCGCGTTCACCCACGTCAATAACGATGTCAATTACCTATACATGGAAGACGGCTCCGTGGAAGACTACACCTATATTTTCAGCATGAACCCCGGTTCGCGCTTTGTAGACGCCGCCAACGCCGACTACGATGTTTACAATCCACTCCTTGAGTCCGAATACGAATACGATAATGAGTATTGGTCTACTACCACCGGAAATGGCTTCAACGCCAAGATAGGGGTCATTTACAAACCGATCAACTACCTGCAAATCGGTGTGACGGCCACTACCCCTACATGGTATAAACTCACCAACGATTACGAAGATTATTTCGGCATTACCAATTACCTCACCGATGGGTCTTCGACACCACCCTTTGAGAGTGAAGGCGAGCCCTCTTATTACGACTACAACCTGCGTACCCCCTACCGCATCAACGGCGGCATCGCCGCCCTGTTCGGTCAAGGGCTCATCAGTGCCGATGTGGAGTATGTCGACTATGCCAGCATGACGTTCTCATCGGTCGATTCGAACACGGATAACGTCATGAACGAACAAATACGCGACAGTTATACCAGCGCTGTCAACTTCCGGATAGGCGGCGAATACCTTGTAGCACCCGCATTTCTTTTACGCGCCGGTTACGGCCACACGGGTAGCCCGTACAGTGATTTTGAATCCACGACACAACGGGTATCCGCCGGTATCGGGTATCGGGTAAATAATGTCTACATCGATTTGGCCTATCAGAATTTTACGCAGAAATATGGCTGGCAGGTATACTTGTTGGATGATGCCAATGAAGTTTACAGCCCGGTGGCAGATATTAGCAACTCACGCAACAGTGTGTTCCTCACGTTAGGTTTCAAATTTTAAAAAAGGCGGCAACTGTGCAGTTGCCACCTTTTTCTCTCTCCTTTATTTCACAAATGCGCGGAGCATCCAGTTCTGTTTCTCGTTGAACTGCATGAATGCATTGATCATGTCGTTCGTACCCTCATCTTCCGCTTCCGAAGTGATTTCCAACAGATCGCGCTGCATGGCGATCAATGCCTCCAGATCATCGATGATGGCCTTTACCATATCGATGTCTTTCATGCCGATGGTTTCTACCTCTTCGATATCGGCATGCTTCACATAATCCTTAAACGTGCTGAAGGGCGCCTTTCCTAAGGTCAGGATACGCTCTGCGAGCTCATCAATAGTAGTCAAGGCATTGGTATAAAGCTCCTCGAACTTGGCATGCAACGTAAAGAAGTGATTGCCGCGTACGTTCCAGTGGCATCCCCTCAACTTCTGATAATGGATATGGTAATTAGCTAACAAATCATTTAAATGGTCAACAACGGGCCTTAGCTTTTTTTCTTCTAAACTGATTACTTTTGGATTCATGATATTCGAATTAAATAGTTCGCTGATAAAACATCGAAAGCTACAAAAAGTTTAGATAAGCGTTAGGATATGCGCTTTTTTCTGACAAACAGATTATAGTTTTCGTGCTTTTCCACGTAAATAGCTTCGCCGATATCGATATATCCATCCAACGCCACAGCATCATACCATTTACCCTCAATCTCCACTTTGCCCGACGGGCGGAGTACCGTCTTGGCTACCCCTTCCTTATTCACCATTTCCAAATTCACTTTAGACGACGTATACCCTTCTGTCGACCGCTGCTCATCCTGCAATACCAACCGTTTGAACGCCCGTGTGCTCAGTATACTTTTGCCAAAAACAACCATCAGCACAGTGGCCACCACCATCGAAGCGATCACCAAGAGAAACGAATTGAAAAGCATACCCGGTTCTGCAATTGAAAAATCAAAATAATCATTCATCACCATACTGAATGCCAACCCGCATACCAAACAGATGATACCTAATATACCGGCCACACCAAACCCCGGGATAATGAATAGCTCCAACAACATCAACACGATGCCCACGACAAACAGCGCTATTTCCCAATTGTCGGCCAACCCTTGGATATAAAGCGGCGCGAAAAACAACGCTGCCGCGATGATTGCCACAAGCAGCGCAAATCCGATTCCCGGTGTTTGCATCTCGAAATAGATACCGCCGATGATCAACAAAATAAGGAGTCCGCTTACCGCCGGATTGATGAGAAACGAAATAATCCGATCAATCATGGTCACTTGGTGTGTGGTTACACGTGGCGAGCTTATCCCCTCCGCAGCCAACACGTCGGCTACCGCCGGAAGCTCCGCTTCCGCGAGCCCGATATCTACGGCCTCAGCTGATGTCAGGGTCAGGATTTTCCCGGCAGGCTTAATGTTCGGCAAGTCCACATCACCATCCACAAACGCTTCTGCAACTTTCGGGTCCCGGCCCTTTGCCTCTGCCGTAGCCCGCATCAGTCCCCGCATGTACGACTGGTGTTTCTCGGGCATTAACTGGCCGCTTTGGTCTACCACACTCGCTGCGCCAATACTCGATCCTTTACTCATGTAGATGCGGTCTGACGCCAACGATATGAGCGCACCCGCCGAGGCCGCATTGTGATTAATGAATACCACCGTTTCCAACGGAGAATCCAATATCCGGCTGCGTATGGAATCAGCAAAATTCACCATCCCACCGAAGGTATTCATTTCGATGAGTACCAGATCTGCCTTCGCTTCTTCTGCTTTCGTGTAGGCGTTTTTCACCTGCCGCCATGCACTGGGGCCGATATCTTCTTTGATGTCAAACCGGTAAACATGCTGCGACTGCGCCGCGAAAGCGACCAATACCAAGCAAATGGTAGCGAGCAACGGACCCAATAATGCCTTTTGTCGTATTTTCTTATGCATATCAATCAAAATCGTTATATTTTTCCTCAACAACAGCTTTCTCTCATCGGCAGCGGAGAGATCAATAAAGATGCATTTTTATCATTGCATAAAAATGCATCTTTATCTAAGTTTGCAACCAACGAGAGCGCATGGATAAATATACACTAAAAACCGTATTCAAAAAAAGTTTTTTGGGCATGGTATGGCGTATCGAAGCCGATACGGCGGCCCAAATCCTCGCCATCGAAACACGCGATAGGGAAACGGGGCAACCATTTTTTTCTGTGTTCGACTACCAATCAGGCCGTTCGTTTACCCAGGAAAAACCGTACGGCGACCGGAACTGGACACTGGCCGGGCTTGCCGACCGTAAGCTCATTCTTAAAGCTTTTGGCCAAAACAGTCCCAATGGTACAGGAATCGCTTGTATCGATATCGACCGCGGGGAGTTGCTGTGGGAACAGTTCAATTACGTATTGGTGCACGTGGGTAACCGGCAGCTTACCGTGCGGCACCGTAACTTTGCAGGCGGTTACGAGCAATACCTCGATGTGGTCACCGGAAATTTAACACCATTTAACAACATGGCTACTAAACCAACCGAGGCCCACATCGTCTTACCTCAGCGATATGATCACGGCATACCCGCATGTTTGGATGGTTTTCCGGTCCATGGTGATTTATTTTATTACCAAATCGGCCAAAAACAGCTATGGGGTTTCCATGAAGCAATACAACAGGCATATCGGGTACGGTTGGTTATAACCAGCGGCTTAACAGTGCTGGCAGACGAGGTTGTCCTCCCCGAGCTTGCCAAGATGACACCCGAATTATTTTTCATGATTGGACAGCAGGTTTTCATAATGAGCGATAATAAACGGGAAATTGTATCGTATTTAGTATAATTGCAACAGAATTTTAACATGAGCATCAAACATACATATCTCCCCTATTTATATCGTGTATCTTTTTTTTTAGGAGTCCTCCTTATTGGATGTTACAGCTTGTCGGCAAAGACCGCCTGGTCTGCACCCGATTCAATCGGGGTGGAATACCAAAACGGACGGAAAATCATCATCCATGAGTTGGAGGCCAAGGAAACATATTACGGATTAAGCCGTCGGTACCAGGTCCCTGTCAAGGACATCATCGCTGCAAACAACAATAAGGCATTGAAAATCGGTGATACCGTGCGGGTACCTCAAGAGGCCGTGGATGTGCCTGCCGCGACCACAGCCGTAGGCGATACGACTACGGCACAGCAAACCGAACCGGTACCTGTACTGGCCGAAGGGGAGTATACCGCCTATAAAGTTGGCAAAGGCGAAACGCTATACACCATATCCAAACGTTTCATCATCTCCATCGAAAGCATTAAGCGTGCAAATGGGCTAACGAGCGAATCGGTACAAGCCGGTACCATCCTGAAGATACCCCATGAGGAACTGCCGCCACCGCCACCCACTGTCGATGAAATCATCGTACATGACGCCGACACTGCCAGTACTGGAGCCGAACTGGAAATACCGGCCAATAAATACGGAATCCGGGAGCTGACCGAAAAAGGTGTCGGCGTATGGATAGATGACTTGAACCAAGAAGGCGGCAGTATGTTGGCCCTGCACAAAACGGCTCCCGTGGGTACGGTGATCAAAATTACCAACCCGATGACGCGGCGCACCACCTTTGCAAAAGTCGTCGGCAAATTCGCCGATACCGCCGACACAAAAAATGCCATCATTGTCATTTCTAAATCGGCTGCATCGCTGATTGGCGTCCTTGACAGACGCTTTCAAGTGGAAATAGCATACGGTGCACCCAATGAGTCAAACTGATGCACCTTTCGTGGTTGGCATTGCTGGAAGCAGCGGCTCGGGGAAAACCTTTTTCCTGAACGGTTTCCTCAACCATTTTGCACCGCATGAAGTAGCACTTATTTCGCAAGACGACTATTACATCCCCGCCAATACGAAAACAAAGGAAGAAAACAAGCTGTATAACTTCGATTTGCCCACGGCCATCGACCGGACGGCTTTCCAGCGCGACATCAAGTTACTTTTCGAAGGGCAAACGGTATACCGCGAAGAATATACGTTCAACAACCCGGTATTGAAGCCGAAGATCATAGAAACCAAACCAGCTCCCCTCCTCATTGTCGAAGGGCTCTTTATCTTTTATTACCAGGAGGTGAACACTCTGCTCAACCACCGGATATTCTTGCATGCCGATGAAGAGATCGCGCTGCAACGGCGGCTGGAGAGGGATTTGGTAGAACGCGGGTATGATGAGGATGACGTGCGGTACAAATGGGTAAACCATGTTATACCAGCCTACCAAGAATATTTGCTCCCATTCCGTGCGCAGTGCGACCGCATCATCGTCAACAATACAGACGACCCCGCACCCATCGTTGCCATCACGGACGAAATCTCGGCCGACCTCAGGCAGCGCGTCCGGGGACTGGATAAGGTTTAGTTTATGATAATGCCATTTCTGGGATATGCCCATCAGCGATGAATTTGCCCGCCGTGGCGTTCCGTATCTCCTCCACACTCACCCCCGGAGCCCGCTCACGCAGCAGGAAACCACCCTTGACGACATCGACCTCAAAGACCGCCATCTCGGTGACGATCTTCCGGATGCATCGCACACCCGTAAGGGGTAATTTACAGGCGGGTAGCAGCTTGCTCGCACCTGCTTTGTTGGTCTGTTGCATCGCTACGATGATATTTTTGGCCGAAGCCACTAAGTCCATCGCTCCACCCATCCCTTTCACAAGCTTTCCTGGAATTTTCCAACTGGCGATGTCGCCACATTCAGATACTTCCATCGCGCCCAAAATCGTAAGGTCTACTTTTTGGGCTCTGATCATGCCGAAACTCATGGCGGAATCAAAAATGGCCGATCCGGGCAGCATGGTGATGGTCTGCTTACCAGCATTAATCAGGTCGGCATCCTCTTCGCCCCTCTTGGGGAATGGCCCCATGCCCAACAGCCCGTTCTCCGATTGGAGCACGACGCTGATGGTTTCGGGAATGTAGTTAGCGACCAATGTCGGTATACCAATACCCAGATTAACATAATAGCCATCCTTTATCTCCTGTGCGATCCGCTTCGCGATTCCATTCTTGTCTAACATGTTATGCCCCAATTTGATGGTTTGATTGTACCGTGCGTTGCTCTATCCGCTTTTCGTAGTCCGTCCCTTGGAAAATCCGGTGCACATAAATACCGGGAGTATGGATGTGGTCGGGATCCAGTTCGCCTACGGGCACCAGCTCTTCCACTTCGGCAATCGTGGTTTTACCAGCCATCGCCATGATGGGATTAAAATTACGCGCCGTCATCCGGTACATTAAATTTCCAGCGGTGTCGCCTTTCCATGCTTTTACAATCGCAAAATCAGCTTCAAACGCCATTTCCAACAAATAATCTTTCCCACCGAAATCGCGCACCTCTTTTCCCTCGGCCACTTCGGTGCCCACGCCTGCCGGTGTAAAAATAGCAGGCATCCCATAGCCCGCCGCCATACAGCGCGAGGCCAATGTACCCTGTGGCACCAGCTCCACTTCCAATTCGCCGGAGAGCAGTTGCCGTTCGAACTCCGCATTTTCGCCCACATACGAGGCAATCATCTTTTTCACCTGCCGCTTTTGGAGCAATAGTCCGATGCCAAAATCATCCACGCCGGCATTATTCGAAATGCAGGTCAAACCCGAAACCCCTTGCTTTACGATCTCATTAATACAGTTTTCAGGAATGCCACATAAACCGAAACCGCCCAGCATCAACGTCATCCCATCGGTCACGCCGACAATCGCCTCATTCGCATTGGTTACTACTTTATTGATCATACCTGTCTTTTAATTGGTTAACCCCGAAAATCGGGATGCCGACAAGTTACAAAAGTCGCCATCATCTTGCAAACCGAAAGGACGGAACAGTTAAAAAAAACCGTCTTAATTAGAATTTTTCTAAACTAAAGCATATCTTTGCACGCTATGTTTGAAGAGCGCCCACTATTCGCCTGTGATGAATCGATTTGCGCCTGCGCTACGGATCCACGGTACTTCAAAGGGCTGAACCCCTATGGCGATGGGTGTGGTTGTGATTTCAAGAAATGCTGCAAGAAGTATAAAAAGGGAAAACGCTGCAAGAAGTGCCCTAAACGTTGATTATTCTACAAAATCCAAATCCCTGTCGAAGCTTTCCTTTAACCGGCTAATCGCGAAGATAGCGATGCCCGTGAGCAGAAAGATCATGATGTAAGCCGCAGTGATGATTCCTGTGTAGCCCACGAAAAACTCAAAAAGAAATGTTGATGGAATCAGCGCACCTCGCACGAAGTTCGGCGCCGTGGTGGTCACCGTAGCTCGCAGGTTGGTACCGAACTGCTCAGAGGCGATGGTTACGAATGTTGCCCAATAACCGATGGCAATTCCCATGAAAAAGGCAATCCAATGAAAGCGTTCCTCGGTTATGCCATCGCTGCTCAGGTACCATATCGACGAGGCAATGATCATAATTTGGAAAATAAACACCGCTAGCCTTCGCGACTTGGTAAGCTGGGCGAACAAACCAGCCGCCATATCACCCAGCGAGAGGCCCAAGTACGTAAATAGGATCCCTTTGCCGGCGCTTAGCGTTACCGGGGCGCCCAACGCCCTACCGAACTCGGGCGCCTGGGTAATTAATATGCCCACCACGAACCAGATCGGCAGGCCGATGAGCAGACAATAAATATAACGTTTAAAACGCCCCGCATCGGTAAAGAGCATACTCAGCTTGCCCTTTTGAACGGGTTTTTCCGACAATTTCTTGAACATCCCCGATTCGAATGTGCCCACCCGTAGGATAAGCAGCAACAACCCCATGCCGCCTCCTACGAAATACGCACTGCGCCAGTCGAAAAATTCAGAAACATAGTAGGCCACGATAGCACCCAGCACGCCAACCGAAGCCACGATCATGGTCCCATACCCACGTTTACTCTTATGCATCGCCTCACTAACGAGTGTAATACCGGCACCCAGTTCACCGGCCAAGCCAATACCTGCAATGAAGCGGATAATCGCATACGAATGGATATCCTGCACAAGCCCATTGGCAATATTGGCCACCGAGTACATTAGAATCGACCCGAAGAGCACCTTGATGCGGCCAATCCGATCGCCCAACACGCCCCACAATAATCCACCAAGCAGTAGTCCACCCATCTGCATATTCAGCACGTACTCGCCATCCGTGCGCATCGCCGATTCGGGGATACCGATATCGTGGAAGCTTTGCACCCGAACAATCGAGAAGATCACAAGGTCATAAATATCAACAAAATAGCCCAATGCGGCTACGACAACCAACAGCCATGTATTTCTGGAGTTGATGCGGTTTTCTTTGGTCATCCCAGTACGATTTAAAGCGCTAAAATAATAAAATTTCCTTCTTTCTGAACCTGGTCTGCTGGCCGGTTAATGTGCGGATTGTATATCAATCTAATTTTAGGTAAATTTGTCATCAAACAAAAGATGAGATGATGAAAAAGACGATATTTCCAGCCGTTGCTAGCTTGCTGCTGCTTGCTGCCTGTAACGGCGGCGGTAGTGATACCGTTGAAATCGACCAATTGCGTGACGAGGCGATTGCGATCCACGATGAGATTATGCCTCAAATCAGTGCTTTCGACCGGAATACGGTAAAAATCGACTCTCTTTTATCCAGTTTGCCCGAACTGAAAGCGGCCAACCCGGATATCGACACCGCGCAGGTGCGTACAGATTTATCTGGCCTGAAAGAGCGCTTGGAGGGGGCAACCAATGCGATGATGGATTGGATGACGGGCTTTGATGTCGACCCCCAGGATAAATCAGCTACCGAAATCAAAACCTATTACGAGAAGGAGGTCGAGAAGGTCAAGGAAATGAAAATAATCTTTGATGAGGCCGCCAGGGAAAGCACCGAAAAATTAGCGCAATTTTAATCGTATGCGTATTATTTCTTTCGTGTTAGGCGTCTGTATGTTAAGTTGTGTGATGGCTTGCCAGTCAACGACCGAGCGCACACTGCCCATACTCGGACCCCGCGAACCGGTAACCCGGGTGGTCGATGGCCAAACCGTTACGGATACGGCGTATCACACCATCGCCGACTTCCGGCTACTCAACCAGGATAGTGTTTTCATTGATAACCATACGTTCAATAATGGTGTATACATCGCAAATTTTTTCTTCACCCATTGCCCCAGCATCTGCCCCACCATGCAGCGCAACCTGTTGAAAGTGTACGAGAAATATAAGGGCGACAAACGGGTACGATTCCTTTCACACAGTATCGATTTCCGCTACGATTCGCCTAGTGTGCTCAAAGCGTATGCAGGAAAATTGGGGGTCACCAATGACCAATGGCAGTTTGTAACGGGCAGCAAAGCGGAGATTTACGGCCTCTCCGATAGTTATATGGTTTATACCAAGGAAGATGCCGGTGTACCCGGTGGCTATGACCACTCGGGCCATTTCCTGCTGGTAGACCAAAACAGGCACATCCGGGGAGCGTATGATGGCACCAACGACGCCCAACTGGAGCTGCTATTTGATGATTTGGCCGTTCTGCTGAACGAGACACCCAACTGATGCGCAACCGCTGCTTAATTCTTGTCGCGGGGTTGCTATCGCTGTATATGGTGCTCCATTCGTGCCAAAGTGAACAGGCCATCCGTACGGCACAATACACGGTAAACGGAAAGGACGTTTATACCACCCATTGCCAGAATTGCCACGGAGCAAACGGTGAGGGGCTTGGTAAATTATATCCACCGCTTACTGACAGTACGTTTCTATCCACCCATCGGGAACAACTGGCGTGCATCGTGAAATACGGCAAGGCAGAAATGCCCGCCAATCCAACCCTCTCGCCCATTGAGATCGCCTACGTGCTCACTTATATCGGTAATTCATTTGGCCACTCCATGGATATGTTTACGCAGGAGGAGATTCATTCAGGGCTCAAGGCCTGCCGAGACTCGAATGGCCGGGAAGAATAAGGTCACATCACCAATTCCTGAAAAAGACGGTCTAAGGTCGCTTCGGCCGACTCGCACAGTCCGGGGTGTACAGCCGATGTCTGGATAACCGTGCTCCGCTTGGCTGTGAGCCAGCGGAACCGCTCGGCCATCTCAAGGGCAGCAATCGGACCACCCTCCTTATGGCCACCACATACCTGCTGGAAGGCGCGAAGGTAGGATTCTAGTTCGTCGATGGTCACTGGAAGGCGAAATGCCTGTAGGCGCGATGTATCCAGCGTATAGCGCATGGCCAAGAAGCGCTGCCCGCGGCAGTACAACACCACCCCCGCGTTGAGGAACTCTTCGCGTGCAACCTGCGGCACTACGCGGATAACGGCATACTCAAATAATTCTTTCGCGGGCATGTTTCGCTTCGTTAACAAAAATCGCTGATGCCGCTAAGCGCATCGTTAAAAACTGCCGGTACACATCGCGGGCCTCCCCGGGCGACGGTCCGCCCACATCGGCCAACCATGCGTCTGGAATGGACTGTACAATGTGTTCAATTACTGGTGGCGTAAGCTTGGCTTTGCCTATTTTATCCACCTCATCTAAGCTCGATGCCGAGGCCAGAAGCACGTGGTCCTTTACGCTGACAAACGGCTTTGTGGCCTGCAATTCCCAGTTATCCCACGTGTGGTGGAAATAGAGGGCAGCACCATGGTCAATGAGCCAAAGTTCCTTATGCCACATCAGCATATTCGTGTTTTTTGCCGTCCGGTCTACATTGGTAAGCAGGCAATCCAGCCACACGATTTGCGAGGCCAACTCGGCATCGACCTTGGTCACCACAGGATCGAAGGTGATGGCCCCCGATAGGTAATGCAACGCGAGGTTGAGTCCGGTGCTGGCCCGCAGCAAATCTTGAATTTCCTCATCTGGCTCCGTCCGGCCGAACGCCTCATCGAGCTGGGCAAATACAATTTCCGGCACGCGTAAGCCCAAGGCACGGGCGATCTCACCGCCCAGCAGTTCGGCGATAAGCGCCTTGCTGCCCTGTCCGGCCCCGCGGAATTTAAGCGCATAAAGGAAACCGTCATCCGCCTCGGCAATGGCCGGCAACGACCCGCCCTCCCGCAGGGGCGTAACATAACGGGTTACCTGTACGGTTCGTAACATTGAATGATCCACGGTCAAAGATATCAAATCGATTTGAAGATTCGTGTAAAGCGCCGACCGGTTAACCATCAAATCACCAAATTCTTTTATCTTTGCCAATACCATGGATACATCAGTACAATACGACCGTATTATCGAGCACTGCCAGCAATTATTCGCAAAAAAAACAGCCGATTACGGCACCGCATGGCGCATCATGCGTCCTGCATCGATCACCGACCAGCTATACATCAAGGCACAACGCATCCGTACCCTCGAGGAAAAAAAAGTTTCCAAGGTGGGCGAAGGGGTGATCGACGAATACATAGGCATTGTCAATTATTGTGTCATCGGCACCTTGCAATTGCAACTGGGTACCAGCATCAATGAACAATTACCGCCCGATGCGGTGCGACAGCAATATGAACAGGCCGTTCGTGAAACCAAGGAACTGATGTTTGCCAAGAACCACGATTACGGCGAAGCGTGGCGCGATATGCGGTTAACATCGCTCACCGATCTCATCCTAACGAAAATCTATCGCGTAAAGCAAATCGAAGATAACGATGGGCAAACGGTAGCTTCCGAGGGCATAAAAGCAAACTACCAGGACATGCTCAATTATGCCGTGTTTGCACTGATCAAACTTGGGGTTGCCGACAGTAAATCCTAAACGATGATGAACACCACAACGAACCCACCCGCCCGCACCAATTACCTGCTCATTTTTGCGCGGCTATTCACTGGTCTGCTCTTCATTTTCTCCGGGTTGATTAAGGCCAACGACCCAACGGGCTTCGGTTATAAGCTCGAAGAATATTTCCTGGTATTCGGCACCCAATTCCTCAATGATTACGCTGTCACCATTGCTGTTGTCATCTGTGGATTGGAAATTTTGCTCGGTGCACTACTCTTGCTCGGGTTATGGAAGCGTACCGTTGCGTGGGGCCTGCTATTACTGATCCTTTTTTTCACCTTCCTCACCTTCTATTCTGCATTTTTTGAGGTAGTCACTTCATGTGGCTGCTTCGGCGATGCCATCCCCCTCACCCCTTGGCAGTCGTTCGGCAAAGATCTGGTGCTATTGGCGCTTATCCTGATTATCTTTTTCAATCGCGATGCCATCCGCCCCATGGTCTCCGGCAGCGGAACGCAGGTATTCCTGACGGTTGCCTTGGCCATCGTATCGGTAGGTATCGGCATTTATACCGTCAATTACCTCCCGTTCATCGATTTCCTGCCCTACAAAAAAGGCAATAACCTCCCCGCACTCATGACCTTGCCCGAAGGCAAAGTGGGCGATCAATACGACATCATCTACACCCTGCGCCACAAAAAATCGGGCGAGGAAAAACAGGTTTCGGATAAAGTCTACCTGGCCGATGAGCTCTGGAAAGATGAAGCATGGGAAATTATCGGGGATCCCGAAAGCAAGTTGGTAAAAAAGGGCTACCAGGTACCCATCCCCGACCTACTCATCAGTGACGCCAATGGCGAAGATGTTACCCAACAGCTTGTTGAAAACCCTTACTATAACCTCGTGGTGGTCGCATGGAATCTCGACCAGACCAATCTGGACGCGTTGCACCGCGTTAACGCCCTGGTCACCGAAGTCGCCGAGGCATACAATATCCGCACTATCCTACTGACCGCTAGCGGCACGCAGCAAGCCGAACAAATCAGCCGCGAGCTCGGTCTACTTACCGAGATCTTCTACGCGGACGCCGTGCCCCTCAAAAGCATGGTCCGTGCCAACCCCGGTGTGCTCTTGCTCCGCAACGGCACGGTTATCGATAAATGGCATTACAACACGCTGCCCGATTTCAAAACATTAGACAACCGTTATTTTAAAAGAGCCTATCAAGATGACTGACTCCAAGCCCGTTTTCCTCATCGGTTTCATGGGAAGTGGTAAAACCACCTGGGGCCGCAAGCTCGCCCTCAAAACCGGGCGGGCCTTTATCGACCTCGACGAAGAAATCGTCAACGAAACAGGCGTGCCCATAGCCGAATACTTTTCGCAGCATGGCGAAACCGCATTCCGGACACTGGAAAGCCGCATTCTCAAAAACCTGCCATTCGAACAGCCGGCTGTGGTTGCCACGGGTGGCGGCACCCCCTGTTATTTCGACAACATGGCCTGGATGAATAAAACCGGCAAAACCATCTATCTTTGTATGCCTCCAAAAGCGTTGTGGAGTAGACTCATGCAAACCGATATCGCCGCGCGACCGGCGCTCGGCGGGCTCACCGGCATGGCATTGCTCGACGATATCACCGCCAAACTGGCCGATCGCACCCCACACTACCAACAAGCTACCCACATTGTCGACCAGCTTTCCATGCGATTAGAGGACCTGATTAGCCTTTCGAAGTGATTGTTAACGACAAATCGTTATCTTTATCCGGTTATCTCATTTCCGATGTTTACATTATGATCCGTCGCCCGCTCCCCTTTCTGGTCCTCGCGCTGATTGCCCTCGCTTCCGCCTGTATACCCGCCAGCGTAGGTAATGGTGAATACCGAAACGGAGGGCATCACATTAAACTGGGCACCGTGGACGACCTATACCGTTTCCTCACGTATACCGAGAGCCGCTACCCATTGATCAGCGCACACCGCGGCGGACCGGCAAGTGGTTTCCCCGAAAATGCGATTGAGACCTTTGAAAACAGTTACCGCTACCAGCCACTCATCATCGAGTGCGATGTACGGATGACCAATGATTCGGTACTCGTATTGCTGCACGACGAAACGCTGGACCGCACCACCACCGGGTCGGGCAAGGTGGCCGATTGGAACTTTTCGGAGCTCAGGGAGCTCTACCTGAAAGACCCCGACGGGAAAACCACCCGCTACCGTATTCCCTCCCTCGATGAAGCCCTGCAATGGGGCGCAGGCAAAGTCATCTTTACTATCGACGTGAAACGCGATGTACCCTACGCCTTCGTTATCGACGCCATACAGCGTAACCACGCACAAGCCTATAGCGTAATCATCACCTACAATGCGGGGCAAGCCGCAACCGTACACCAATTGGCCCCCGATTTAATGATCTCGGCGTCCATCCGCTCCCGCGAAGACCTGCTTAGGCTCAACGACCGCAGCATTCCCGACAATCGGCTGGTCGCATTCGTGGGAACCTCCAACGTGGCACCCGCGGTATACGGTCTATTGCACGACCATGGTATCCTCTGCATCTTGGGCACCATAGGTAATATCGATAAGCAGGCCGCGACACGTGGCGACACCGTTTATAGACACTTGGTAGAAAATGGGGCCGACATCCTAGCGACGGACCGGCCGCGTGAAGCGGGTGACGCGTTGCATGCCTATCGCTTAGCCCATAAACTGACATCCAATTTCATCAATTGACGTACCATGTCTATCGTTGTCACTGACCTTCATAAACGCTATGGCACACACCGCGCCCTGAAAGGTATCTCGTTCGAAGCGAAACCCGGTCGCGTGCTGGGGTTTCTTGGCCCCAATGGCGCAGGAAAGAGCACCACCATGAAAATCCTTGCCGGTAGCCTAGTCCCTACTTCCGGCCACGCCATTATCGCCGGCAACAACATACCTCACGATAATCTTGCTGCCCGTCGCCGCACAGGCTACCTCCCCGAAGACAATCCGCTCTATGTGGATATGTATGTAAGGGAAGCCCTTGCGTTCATGGCAGGCTTGCACAATATCGCGAACAGCAAGACACGTATCGCGGAGGTCATCGCCCTCACCGGGCTCGTCGCCGAGCAACACAAAAAAATACACCAATTGTCAAAAGGCTACCGGCAGCGCGTCGGACTGGCACAGGCCATCCTCCACGATCCCGACATTCTGATCCTCGACGAGCCTACCTCCGGGCTTGATCCCAACCAGCTGCAGGATATTCGCGCATTGATCAGGAACCTCGGTCGCGAAAAAACCGTTTTACTGTCTACCCACATTATGCAAGAAGTAGAAGCCATCTGTGACGACGTCATCATCATCCATCATGGCCAGATTGTAGCCGATTTTCCCCTAGCAGAGCTAACCAGCAGGTACGCCGACGAGCGTCTCGAGACCCTATTTATCCGACTGACGGCCAGCAACTAACCGCCATTCACATGGGCTAATAAACAATGTGGCATGTTTTGTGTTATTTAAACGAATAGTTAAATGACATAATAAACATTTACATTTAAACGAAAGACCATGAAACGTGTAATTTTATTCTCAGCATTATTTCTTGCCGGCGTATTCGCGGCAAATGCACAAGACGTAAACAGGCCACAGACCTCGGCTAATGTAGGCATGGCTCCCGTTCAGCAAGGAAACTGGATTGTGGGTGGAAGTTTGGGTAGCTTGGGATATAGCTTCGAAGGGGAGAATTTTAACATCATGCTTAACCCTCGGGCTGGCTATTTCGTTTCGGACGGCGTGGCGATCGGTTTGAGTTTGGTAGGTTCGTTGGCCACCGTTCCCGATGGCGATGACCTGTGGGGCTATGGTGTCGCCCCGTTCGTACGTTATTATTTCCCACAAGGCTCAAGCGCGAGTGGTCGTTTCTTTGCTCAGGGCGACGTGGGTATCTCGGGCAGTTCACCGGGCTCGGGGGCATCCTTGGCTTTGGGCGCCAATGTAGGCTATGCGCACTTTATCACCAACAGTGTCGCATTGGAAGCAACAGCTGGATACAACTACAGTAAAGCGACCGTTTCAGGATCAACAGGGCAAAGTGGCCTAGGTGTCGCATTAGGCTTCCAGGTATACCTGCCGGGACAGCGGTAGACCAACGCATTGACTAAATATTACAAGAAAGCACCGGGTACCATCCGGTGCTTTTTTTTTATCTTTGTGCCATGCAAGTATACATGGATAATGCAGCTACCACGCCGATAGACCCCGAGGTCGTCGCCGCTATGGTGGCCACAATGGAGCAAGACTATGGAAACCCCTCTTCCATCCATGCGCATGGGCGGCGGGTGAAGACCATTGTGGAGAAAGCCCGGAAAACCGTTGCTGGCCTCCTCAATGTATCGCCGGCAGAGGTATTCTTTACTTCGGGCGGCACCGAGGCAGACAATACAGCCATCGTGCGGGGTATCATCGACCACGGCATCACCCACGCCATCACTTCACCTTTGGAACATCACGCCGTACTGCATACGCTCGAAGAGCTCGAAAAAAACGGCACGATCCGGCTGAGCCTGCTGGAGGTAGACGATAAGGGGAACGTAGACTTACACCAGCTGGAGCAGCTGCTCAAAGCCAACCCCCGCTCGTTGGTTTCCTTGATGCATGCCAATAACGAAATCGGTACCATCACGGATATCGAATACGTATCGGCCCTATGCAAGCAGTACCAGGCCCTATTCCACTCCGATACCGTGCAGACCATGGGGCATTATGTACACGACCTCAATAAATTACAGATCGATTTTGTAACGGGCGCGGCGCACAAGTTCCACGGCCCGAAGGGCGTAGGCTTCCTGTATGTAAACCACCACACGAAGATCAAGCCATTTATCTATGGCGGCGCCCAGGAGCGTAACATGCGCGGCGGTACGGAAAACGTGTATGGGATCGTGGGATTGGCCAAAGCCCTCGAAATCTGCTATGCGCAGATGACCGAGCACCAACAATACATACAGGGCCTCAAAGACTACATGATGGCCCAACTGAAAACGCACATCCACGATGTGCGGTTCAACGGCGAGACCACGCCTGAAAGCAGTCTGTATACGGTACTCAACGTTTCGTTCCCCTGTACCGACCTGGCCGATATGCTGCTGTTCAACCTCGATATTTCGGGTATTTCTGCCTCCGGCGGTAGCGCGTGCAGCTCGGGGTCTGACATCGGGTCACATGTACTCCATGCCATCCAAGCCGATAGCGGTCGGCCCTGCGTACGTTTTTCCTTCTCCAAAAACAATACGAAGGAAGAAATCGACTTTGTTGTAGGCAAACTGCGCGAACTCTGTTTAGAGAAAGCTTAATGACGGCGGCGGCGTTTACGCGTCGTCGTCATCATCTTCATCTTCACCCCTCGCCAATCGATACGCCCCCTGCAGTTCAGACAGCGCATGCATATCGCGCTTGTTGCGGGCAGCCTGCATGCCTTTTTCATAGGTAATTACCGCATCCGCTTTTCGCCCCAGGGCTTCATACAACTTGCCAAGGTGATAATAGGTGCCCACATAGTCGGGGTGGTCGTTCACCAACGCCTCGTAATGCCGAAGCGCCTCGTCCGTTTGTTGCAGTTTGAGGTATTCCGTAGCCAAGGCGTAGGTCAAAAAAGGATCTCCGGGGCTTTCCTTCAAAAATTCAATCAGCTGTTGTAACCGGTTGCTCATGCTGCAAACATAGTGATTTTACTGATTTTTTATTCCTACCTTTATTGCTTTGAACAACTCATAAAGCAATACCGATGGATCGTAGAACCTTTATCGCGTTAGGCGCGGCTTCCGGTGCCTTGTTGGCCGGCCCTACTGTACAAGCAGCACAACCCAGTACGCAAAAGCGCTATCAGAACGGCGTAAGCCCGTGGCCAATTTGCCTGGATACCGCTACGGTAAGGCCCGCGTCCTTGCCTGAAAAAGTAAAGATCGCGGCCAAGGCTGGGTACGATGCCATCGAGCCGTGGGACGGTGAACTGGCGGAATTCGAAGCCAGCGGCGGTAACCTTAAAGACCTCGGCAAGGAAATCGAAGACCTCGGGCTTTTTGTACCCAGCGTCATCGGTCTGTGGAATGCATTACCACCTACGCCGGAACTTTTTGAGCAATCGCTCATTGACACCCGCCGACGCATGCGCATGGCGGCCGATATCGGGTCCCAGCACATACAGACCATCCCGAACACTGTGGGCGACAACTACGATCAACGGTGGGTATCCCAACGCTACCGCGATCTCATCGAATTGGCAAAAAACGACTACGGATTGCATGCAGCATTGGTCTTCGTGAAATATTTCCCGCTGAAAACGCTGGGCCAAGCGATGGCCGTGGCTTTGGACGCCAACCATCCGGATGCCATGGTGATCCCAGACACCTACCACATGTACATTTCTGAAGGAGGCTTTGAAGGACTACCCCTCATCAGCGGGAAAAGCATAGCCATCTTTCAGTTTTCCGACGCACCGGCTACACCGGCATTAGCGCAGTTAGAAGATAGCCACCGGGTATACCCCGGTGACGGAATCCTACCATTGACGAAGGTGCTTCGCGATCTCAAAGCCACCGGTTTCGAAAAGTGTGTATCATTGGAATTATACAACCCCGAATACTGGAAACAAGACCTACAGCAAGTTGCCGAAACGGGGTTGCGCAAGACCCTCGCCGTGATTCATGAAGCCGGTGTATAGCCCCCATGGGCGTGGCTCTGTTACTCACTGATTGCTGATCTCGCTGCAGTCCATATCGCCCCATTCTTCCATGGCTTCCTCGGCGGCTTCTCTAAGTTCCGGATACATATTGCATTTCCGGGCGGCTTTCAGATAATCCTCGCCCGCTTTTTTATACTTCTGGCAATTGGCTACGCTCATGTCTTCAGAAAACGCCAACGCGGCCTTCGAAAATTGTTCACTCTTTTTTACCAAGTCATCACATCCACCAAGGCCAAGCGGGTTTGCCTTTTTACAGCCGGTCAGGGCGGTGGTGGCCACGGCCACAGACACTATTCCCAGTACCCATGTCCTACGTAACGTTCCTTTTTTAAAGCAATTCATAATTTTTATTTATATTGTTAATAATCAGACATCTCATCATTCAAAAATGTCCTCGTTTCACCGGCTAGGCAACCCCCAAAAGAGGGTATGATTTAATCGGTAAGCAAATGTCAACACAAATAAACGGTTATACAATACACCAAATTAGGTATTTATGGCAGTCTTATTATGGAACGATTAATCAATACAGCGCAAACCCATCGTCCGTTTACGGGCTGTCTCCAAAAATATCTGAACTATTTGCGAAAATTTAACGTGTCATTGATACTTCTTTCTATATTTACCGGCGTATATGAAAAGAAATCTATTCCCGCTCATCATCATCCTACTCTCCTTCCCTATAGCCAGCATCCAAGCACAAACCGATTTCGGCATCAAAGGCGGCGTTAATTATGCTACGTACAGTTACGGCGACCACGCGGCACCATCAAAAGCGTCGCCCATAGCCCGCTTTTACCTGGCAGGATACTTGGCGGTTCGGATGGCGCCGGGCCTTTACCTTCAGCCGGAAGTTGCGTTACATGGTAAAGGTGCACGCGTAACGAAAACCGATGCTGTGGCCGGTGCCGATGAGATTACGCAGCGCACGAGTTGGTTGGATATACCCATCAATGCGCTTGGGAAAATACCCATTGGCAACCACGGGAATGTCTTTGCAGGTGGAGGCCCCTATATCGGTATTGCCATGAATGGAGAAAACACCTATTCCGACGGCTCCACGTCGGCCGTGATCATCTACAAAGACAAAAACTTGAGAAGCCTAGATTATGGAATCAATTTTCTGGCCGGTGTAAAATTCAGTTTCGTATCGCTCCATGCAAGCTATAGCTTCGGTTTGACCAACATCACTTACGACACCAACAAGTGGTCAAAAGATATAAAAAACAGGGTACTATCGATCGGCGCGGGCGTATCGTTTGCTTCGCTACATCAATAGTACAGATACAATTGAGTAGTGTGAATAGAAGTACATTCTTGATTTTTCCTGCGGAAAAGTTTCGCTAATCCACCCATTCTTGTTATTTTGCGACCTGAACTTTTTCTCATTTAAAAAAAATCCCATTTTTTTTATGCGTTTATATAAGAAGACAGCGTCTTTATCAGTATTATTTACCATTTTACTTTTCATTTTATTATTACCCCTCCCGGTTGGTGCGGTCGGCATCGACCAACAGATCGATGAATGGTTCGCGCCCATCGCTAACTGGTGGGAACAGGTTGTTTTTTTCGCGATTCCCTTTACTGACGAGATTTCTATTCCGCTCGTCTTGATTTTATTGGTATCAGGGGGCATTTTTTTTACTATTTATTTCCGACTTGTCAATATCCGAAAACTACCGGTTGCGATGCGTGCGATACGGGGTAAATATGACGAAGTGGAACAGCAGCCCTCGGCCGATGGGAAGCCGGTTGCCGGCGAGCTCACCCACTTCCAGGCACTCACAGCTGCGCTATCAGGTACGGTTGGACTGGGCAACATTGCCGGCGTTTCCGTAGCCATTGCCATTGGTGGGCCCGGTGCTACCTTTTGGATGATCATTTCTGGCCTGCTTGGTATGAGTACCAAATTTGTGGAGTGTACACTGGGCGTGAAATACCGCGATGTGGGAAAAGACGGCCAAACCTACGGCGGCCCGATGTACTACTTATCCAAAGGATTTAAGGAGTTGAAGGCCGGCCGGTTGGGCAAAGTATTGGCCATTATTTTCGCGTTGATGTGTGTGGGGGCCTCACTCGGCGGAGGAAATGCTTTTCAATCGAATCAAGCGGTTGCCCAACTAACCACAACCATGGGTATCGACGGCAGCTTTATTAAAACGGTATTCGGAATTGGGCTGGCCATACTGGTGGGTATTGTAATTATCGGTGGCATCAAACGCATTGGACAAATCACTGAAAAATTGGTGCCTTTCATGGGCATCGTTTACCTGTTGGGCGCCCTTACAGTCGTCGCAGCACATTACGAATACATCGGCGAGGCATTCGGCCTTATCATTGGCCAGGCATTTTCGCCTGCTGCCGGGCTCGGTGGGTTTGTAGGGGTGTTGATCACCGGCTTCCGCCGCGCAAGTTTCTCGAACGAAGCGGGCATTGGCTCTGCAGCCATTGCACACTCTTGCGTGCGTACACAGTATCCGGCCAGCGAGGGGTTGGTCGCGCTCTTGGAACCCTTTATCGATACTGTGGTCATCTGCACGTTGACGGCGCTGACGATTATTTTCTTTAACAGCGAGGGTATGTTCACCTACGGCGTTACGGACCAATTAGGAAACGTACTGATCGGTGACAGCGAACGTGCCGTGGGTGGGGTTGAGCTGACCAGTTTGGCATTCGAAAGCGTGATTCCCCATTTTTCTATCGTGCTTACCTTGGCGGTTTGCCTCTTTGCTTTTTCTACCATGCTGTCGTGGTCGTATTACGGCATCCAATCGTGGAAATTCCTGTTCGGCCGCTCTAAATGGGCCGACCTGTCGTATAAAGTGCTATTTCTGGTGTTTGTGGTCATCGGTGCCGCGGCCACCCTCGATTCGGTGATTAAGTTTTCGGATGCGATGATCCTGGCCATGACCTTCCCCAATATCATCGGCCTGTTTCTGCTAGCGCCGAAAGTGAAGGGCGAGCTGAATCGTTATCTGGAAGCCATCCGTACGCGGAAGGTAAAGTAACGCGCAGAACGGGTGACAATATTGCAGTAGGGCTGACGCAGAATTACCCAACTGACATATTTGCAGCCCATCGAAGATAAATCACCATTGCGGTTAGATAGCCGGGGTTAACTCGGTTGAGGCATCTCGCTATGCGGGGCATTTCCCGCAAGCTGACTAACAATATGACAAAAACTGGCATGCCTGCATGAAGGTTGTACTTCATGGGGTAAATAGTTGAAAATTAAATTGAATCAAAGAAAGAAAAAATGAACGTACTTGTAATTGGCGGCGGTAACATGGGAATGACGTATGCGGAAGCGATCGCTAAGTCCAATTTTTTAACACCCGGAAGTTTAATGATTTTTGATAAAAGCGAAGAAAAGCAAGCGGAGCTGCGGGCTTGCGGGCTTTTCGACGTGCATGAGGGTTTAGACACCTGCGTACCGAAAGCAGACGTGGTATTGATCGCGGTTAAACCGGCACATGCGGCCGCATTGATGGAAGAAATGAAGCCGATGATTTCAGCGGAGCAGCTGTTTGTATCCATCATGGCGGGTGTAACAATAGACACCATCAAGCAGGGGCTTGACGCGGGGAAAGTGGTGCGGGCCATGCCCAATCTACCGGCGCAGGTTGGGCTGGGGATGACATCCTTCACTGGCTCCGATGAAGTATCCCGACTGGAGCTGGCTGCTATTGAGCAGCTACTCGATACCACCGGGCGCTCCATTAGTTTAACGTCCGAATCCGAAATCGATGCCTCTACCGGCATATCAGGAAGTGGACCTGCCTATATATTCTATTTTATGCAGGCAATGATGGATGCCGCACTGAAGATGGGCTTCAGCAAAGAAGATGCTCGGCTATTGGTGGGCCAGACATTTGCCGGTGCAGTCGAGCTGTTCAACTCATCAACCTTAAGTCCGGAAGACTGGATGGCGAGGGTCGCCTCCAAGGGTGGCACCACCCGTGCAGCGCTCGATTCGATGGATGATAACAACGTCAATGCCCTCATCCAGGAAGCAGCCTATGCCGCATTCCACCGAGCAGAAGAACTGGGCAAACAAACTGAAGGAAAGGAGGCTACCAATGCATAATGAAACCACAGTAGGCAAACCCATACAGCGGGTCGTCATCAAAGTCGGCACCCATGTCATTACCAATAAGGACAACCGTATCACCGGGAAAATCCTTACGAAACTCGTCGATCAAATTGCCCACCTCTATGAACACGGCATCCACGCCGTATTGGTTTCATCGGGCTCGGTCATCGCCGGCAAGGAGGTAATGGGCCATCGACTGAAGGCAACGGACAAGATTACCCGCCGACAGGTGTTCTCGGCCATCGGCCAGCCGCGCATGATGCGGCACTACTACAACCTGTTCCACCATCACGGCATGCGCTGTGCTCAGGTATTGGCAACGAAGCGCGATTTTGATATCGGCAAACACCGCGACAACATGGTCAACTGCTATGAAGGCCTAATGGCCGAGGGAGTTATCCCAATCGCCAACGAAGACGATGCCGTGTCGCTGTCGATGTCGACCTTTACCGACAACGACGAGCTGGCAAGCTTGGTGGCCGAATTGATTAACGCCGACCTATTGATTTTGCTCACCGACACGGACGGGTTGTTCAACGGCCATCCGGACGACGCAAACAGCGAATTGATCCCTCATCTCAACGTGGATGAACCCGTGGAGCAGTACATCCAAAAAACGGATAAGGGCGAAGCCAGCGGCCGCGGGGGGATGGCCTCCAAACTACGGGTCGCTAAGCACACCGCGCGGCAGAATATCCCTACTTTTATTGCGAATGGAAAAACAGACGATATCATTACCGACATCGTCTTCGGTAAAACAGCGGGAACGAAGGTTACCCGCTAAATAAACAATATAATGGAATTACTTACAACAACACAGAAAAACAGCGTACTATCATCGATGGCCACGATCATCAACGATAGCCGCGATGCGATATTGACCGCTAACCAACAAGACCTCGACGCGTTTAACCGCGAAGACCGGGCGCTGTACGATCGTCTGGTGGTAGACAACGCTAAAGTGGACGGTATGATCCGCGCTGTTCAAACCGTTATGGACATGCCCGATCCAATCGGCGGGGTACGGTCGTCGGGCGTGCTGGACAACGGATTACGTATTGAGAACCGCACGGCGCCGTTCGGCACCATTCTGATTATCTATGAATCGCGACCCGACGTAACTATCGAGGCCGCCGTTGTGGCCTTCAAGGCCAATAACAAAATCCTGCTGAAGGGAGGTAAAGAGGCGGTGCACACCAACCAGGTATTGGTCGACTGCTGGCACCGTGCGCTCGCAGAAAACGGTTTGGCTGCCGACTGGATCCAGTTGATAACGCTGGATCGCGAAGCGACGCGGGAATTCCTGAAGAATCCGTCGCAGCCCATTGACCTGATTGTGCCGCGTGGCGGCGAAAAGTTGATCAACTTTGTGAAGGAACACGCGCAGTGTGCCGTACTGGTGAGCGGACGGGGTAATAATTTCGCCTACATTGCCCCCGATGCCGACTGGGAGAAGGTATTACCCGTGGTGATCAATTCGAAAACGGACAAGATCAGCGCCTGCAATGCGCTGGATAAAGTACTGGTGGATGAAACCACGCCCGGGCTACCCGAAAAATTGAAGCAACTGGGTGACGCATTGCGCGCCAAATCCATGCAATTGCTGGCTGAACAACCGCTGCTTTCCCTACTGGAAGAAGCAGAGCCCATCGCAGATGAGTCTGTTTGGTACGAAGAGTTCCTTGCTCCCAAAATCTGCTTCGGGGTGGTTAACGGACTGGAATCGGCAGTCGACAAAATCAATCGGTATAGCGGTGGGCACTCTACGGTTATCCTGACCGCCGACCGGAAGAAAGCAGATACCTTTATGGAGCAGGTAGACAGCGCGGCGGTGTACCACAATGCCTCTACGCGATTTACCGATGGCGGGGCCATGGGCGTAGGTGCCGAGTTGGCTATCAGCACGGATAAGCTACACCACCGCGGGCCGCTCGGACTGGAGCAGTTGGTTACCAATAAATACTACGTGTACGGCGACGGCCAAGTTAGATAGCAGATTGGTAATCCTTTTTGTGGATGGCCAATGATTCCTGTTTTAGTTCCGTACAAATCATACGATATGGATCATCCTGCCCATCTTTGGGCAGGTACTCCATTTCCATAAATAAAGCTTTGGCGCCGAAATCCGGCATCCCTTCGGGAACGTTGTCGGTCTGAAACATGCCGCTGAACAAACCAACGGGAGCCTCTTCAGTAACCCACACTTTCGAAACCCCATCACTCGTCTCCATTTGAAAACCTTTACAATGGTAGCCTAGAATGGTCTTGCTTTCTATGGGTGTTACCTTAACTTCTTCATCTTCCTCACTCTCCACCGCGAACTTAAGGTATTTATCCATCACCTCCTGGCTACCGTTGAGACGCATAGCGGTCTTTCGGTCGCCGTCGTCCATGAACATCACCATCGCCTTGTTTTCCATATCCATTACGGCAAGGTTGTTAGCGGCGCCCTCCATCAGGACTTTCGTCCCGAAATACGTGGCTTCCGGTTCCAGCCAATACTGCATCGCGGTCTCCTCTTTAGCATCATCGTGGATGATTTTCATCGTGGCACGGTAGGAGAACGTATAGGTGTCGGGTACATCTTCCATACTGCCGCCGCCAAGCATCGCGGCCAGTGCTGCCTGGCCTCTAGCTACCGCTGCGTTACTTTCTTCCGCACTGTCGCTCCCTTCAGACGCGGCCTTTCCCTTCGTTTCCCCTTTTTCTTTCTTCCCCTTTTTATCGCCTGGCTCAAGTATCTTGTCTAGTGCCTGGTCGGTCTTTTTCTCCGTTTCGCGTTCTGCACGGCGTTCCACGGTGCGTTCGGCTGCCTTCTCTACTTTCTTGCCGAGTTTTTTTAAAAACTGTCCGTTCGCGGTTTCCATCCCACCTACGGCCACGGCTAGGATCAATACAATTGCTTTATAATTCATGACATTTTCATTTACATGGTCGTTTCTGTCAGCTAAGGTCGACATAAATAGGCCGCCATGCAATACACCAAATTAGGTATTTATGGGTATTAAAATAATATCCTTACTTTTATCGTCTCGACATACCATTATAACCGAACACAAACGATGCTGAGACCACTATTATCCATGATACTGTCCATGCTCTGCTTTATTGCATTGGCACAGCGCGCGCAGAAACTGCTAGTCGTTGAAAACAAAAAAGGCGACATCAGCTACCAGTATTTGACGACCTATACATTCAAAGACGGCCTATTCACGTCGAAAGACACAATTTTTGAAGACAAGCCCGGGCCACCCGATATCTCCTTCCACCTGGGCAGTTCATCGTGGCACGAAAACCGGTACGTCATCGGCAGCGACGGTGCCGTCATTGATGTGAAATACCGGAAACTCATCTGGGAGAATAGCGATCCGAAAGATCGATTCATCGAAGCCCTAGGCGATACCCTGGTGTATGAAAGGCGTAAGGACGGCCAGCCGACCGAATTTTATTTCCTCGATCTGGCTACGTTAACATACCATCGAGCCAAAGCGGGATCGTTCAGGAAAACGAACAAATCCGCATCGAACCACCGGGCACTCTTCTATTCGCCAAACGGGCGAAAAACAATCTATACAGCCTATTTAAAACGTGTCGAAATTCGCGACGAAAACTTTAAACTCCTGGATGCCATACCCGATCCTGACCTTTCGGGGCCGATCATCATGAATCTGGAACTATCCCGCATTGGTGCCCACTGGCTGGATAACGACAACTTTTTGTACGACAACCACATCTTCCACAAAGATGCGAAGATGCACACCGTCGAACTTAGGCAATATACCCTATCCACAAAACACGACACGACGCTTTTCCGCATCGACTCCGTGAATGTCACCCAGCTGCCCCAAGGAAAATTCTCAAAAGACCATTTCAACCATATCCATTACCGGGCAACGAATGGCCGCAGGTATCTGTTAAACCTGGAAAGTGGAACGATTTTGCCTGATCCGTATTTCTTCCTCAACGCGCAATTTTCGTACACGGGATACAACGCTTCGGCCGCCCTTCGGGATAAATATAAAGGGCTTACGTACCGGTATGGCGAAAGAGAAATCGGTACGGTTTGGGGCAACGATGCCACGGCAACCGATAACGCCTTGGCCGTAGCGTATGCTGACGTGGGGGCCAATTTGGGTTATCCGAAAGGTATAAAAGTATGGACGGCACCATACAACGGATGGACCACCTTCGACCTGCCGTGGCTCTACGCAATCATTGGGTGGATGGAGTGAACGGTTATGTTATCGCTTAAGTTAACAGCTGCTTGATGCGTAGACCGGCCAACCCTGCAAACCCACTTACCAGGGCGGCCACCAAGGCGGAGATAGCTACCATCAGCACGGCCCCGGCCGGACCGGCTGCGAATGGTGCCCCGCCAGTGAAAATTCCCGCCACCTGCGCAGCCAAGCCAGCGCCTGTGCTAATATGCAGGTAAATGGAATAACCTACCCATACCGCAGCGCCACCGCTGGCCGATGTCCAGAAAGCACCTGAAGCTTGCCGAGCCAACCACCAACACCCCACGAAACACACCGGGGCAATGGTCCACCATGGTCCAAAAAACGAAAGCACCGCACCCACAATGATGATAAAAAGGAAAAGCATATCGATTTATTCGTTAGGTTTCAACAATACATCCCGCTGCAGCTTCGGCGACTGCTCATCCACGGTTTTCATGAACAACAGCGTATCCAGTTCACCGGCAGCCCACCGGTCGATCATGTTATCGTAATACACACTGCCGGGATTGCCCGACTGACCTCCCGGATACAGACCATACGCCTTCGGCCAGTCGCCATCGAGCTGTACGACCATCCGCCATGAAGGGCCATGGGTGCCTGACGTGGCGTTGACCATGTTGCCGCCCCCGCCTGTGACGATACCCGTGCGGCCGAACGACCTGAAATTGGGCACCAAGTGCATGATGCGCGTGTTTTTCACACGGCTCCAAGCCCAGCTTTCCGCAGACACCTCGCCGAACCGCTCGCGTAAACCACTTACGGTTTGCTGAAAGCTCTGGCAAATGATCGCGTCGATGGTCTCAACGGTATCTACGGTCAGCACATTGTCGAACCATTTTGCATCGGGCTCGCGCTCGATGAGTGTATAGGTTCGATCGAGACTCGGGTACAACAGCTGCTCATCGCGGGGGAACTCATCGCCCCAGATGGCGGCGGGCAGCTCATCGAACCAGCTTTCGAAAATCGTCGCACCCACGGCGTCCGCATCGTTTCGGTAGTCCCACCGTTCGAGGATATCGTATTCCGCCGACCGCCGGATCGAATCGTCCGTAGCCAGTCCGCGCAGCAGCCGCGGCAAAATACGCCGTGCATCCACATTGAAATTGTCGTTCTGTAGGTCGCGCAGGCTATCGACCGTGGCGGCGGTCATGGCCGCCAACCGTTCATTGATGCGAAGGGCACGACTGGGATGGGCGAATCGCCAATCGAGGTAATAGGGATACGTCGTATCGGCCGGGAACTGGTTGGCAGAGCTCACGAAGCCCCGCGGCGGATTCTTCACCGTAGGGTTCTGCTCCCGCGGTATCCACCCCTGCCAGTCGTGCGATGCCAGCGTGCCGTCCAGCAGGTACTTCCCCTGCCCTTTCCATTTGAGCGGCAGTTTGCCATTCGATGTGATGGCAATATCGCCATCGTTGCTCGAAAACACGAAATTCTGTGCCGGTGCGGTGAAATAGGCCAGCGCGGCCCGGTAATCATCGTAATCTTTGGCGCGGTTGAGGTAATGGAAGGTCAGCACATCGGCCCCGTCCGTCTCGTTCGTTATCCAGCGCATGGCATAACCCACAGGCGCCCTGTCGGTATATGCGCCTTCCGCGGGCTTATGGTACACCACCGGCCCGTGGTGGGTATAATAAAGGGTATCGTGAAACGCCCTACCGTCCTTCAGCCGATAAGTCTCCACATGCACCGCCGTCGGCTTCCATTGCCCATCGTGCCAGTACTCGGTAAAGGTGCTGTCGCGGAAACGGATGCGGTAGAAATCCATCACATCCGAACCGACATTCGTAACGCCCCAGGCTATATCCTTATTGAAGCCAATGATGATGGCCGGCGTGCCGGGCAGGGCTACGCCATACACATTCACATTGGGCGATGAAAGCTGCATCTGGTACCAGATGGAGGGCAACGTGAGTTGCAGGTGGGGGTCGTTGGCCAGTATGGGCAGGCCCGTAGTGGATCGGCTTCCGCCCACCGCCCAGTTGTTACTCCCCACCTGCGGACGCGGTGCAGGTACGGAAAAGGCCAGCAGGTTACTATCAGGCCGAGCGGCCACTTCATCGGGCACCGGCGGTACCGTCAGCGGCTCGAAATCCCACGGGGTTCCTTCGGGAACAATGGGCGATTCGATAGCCGGGTAACCCGGAAAGAGGTCGGCCACTACCTCAGGCCCATATTTCGCCAACACCTGCGTAAGGCGGAGGTCATTGCTGCCCCCATTCAACGTGTTGCGCATGTTCATCAGCATGAGGATGGACTTGTAGGGCGACCACGGCTCGGGCTGGTAATTCAGCAACTTGTACGCTATGGGCAGGTCTTTATAGGCCAGCTGGGCAATATAAGCATTCACCCCGGCAGCATAGGCACCCAGCGCCCGGCTCGCCACCGTATCGGCTTCCAGCCGCTCGGCGATCGCCGCAGCCGAACGGGCCATGCCGCGCCGCCGGTTGAAACGGTCGTACTCGAGTACGGCCTCCCCCACCACTTCCGTAAGGCGTCCTGCCGAAACGAGGGTATAGAATTCCATTTGCCAAAGGCGGTCGCGCGCAATCACATATCCCTGCGCGAAATACAGGTCCTCGTCGTTCTGGGCAAAGATGTGCGGCACGGCGTTGTCATCATACCGCACCACAACCTCACCGGTGATGCCCGGCAACACGGTTTCCGTGTCGCCAGCTTTCGGAGCCCCCTCCGCGTTCTGCAGGTAACCCTGGAATGGACTGAACAGTTTACCGAGCGGCGGCAGCACGCCCCAAGCGTGATGGAATACATAAATAAGGGCCACGGAAATCAATAATGGCCAAAGGTGCTTGATTAATCTCATATCATTTAGGTATGGATCTACATAACAAGGTCTGCTGCAATCAAACTTAGCTAAATTTGTTCTTATATGCAATTATAATCGCATTACATATAAAACAAATTATCGTTCTCCCCGCAGCCATTGAGAACGTTTTATAGCGGAAATGTACGGGATGTTCCGCAAAGCACCAAATAATACCTACACGGTTCGGAGGAAGTCCACTACGGCTCCTTCCACCTTTCCTAATCGACCCAGCACCTGCGCTACCTGTGTTTGCCTGATCTCGAGCTCCATCGCACACGTGTTGTCAAAATCCTGCTTCAACACGTTGAGATCTTCCGCCTTCACGACACGCATCACCTCGTTGAGCTGCTCATACGCAAAAGCTACGCGGTACACATCATTGACCGTTAGCTCCACAATCTCCGCCGCCGAAAGCGCATCCAGCGACGCCGCCTTATACGCGTGGATGAGGCCCGGAACACCCAATAGGGTACCTCCGAAGTAGCGGACCACCACGACCAGCACATTGGTGATATCGGCCGAAAGCAAACTATTGAGGATGGGCCGACCGGCGGTGCCCGACGGCTCCCCATCGTCGTTAATACGGAAAACGGAACGGTCGGGTGTGAGCCGATACGCCCAGCAGTGGTGGCGGGCTTTGGGGTGCTGCGCTTTCAGTGCACCTACAAGCTCCTTCACCGCCGCCTCATCCCGCAGGGGGTAAGCATAGGCAATAAATTTACTGCCCCGGTCTTTGAACTGCCCCTCTGCAGGTGCAGCAATGGTTTTATACGTGTCTTCAAATAAACTCACAGGTAAGCAATGATCAATACCGATACGACGGCCAAAATTATCCCAATTTTATTGATAAACGATAACTTTTCGCGGAAAAGGGTTATCCCCACGAGCGCACCAAGTGCAATCACCCCCACGTTCATGCCGGTAAAAACGATGGAGGGGTTATCCGGCAGCGCCCGGTGGGCCTTCATGTAAAAGAGGATGTTGGCGAAATTGAACCCGCCCAACACCACCCCCCAAAAAATGGCATGTACGGAAAATTTCTTGCGCGATACCGTAAGGTGGTACGTCAGGAACCCCAGCGCAGCCAACATGGCCAGGCAGAAGACCACGAGCATCGACGTCGTGTACGGTACACCGGAATGCTGGGCAATCTGCTTAAACAGGATATCGATGATGCCGTAGCCAAAAAAGACGACCATCGGAAAAAGCCATGCCCCATGGTTGCGGCCATATTGGTTTTTGCCTTTGTGCCAGCCGATGCTGCACAGGATACCGACCACACCTACGGCAACACCCACGAGTTTGCCTGCCTGTGCTGACTCGTTGAATAGCCAGAAGGCGGCAATGAGCGCAATGAACAGCGAAAGGCGCTGGGCCACCTCGGTACGTACGATACCGGCATAGCGGATGGACGCGCTGAGGGCGAAGAAGATGCCCGGCAGCAGCACGGCCAGCGCGCCGTAAAGTAGCCACGGGGCACGGTCTGCCATTGCCGGCGTCCACTCCGGCGAAAGGAAAAACCATGTGCAGCCTACCGCCACGGGGTAGTTCCATACGATAAGCTGTGTGGTATCCACTTGATACTGCCGTGCCAGTTTAAGGATAACGGAAACGGTGACACTCGAAACAACACTCAGTAAGACGTATATCATCGTTGTACTGCTTAGGGCGGTAAAGTTAGCAATACTTCCCGTACCCATGTCCCCCCCTTTACTGAACCAAAATAGGAAATTTGCCATCACGCTCAACAATTCCTTGGATAATCAAAACAGAATCTCCAAGAGATGGGCAGATGGTTTTGGAATAAATCTTTAAGTCCCGTTTTGCGTGATTTTTGCGTGACTTTTAACACGGCGAAATCATTAACTATTTCTATTAGGCTGTATCGGACGTTTCGGACGTTTCCGAAACGACATCCATTGTCCGAATACGGACAACAGGTGTCCGAATACGAACACCTAACAAGATAAGCGATTTTCAATAGATTGAATACAAGTAATTTACCTATTTGGCAGCATTATTGAAAATATTTAACCGTTGAACAATAACCATTTAAGGTCTATTTGAAAATCAAAGGATTCCTCAACACAGACGAAGTCCATAAGTTGAAAACCGCTAATAGCACATAACAATGATTAAAAACCATCTCAAAATCGCCTGGCGTAACCTGCAACGAAACCGGATGTTTTCCATCATCAACATCACCGGGCTTGCACTCGGTTTGTCAACCGCGCTGTTCATTGCTCTTTGGATTGGGGACGAGTTTACGTTCGATACCTACCATACGCATCAGGGCCGCATTGCGCAGGTGATGGATACCCAGACCATCAATGGCGAAAGCGTCACCAGTGACGCAATTGCCATCCCGGTGGCCGATGCCTTAAGAGAAAGGTTTGGCGACGATTTCAGCCGTGTTGCCTTGGCGGTGCCCAGCTTTACCCATATTGTGGCCCACGGGGACAAAAAGTTCTCTGCCGACGGGATGTGGGTGCAGGCTGACCTGCCACACATGCTTACCCTCGACATGATTTATGGAAGCCGGGACGGGCTACAGGATCCCTCGGCGGCCTTGCTTACCCAGTCGCTGGCCAACGCGTTGTTCGGTAAAGGGGATCCGACCGGCAGGACGTTCCGTCTGGACAACATGGCCGATATGCAGGTGGCCGGTGTATTTGCCGACCTTCCCCAAAACACCACCTTTTCGGAAACCCCGCTTTTCCTGCCGTGGGACAAGGCCATGGGCACATTCCAATGGATGCATGAGGCCGGCCAGGACTGGGACAATCGGGGCTGGAAGCTTTTTGTGGAACTTGAAGAACAGGTCCGAATCGAGCAGGTAAATGCAAAGATCAAGGACATCGCCAAACCGCACGTGAAAGGTGGGAACGAGGAACTGTCGCTCCATCCCATGGAGAAATGGCGCTTGTACAGTGAGTTCCAGAACGGGGAGGCCACCCATGGCCGTATCGACATGGTGTACCGTTTCGGTGTCATTGGCCTATTCGTCCTGTGCCTGGCCTGCATCAATTTCATGAACCTTTCCACTGCCAAGAGCGAAAAGCGGATAAAGGAAGTCGGTGTGCTCAAAACCATGGGCTCGAACCGCAGCCAACTGGCCGGACAATTTTTGGTTGAAGCGGTGCTGGTCGCATTTCTGGCGCTCCTGCTCACGGTTGTTATCGTATTTTCATTACTTCCGGTTTTCAACCAGTTGACGGCAAAGCAGCTAAACCTGCCCCTTGCCTCCCCCTACTTCTGGACCTCGCTCATGGGCGTTACCTTCCTTACCGGCCTGCTATCCGGCAGCTACCCGGCCTGTTATCTTTCCACGTTCAGCCCCATCACCGCACTGAAAGGAGCGTTCAAGCCGGGGCATGTCGCCGTGTGGGTCCGTAGAGGGCTTGTGGTGGGCCAGTTCACGATTTCCATTGCCCTGATGGCAGCATTTGTGGTAATGGACAGGCAGGTACAGCATGCCAAGAACCGTCCGGTGGGGTATCATCCGGAAAGCTTGATTACCATTGGTATGAATACCCCGGAACTGTATGGCATCGCCTACGATGTACTGCGCGATGAACTCCTGCAAACCGGCGTGGTGAGTGACATGGCGATGTCGTCTACGCGGTCAACGGAGCGCCCCGTGGACAATTCGGATTTCGATTGGGCAGGCAAGGATCCAGGACTGGTACCGTTAATGGGTGTCGTGGGCGTGACCCACGATTTCGGTAGCACATTGGGATGGCAGGTCAACGCAGGCCGCGACTTTTCACGTGCGTTCCCTTCGGATACGGGATCGGTCGTCTTAAACGAAGCCGCGGCGAAACTGACTGGCTTTGCGGATCCCGTGGGCCAAACCATCGGGTTTTACGGGAAGGAGCATACCATCATCGGTGTCGTGGACAACATGGTCATGGAATCGCCCTACCAATCCATACAGCCTACCGTCTTCACCTTGGGATACGACTGGCTCAATGCGATCACTGTACGCCTGGATTCCGCATCGCCGCTAAACACGGCTTTAGCGGAAATCGAAGGGGTATTCAGACAAATCAATCCCGGCGCGCCCTTTGAATACGCATTCACAAACGGAGAATACGCCCAGAAGTTTGTGGAAGAAGAACGGGCCGCCAAGCTGTTTAGCATATTTGCCGTGCTCGCCATCTCCATCGCGTGCTTGGGAGTGTTCGGGCTGGCCGCTTTCATGGCCGAGCAGCGCACCAAGGAAATCGGCATCCGCAAGGTGCTCGGAGCGTCTGTATCGAACATTGTCGGCTTGCTTTCTAAGGATTTTGTGAAGTTGGTGCTTATAGCCGTGATTATTGCGTCTCCAATTGCTTGGTGGGCGATGAGCTATTGGTTACAGGGCTTTGCCTACCGTATAGACCTTCAGTGGTGGATGTTTGCCTTAGCGGGATTCTCTGCGCTGATGATTGCTATGCTCACCGTAACTGGGCAGGCTATTAAAGCCGCTACAGCTAATCCAGTGGAATCGCTACAGGAAGAATAATGACCTAAACCCAATCAACGATGACTCAAACCCAATCAACGATGACCTAAACCCAATCAACGATGACCTAAACCCAATCAACGATGACTCAAACCCAATCAACGATGACTCAAACCCAATCAACGATGACCTAAACCCAATCAACGATGACCCAAACCCAATCAACGATGACTCAAACCCAATCAACGATGACCTAAACCCAATCAACGATGACCCAAACCCAATCAACGATGACTCAAACCCAATCAACGATGACCTAAACCCAATCAACGATGACCCAAACCCAATCAACGATGACTCAAACCCAATCAACGATGACCTAAACCCAATCAACGATGACCCAAACCCAATCAACGATGACTCAAACCCAATCAACGATGACCTAAACCCAATCAACGATGACCCAAACCCAATCAACGATGACTCAAACCCAATCAACGATGACCTAAACCCAATCAACGATGACCCAAACCCAATCAACGATGACTCAAACCCAATCAACGATGACCTAAACCCAATCAACGATGACCCAAACCCAATCAACGATGACTCAAACCCAATCAACGATGACCTAAACCCAATCAACGATGACCCAAACCCAATCAACGATGACTCAAACCCAATCAACGATGACCTAAACCCAATCAACGATGACCCAAACCCAATCAACGATGACTCAAACCCAATCAACGATGACCTAAACCCAATCAACGATGACCCAAACCCAATCAACGATGACTCAAACCCAATCAACGATGACCTAAACCCAATCAACGATGACCCAAACCCAATCAACGATGACTCAAACCCAATCAACGATGACCTAAACCCAATCAACGATGACCCAAACCCAATCAACGATGACTCAAACCCAATCAACGATGACCTAAACCCGATGGACTCTGCCTCAGAAAGGATAACTTCCGGCCTAAAGCAGATAAGTTCCAACCCAAAACATATGTGTTTTGCCTCAAAACACATATGTTTTGGTGAAAATGACCAAAAAACACTGTTTTTGATACCGTTAAACCACTTTTCATTTTTCACCTCCGGCAAAAGGTATCAAATCTGGCCATCAAAAAGTAGGGCAGTGTTTGGCATTTTGGCCAGATTATCCACCTCCCTGTCAACGATTATCCGTAAAAACCCACCTATTTCGAATAAACCACGTACAGAACCGATTGGATTTGCTTTCACACGTATCTTTCACTAATTTTGCATCCCTATAATCGCAGACAATTCCATGCAGATATCCAAGACATACAACCCCAGGGAAGCCGAAGATAAATGGTATGCCTATTGGAAGGAGAACGGCTTTTTCCGTTCGGTACCCGATGAACGGGAGCCGTATACCATTGTGATGCCGCCACCCAACGTAACGGGTGTACTCCACATGGGCCATATGCTCAACAACACCATCCAGGATGTGCTCATCCGCCGTGCCCGCATGCAAGGCAAAAATGCATGCTGGGTACCGGGTACCGACCACGCCTCCATCGCCACCGAAGCGAAGGTAGTGGCCATGCTTAAAGAGCGTGGAATCAGCAAGAAAGACATCACACGTGAACAGTTTCTTGACTATGCCTGGGAATGGAAGGAGAAGTACGGCGGCATCATCCTGAAACAGCTGGAAAAGCTGGGGGCGTCGTGCGACTGGGACCGGACGCGGTTTACCATGGATCCTGATCTTTCCGATGCGGTCATTGACACCTTTATCCGACTGTACCGCGAAGGGTATATCTACCGCGGCGTACGGATGGTCAATTGGGACCCGCAGGGCCGCACGGCCGTGTCGGATGAGGAAGTCAACCGCCGCGAGGTGAACCAGACGCTCTACTACGTAAAGTATGCCGTGAAGGGTGCGCCGGGCGATGCCCCCACCTACCTCACCATCGCTACCACCCGGCCGGAGACCATCATGGCCGACAGCGCAATCTGTATCAACCCGAACGACGAGCGCTGGGCCCACCTGAAGGGGAAAACGGCCATCGTGCCGCTCGTGAACCGCGAAATACCCATCATTGAAGATGAGTACGTCGATATCGCTTTCGGTACCGGCTGCCTGAAGGTAACGCCGGCGCACGACCTGAACGACTACGAACTGGGGCAGAAGCATAACCTCCAGATCATCGACATTCTGAACGACGACGGCACACTCAACGAGAAAGCCGAAATCCTGGTGGGCGAAGACCGCTTCCAAGCGCGCAAGTCCGTTGCCAAGTTGCTCGACGAAGCTGGTCAGCTGGAAAAAACGGAGCCTTACACCTCACAGGTGGGCTTTTCCGAACGGACGGATGCGGCCATCGAGCCCAAGCTTTCCATGCAGTGGTTCTGCCGGATGCAGGAGCTGGCCAAGCCGGCGCTCGACTATGTGGTGAACGGCGACGTGAAGCTCATTCCCGACAAGTTCATCAACACCTACCGCCACTGGATGGAAAACATCAAGGACTGGACCATCAGCAGGCAACTGTGGTGGGGCCAGCGCATACCGGCGTGGTACAATGCCGAAGGCGAGTGGGTGGTGGCCAAAACAGAGACGGAAGCCCTTGCGGAATTTGCGGCTGCAGGCAAAACGGCCGAAGGCATCCGGCAGGAAGACGACGTGCTGGACACCTGGTTTTCCTCAGGCTTATGGCCCATGTCGGTGTTCGACGGCACACGGCATCCCGACAACGAAGATATCAACTATTATTACCCCACCAACGACCTCGTCACCGCGCCGGAAATCCTGTTTTTCTGGGTGGCCCGCATGATCATCTTTGGCCATGAGTTCCGCGGCACCCCGCCCTTCAAGAACGTATACCTCACCGGCATCGTTCGCGATAAGCAGGGCCGCAAGATGTCCAAATCGCTCGGCAACTCGCCCGACCCCATCGAACTGATGGAGCAATACGGCACCGATGGCGTGCGCGTGGGCATGCTCCTCTCCTCGCCTGCCGGCAACGACCTGATGTTCGACGTGGCCTACTGCGAGCAGGGCCGTAACTTCGCCAATAAGATCTGGAACGCCTTCCGGCTGGTGAAAGGCTGGGAAGTGGCCGATACCCCTGCTTCTTCCGCCCAGCGGGAAGCCGCCGTCTGGTTCGGCCACCGCTTCAACCAAGCGCTAGCCGAAATCGAAGGGCATTTCGCCAGCTACCGGATATCCGACGCGCTGATGGCCACTTACAAACTGGTGTGGGATGATTTCTGCTCGTGGTACCTCGAACTGGCTAAACCGGCCTACCAGCAGCCGATCGCACGGGAGGCGTTTGACGCTACCGTCGGTTTTTTCGAGTCGGTACTCAAGCTCATCCATCCCTTCATGCCGTTCATCAGCGAGGAACTGTGGCACGATGACCTCTTCGGCAACCGGGAGGCGGGCGACTGCTGCATCGTGGCCGAATACCCGGAAAGCACCCCGTACGACAGCAAGGTGCTGGCCGACTTCGCCGTCATCCAACAGGTGGTCTCTGAAATACGGAACCTCCGGAATGCCAAACAGTTATCGCCAAAAACCACACTCCCATTGGCCATCCATGCTACTTCCGACGTGGACTATGCCCGTTATACCGAAGCGTTGGAAAAAATGGGCAACGTGGCCGACATCCAATTCACCGCCGAGAAACCGGCCGGCGCAACGAGCTTCCTAGTAGGTAAGGACGAATGTTATGTGGATATTGCCGAGCAGATTGACGTGGAGGCCGAAAAGGAACGCATCACCAAAGAGATCGCTTACCTCAATGGTTTCCTGAAATCGGTAAACGCCAAATTGGGCAACGAACGGTTCGTGCAAAACGCAAAACCGGAAATCGTGGACAACGAACGGAACAAGAAGGCCGATGCGGAGGCGAAGTTGCAACTGCTCACCGAGAATTTAGCTAGCCTTTAGTAATCCACTGTTTTTCCGTACCTTTGGCGGTCTGATATGAGCAAGCGAGTTGCGTTTTATACCCTGGGATGTAAGCTGAATTTTTCGGAGACATCGGCCATTGGCCGCATCTTCCAGGATGCGGGATATGCACCCGTACCATTCCATGACCCTGCGGATATCTATGTGATCAACACCTGCTCGGTAACCGAGAATGCCGACAGGAAATGCCGTAAAGTAGTGCGCGAAGCCCTCAGTCATTCGCCGAATGCCTATATCGTGGTGGTGGGCTGCTATGCACAGTTGAAACCGCGTGAGATTACCGAAATACCCGGCGTGAACATGGTATTGGGCGCTGCTGAAAAGTTCAATATCATTGAACATATCAACGAGTTAACGAAACCAACTAAACCCATCATACATAACGCGCCGATTGCCGAGACCAATGTATTCATACCGGCATTTTCAATGGGCGACCGTACCCGCACGTTCCTGAAAGTACAGGATGGGTGCGACTACTCTTGCACCTTCTGCACCATCCCGTTGGCCCGCGGTGCCAGTCGAAGCGGCACCATTGCCGACATCGTGAGACAAGCGGACGAAATCGGTGCATCGGGTATCAAGGAAATCGTGTTGACCGGGGTAAACATCGGCGACTTCGGCCTTCGAGCTGGCGAACGCGGCGACCACTTCATCGACCTGATAAAGGCGCTCGATGAAGTGGAGTCGGTGAGCCGTTTCCGGATATCGTCCATTGAGCCTAACCTCCTCACCGACGAGATCATCGCCTTCGTGGCACAATCCAAGCGGTTCGTTCCCCACTTCCATATCCCGCTGCAATCGGGTTCCAACAGGATACTCGGGCTGATGCGTAGGCGCTACAAACGGGAGCTGTATGCCGACCGCGTGGCACGGATAAAGGAACTGATGCCCGACTGTTGTATCGGCGTGGACGTGATTGTCGGTTTCCCCGGGGAAACACGGGAAGACTTTTTGGAAACCTACCAATTCCTCAACGGGTTGGATATTTCCTACTTGCACGTATTCACCTATTCGGAGCGTGAAAACACCATTGCCGCACAGATGGAAGGTGCCGTACCGGGGGCGCAGCGCGGCGAGCGCAGCAAAATGCTCCATATCCTATCGGAAAAGAAGCGACGGGCGTTTTACCAAACACAGCTGGGCGAAGACGGCGACGTGCTATTCGAAAGCGACATCAAGGATGGGTACATGCACGGGTTCAGTCGGAACTATGTAAAGGTACGTACACCCTACGATCCGCTACTGGTCAACGAAACTTTTACCGTGAAGTTTACCGCCATCACCGAACAGGGTGAAATGGACGTCGAAGCGCTGCCGGAATTACTGGGGCACTAACTCCCTATGTAACATCCATTTTTATACGTATACCCTTTTTCGCAGTCGTCGCCACTGTTTCGATTGCCAAGGGGCGTTTGGTGATGAAAGTATTATACGCTTTTGAAATGGGGATTGTAGATCAAACCGATGAGATTGCCCCAAGGATCCTTAACCTTGGCCACGATGATGCCGCCGCCTACCTCCCGGGGTTCTTCATATACCGTCGCCCCTACGTCAGTGAAATGCCCGTAAGCCTCGCGGAGATCCGCCACGCCCCAGAAAGCCACCACACTCTCGGCTTTGATTTCCGATGCAGCTGTTTCCGGCTGGAGCCCCAGCTCGAAGCCGCCGATGTCGAACCCGACGTAAAAGGGTTCGTCGAAATAGGGTGGCGTGTTGAATGCCCGGGCATACCATTGCTTGGCGGCGTCGAGGTCATTTACCCGATAGATGGTGGTACGGAGGCCTAGTACTGCATTTTTAATATCCATGTTGTTTTATTTACTGATTAATGATTTGAATGCATATGCTATCAAATTGGACCATCAAAAATAACACTAATTTTATTAGCACACAACTGTCGTTTGTTTTTTTATACCCACTGCTGTAATTACTCATCACGCGGGTTGTAAATGCTGGAATAAGTGAGTCGCTCTGCTGGGACAAACTTAGCCAGTTCATTTTGCGAGGAATTTGGTTTCAAAGATAATCCTTACTAACTTGAACACCTGTAATGTGTATTCCGATCATAAAAAATGCAGCGGCATGACACCCATATTCAAAAAACTTAACTTCAAACAGCAACCGGAAATCCTCATTTTAAATGCTCCGGTTGAGTTCGAAGGCGAATTGGAAGCGATAGCGCAAGATACTACAGTAAATCATGCCATCCATGCGGACGGCGAATTCGACTTCCTACTGGCATTCGTAAAAACGAAAGCAGACATCGACCAGATAACACCAATGGTCCGTGAAAAACTAAGGGCGGACCCTGTGGTATGGTTTGCTTACCCCAAAGGATCATCCAAAAAATACCGCGCGGAAATAAATAGGGACCAAGGCTGGGAGATACTCGGACAATTGGGTTTTGAAGCCGTACGGCAGGTGGCCATAGACGACGATTGGAGCGCCATACGTTTCCGGGAAGTCGAATTTATCAAAGCGATGAACCGGCGGCAGGATTTCGCGATGTCCGAACATGGAAAACAGAGAACCGGCCATTCATCAAAAAAACAATAGGCAATGCTCGACTTAGTTATTGACGCACGTACGGCCGCAATAAGCGCCGAGATGAAAGTTAAACGTATCCTTCCGTTTCGACTACGCCGAATGGTGGGTCCTTTTATTTTCATGGATCACGCCGGCCCGATTAACAATCCGCTGGCAACACCAGCAGATATGGATGTACTTCCGCACCCCCACATCGGCTTATCGACCGTTAGCTACTTGTTCGGGGGGGCGGTAACGCACCGCGACAGCTTGGGCGTGGAGCAGATCATCCGTCCGGGCGAGGTTAACTGGATGACCGCCGGCAGCGGCATAGCCCACTCCGAACGATTTGAAGACCCAGCGTCGTTGGCGGGCGGTTTGGAAATGATACAGACTTGGGTGGCGCTGCCCGAACGCGACGAGGAAGCGGCCCCGTCTTTTACCAACTACAAACCGGAGCAACTGCCCATTTTCACCGATAAAGGTATTTGGATGCGACTCATCGCAGGCAATGCCTATGGCTTGAAAAATGATGTGCATACCAACTCACCGCTGTTTTACCTCCACGTTGTTTTGCAGCAAGGCGCCCGTTTCGGTCTACCACAAGAGCATGCGGAGCGTGGGTTTTATGTGGTAAAGGGAGCGGTAGAGATTAATGGGGTTACTTACGGAGCGGGGAAGATGCTGGTTTTCACCAAAGGCGTCGACCCCCGTATCGTGGCCAAAGAAGAGGCAACTACACTGATGCTCCTCGGCGGAGAGCCCTTGGGCGAACGGTTCATCTGGTGGAACTTCGTTTCGTCACGGAAAGAACGCATTGAACAGGCGAAAGAAGATTGGAAACAAGGCCGGTTTATTTTACCTCCCAATGACCATAGTGAATTCATTCCGCTGCCTAATGATAAATCAAGGCCCTCCGACAGCCCACCACGGCCCGAACCGCTGTCGTAAGCATACACCACAGGTCGATACCGTAGATCGGTTTTCGTACCTTTACGGCATATATGGAAGAACGTGATATGATAGGAAACTGGAAAGCCGTATTATTTGACCTGGACGGTACACTGATCGACTCAGAGTGGTTTTATTATAAAGCCTGGCGGAAGGCACTGGAACATTACGGGTTTGCACTGGGCAGCGATATGTGGCTGCATGAACTGGCTGGCAAAACCGATAGCCAGGCCCTGGAATACCTACACAGCAACTACGGTTTTACGGTAGATAAAGCGGCATTCAACGATCGCACGCGTGCAATCATTGCCGAGTTGCATGAGGTAGAAACCGTGTCTTTGATGCCGGGAGCCACCGATCTGATTAATTTTCTGCATCAACGGGAGCTTATTATGGCGGTCGTAACCTCCAGCAAACGGGAGGTGGCCAACTACCATTTGGAACGGAACGACTTACGCCACTTTTTTTCGACGGTGGTGAGCCGTACGGATGTGCACCAACCGAAGCCGAACCCAGAACCTTACCTCCGCTGCGTAGCACAATTGGGACTGGAGCACGAAGACTGTCTGGTGATGGAAGACTCGGTGACGGGTGCAACCGCTGCCAAGGCTGCCGGGTTAACTTGTTTTGGGGTGCAAACGCACTTGTCCATCAGACAGGAATTGCCAACCGATCGATCATTCGACAACCTGCATGAAGTAAGGGAGTTTTTAGAATCGCTTATTGCCGACTAAAACGCTTCTTCCGTAAGCACGCTATTGACCATGGCCCCAGTAAAATTACCTGCTGCGACGGCATTGGCAACCGACCGCATAGGGCTGGAGTTGTCACCGCATGCATATACCCCTTCAACGGTCGTCCGTTGCAAACTATCTACCTTTATATGACCATGTTCGGTGAGATCGCACCCTAACGCAACGGGGATTTCCGAACGTTGGATAAAAGGAACGGCGGCATATAGGGCGTGGAACAACGTCCTGGTCCCATCGTCAAACACGACATTTTCGAGGTGACCGTCCCGATGAACTATTTCAACGACGCTGCCGTCGATCATCTCAATGCCATGTCGTTTTAAACTTGCGAGCTGATGGGCACTGAAAGTGGGCGGGCCCGAGGTAAGGATTGCCAGTTTATCGGTGAGATTATTGACGAGCGAGGCCAGGTGAAACGCCCGATCGCCATTCGCCAAGATTCCTGTCCGTTGGTCACGGAACTCATACCCGTGGCAATATGGGCAATGGACGACCGATATCCCCCAGCATTGGTCAAAGCCTTTGATATCAGGCAACTGGTCTTCGATACCTGTTGCTAAAATTAACTTTCTACCCATAGACGTATCGCCTGATTTTGTGGTAATGGCGAAGCCCTCCACCGTTTTTACCCCGCTTAGCGCTACACCATCTAAGAAATGTACCGTTGGATACCGCATCACCTGCTCGCGCGCCTTCTTACTTATTGCCAACGGCGTTTCGCCATCCTGGGTGATGAAATTGTGCGAGTGCGGCGTTTGCCGGTTGCACGGTAACCCACTGTCGATAACCAACACGTTTCGTAGCGAACGCCCCAACGCCATTGCCGCCGACAATCCGGCATAGCTCCCGCCGACAATGACCACATCGAAATAATTAGCTCGTTCCATCCGACAAAGCTACATAATAATTTATCACACGCAACTATGTTGCAACAAAAAAAACACGCCCGGACGAAATAAATAGTTGTCCGTATCGTCTGTTAGTTTCGTGGTTATTATTAATTTTGGGTAGCTCATCGTCATACACGATAGTACTGATCGAATTAACTGGCAATATGGCATCGACAAAAAAAGAATTGATTCCCGAACAACGCGACGAAATACTCAGCACCTTACGTGAACGCTTTGAGACGAATATGGACCGGCATAAAGGGCTCGATTGGCGTAAAATACAAGCCAAGCTTGAGGCCCAGCCGGAAAAGCTATGGGTGCTGGATGAAATGGAGGTAACCGGCGGTGAGCCGGACGTTGTGGGTGAGGACGACAAATCGGGGACCTACCTGTTCGTTGACTGCTCTGCGGAAAGCCCCAAGGGTCGTCGAAGCCTTTGTTACGACCGGGACGCACTCGAATCGAGAAAGGCCCATAAACCGACGAACAGCGCATTGGACATGGCGGCCGAAATGGGTGTGGAGCTGCTTACTGAAGAGCAATACCATGCGCTACAGCAACTGGGAACGTTCGACACAAAAACATCCAGCTGGTTGAAAACGCCCGACGATGTTCGCAAGCTTGGCGGTGCCATTTTTGGCGACCGGCGTTTCGGCAGGGTATTCGTTTATCACAACGGTGCTGATTCTTATTATGGTGCGCGGGGCTTCCGTGGCGTATTAAACGTTTAACCTGCTGCAGGTGAAAAGTTTCACTAGGTGAAACAATCGGGAATTGTTTCGGTTACCATTTAAAAACACCGTTTATAAAAAAACAGCATGAAAAACTCTCGTCGTGATTTCTTACAGAAATTGGCCGCTTCAGCCGCCACCCTACCCTTCCTGTCGTCTTATGATGCGCTTGCTAGCTCCGGCTTAAGGCCGATCACATCGTTACAGGGCCCAACGCTACGGGTAGCATTAATGGGACTTGGCGGATATGCTTCGCGGGTGGCTGAGGCGATGCAAGCGTGCAAGCGTGCCAAAATAACGGGGCTCATTAGCGGAACCCCCAATAAACTGGCCGAATGGGGCGACCGGTTCGGCGTTCCCGAAGAAAGTAGGTATGATTACGAGAATTTCGACCGCATAAAAGACAATCCCAATATCGATGCCGTCTATGTGATTACCCCTAACGCGCTGCACCACGACCAGGTGATCCGGGTAGCCAAAGCCGGAAAACATGCCATTTGCGAAAAGCCCATGGCCCTCAATGCTACCGAAGGGCAGGAAATGGTGGATGCCTGCGCCAAAGCGAATGTAAAATTACTGGTAGGTTATCGGATGCATTTCGAACCGAAGACAGTGGAAGTTGTTCGGATGCGCACTGCAGGCGAATTTGGCAACATAAAGTTTTTTCAGGGACAATGTGGTTTCCAGATTGGCGATCCCAGCCAATGGCGGCTGGATAAAGACCTTGCCGGAGGCGGCGCCATGATGGATATCGGTATATATGCGATTAATGGCTCGCGCTATATGGTTGGCGAGGAACCGATCTGGGTCACCGCGCAGGAAACCAAAACGGACCCGGTGAAATTCAAAGAGGGGGTTGATGAAACCATCCAGTTCCAGTTAGGGTTCCCAAGCGGTGCCGTGGCGTCATGCCTATCTACGTACAACATGAAATACCTAGACCGCTTTTTCCTTAACGGTGAAAAGGGCTTTGCGGAAATGCAGCCCTCTACGGGCTATGGCCCCATCAAGGGGCGCACCAACAAAGGTGAATTGACACAACCGCACGTGACCCACCAAACCCTGCAAATGGATGCGATGGCGGGTATCATCTTAGATGGCGACACGCCCATCGTGCCCGTAGACGGCCATGAGGGGTTGAAAGACCTCAAAATCATCGATGCCATTTACCGCGCCTGTGCAACGGGCACCAAGCAGGAATTGAAACTGGGTTAATCACCGCAGGGAGGGTGGCCTACACTTTCTTCCACTTGCCCGATTTTTTCAGGTAGCGGATGGCACCGTAATAGCAGGCCAACACCAACACCGCAGCAATAAACCACGTGTTGCGCGTGGCGGTATCCCATTGCCAGTGCGTGTATTTGAACACCAATATCACCACGATACAGAGCAGCCACACCACTTGGGTGTTGTATTCGCGCATCAGCCAGCGTCTCCACGAGAAGTGCATGCCCGAGATCGTTTGTAACAAGCCTATCGGATTGATTAACCAACGGTGTACCCGTTTTGTATATGCGTCGAATTCGCTCCCGAACTTATTCCGTAAAAAGCGCTCCTCGGCCAACACAATGGCTTGGTAGATGAACAGAAACAGCGGAATGAAAATGACCATAAAAAGCAGGGAGTTGACAAGAATGCCCACGCCGACGAGCATTAAGATATTGCCCACATAGAGCGGATTGCGGCAGTGTGCAAAAATACCGTTGGTTACCAAGGTATTGGCGTATACTTTTTTGTCTTTACCACCCCTCACGATGTAAGCCAAAGCTATGGTGGCACCGCGGATAAGTTGCCCCGATACGGTAACCAACAACCCGATAATCAAGGGATAAAGGTAATAATCGGAACCGAACGTAGCATCGCTGAAAAGCGGCGCAGATGGTATGAATAGCGCCAGGTAGAGGAAGATAAAAAGAAAATTCCGGTACTTAAAGAAGAAATCACCAATCTGAACCATTCCGCTAGTTTTTTATGGCAATAAATCCTGAAAAATTATACCATTTGAAAAACAGCTCGGTATGGCTGAAACCGGCTTCCATGAGCATTTTCGTGTTTTCGCTCAATTTGTAGGGTATCAAAACATTTTCAAGCGCTTCCCTTTTTTGGGAGATTTCGAGCTCGCTGTACTGGTTGCGGCGTTTATAGTCGTAATAATATTTGATGAAGTTGCGGTTAAACAGGCTGTCTTCTGCCAGTATTTTCTCGGAGATGACCAATACGCCACCTGGATTGAGCCCCTCATAGATGCGCCGGATGAGCTTCTCCCGGTATATCGGACGTACAAATTGCAACGTGAGGCATAGCACAACGGCCGAAGCGTTCTCAATCACGAAATCCTGATGGAGGTCGGCATTCTTCAGGTCGTAAGGGCGCTTGAGGTTCGCCTCTTTTAATTTCTGCGCACACTTCTGGAGCATATCCTTCGAATCATCTACCCCCACAAAACGGATACGCTCATCAACCAATGGATCCAAGTTCAGAAAGGTTGTGCCCGTTGAACAGCCTAAATCATATACGTTCGTATCCGGTACCGCAAACTCGCACACCTGCTCGATAATCATCCGTTGGATTTCGTTGTAATACGGAACAGAACGTTCTACCATGTCATCAAACGCATTGGCAACCGTAGCGCCAAACTTAAAATCCGAGGGCTTCTTGATTACCTCGTTAAATACGTCATCCTTACTTTTTTTCATTAGCGTTTATTAGGCTACATCATTTGAATGGCGACCAAAGTAGTCGCGGAATCTGGAAAGAATCTGGAAATAATTGGTCGAAAAACCCTCAATGTTCTTCTTTAAAGTATACTTTATAATAATTCATCCCCTTTTCTTCGTCAAACCCTTTTTCAATATACTCCCTTTTTCCATGTACATAGATATGAAAATTTTTATCCAATTTCAATACGCTTTTGTAAGTCGAGTTCGCTTTCTTCACCGCTCCGGGCGCAATATCAAACTGCTCACCGAAAGGGGATTCGTAATCGGTTTCAAATTGCTGGCGGTAATCACTGAATAGCGCCACGGCTTGCGGATTACCCAGCACTTCCTCTTCAAACTCTTTCGTGTTGAATGTATCCTTTTCTTTGAAATAGTCCATGGAACGGTTCAACAGATCAATCTTATCGGTACGCTCCAGCTCAAAAGCCTCATCCATCCCCTCATTCACGAACGTTTTGTACACCTTCAAGAAATTGCCGGTTTTATTGAATGCATCATTTCGCACGCGCACCCCAAGGAAACTGTCTTTCCAATAGGCGGCTTCCTGCTGCCGGTTCGTTTGGTCGATTGCCAGCACTTTATACCCTTCTTCACCTTCGGTATTGATGATGACACAACCCTTGTCTAGTTTATTGATGTTGATGGCTTCCTGCTCATACCCCAACTCAAACGAGCTTTGCACCGGTGATACTTTAAGGAAGGGCTCCTTGCTCTCGGATTTGAATATCCCCACGGCGTCATGCTCCTGCCCTTCTAGCTGCACATTGCGCAGATGGACCACATAAAGTTCCCCACCCTTTATATTCGGGTGGTCGGAGGCTTCGAAAAGGTGCTTGCAGACCTGCTGACCAAGCGATAGGAAATCCAGCTTACCCTCAAAAAACGACTTCGAAAAATGATATACTTCATTCAACTCGAGTGTACCGCTGGCGTGCGTGAGCCGGTACACCTCGTTTACCTTCGCAAACGGACTGAGGAAGTAATGCATCAGTAACGTGGTGAGCTGTTCATCCGTTAAGGCGATGGGCGCTTCACTAAGGGCGTAAAATTCATCGCGCAATTTATTGCCCACGCGGTGGATAGCAAGTTGGTCGATCGTTGCATCGGTATAGTAAAACATCGTCGTGACAGCTGTATTGATTTAATCCGACGAAGATAACAATTGAAGCGTCTTTTTCACACAAAGTTGATTAATTGGGATAAATATTCCATTTTTGGGGTATAAAAATTGATAAGCCAAACCATGGATAATATACCACCATTGCCCATTCTATCTGCCGAAGAGCAACGCGTATTAGGCGTTTTAATGGAAAAATCGAAGACAACACCCGAATACTATCCACTCACAATCAATGCATTGGTTGCGGGGTGTAACCAAAAAACATCACGAAAGCCAGTCGTTCAATATGACGATAATACCGTCATTACCACGCTCGATACGCTTCGTAAAAAGGGGTTGGCATCGACCGTTATCGGCGGATCCAGCCGGGTTACCAAGTTTAAACACAATTTTGCGATTGTATATCCCGTTATTCCGGCTGAAGTAGCCATTATCTGCTTATTGCTCTTGCGGGGGCCACAAACGCCGGGCGAACTGAATACCAATTCCGGCAGATTGTACGAATTTGAGTCGCTCGACGAGGTGCAGTCGTTCCTCGACAACCTGGCACACGCGGACCAACCGTTTGTGCAGCAGCTACCGAAACGACCGGGACAAAAAGAAGCCCGCTACATGCAGCTGCTGGGGGGCATGGCCATGCCGGAAGAAGATGATTCGGCAGCCGAGGGGATGGATACCCCCTCTGGGCTGGCACCCCGCTTGGCCAAAGTGGAGGCTGAACTCGCTGCTTTACGGGCCGAATTTGACAAATTGATGCAGGAGTTGTCATAAGCAGTATCCTATATAAAGGAGCCTCGGCAAAACCAAAACTAATTTATTGTTGTTATATTTACGGAAGTAATGGAATAAAAACCCCGCTAGTTATGGAAATCAAGTCAGTGGTTTACAATCGTATACTCATCGCTACGGATGACAGTGAGTGTTCCAAGAAGGCATTGGAACACGGTTATAGCCTTGCCAAGACCATGGGGGCGTCGGTCGCGCTTATCCATGTGATCGAACCCGCCGCGCCGACCAATTATGGTGCAGACCCCTTAATGGGGCAACAACCCATCATTGTTCCCGAAACCACCGAAATTCAGGAGGAGAACGCTAAGTCCATGCTAGACGAAATTAGTAAAGGGTTTGAAGACCTCAAAGAAGTCTTTACATTTAACCGGATTGGCAACCCCAAACAAGAAATACTCACCGTAGCCAGTGAATGGGCGGCAGATCTCATTATCATGGGTACGCATGGCCGGACCGGCTTCGACCATTTCATATCAGGCAGTGTATCAGAGAGCGTAACGAGGAGAGCTTCCTGCCCCGTGTTGGTGGTTCCCGGCAAGTGCTAACACCAACCTCGGCACACACGCCATGTAACAAGGCCCCCCATCGATCGGTGGAGGGCCTTATTCATCGCGGTGCTTGATAGCGCCGTATGACGGGTTTTATTCAGCATGCAGCCAAGCTTTCTTGGCCAGCAGCTCGTCTTCAGTCTCGCGGATATCCTCATCGTCAACGCAGCAATCTACCGGACACACCGCAGCACACTGGGGCTCATCGTGGAAGCCCACGCACTCCGTGCATTTATCCGATACGATGTAATAAACTTCATCCGATACGGCGGTCTGCTCTTCATCTGCATCAAGCGTGGTGCCATCACCAAAATCAATAACACCGCTCAAGCTGGTTCCCTCCGAGAATCGCCAGCTTACCCCTGCATCGTATATTGCATTGTTTGGGCACTCGGGCTCGCAAGCCCCGCAATTTATGCATTCATCTGTTATCCTAATTGCCATCTAACTCTTATGCTTACGAATATGATAAAATAAAAAACCTATTTTTGCAACCTGATTAAAAAGTTCACTACAAAATTAGTCGTCTTTTTGTTGCCAAACAAATTTGGAAGCAAATATACGACAAATAATGCGTAAAAATATCCTTAACACTCACATTTTGACAAAGAAACAACGTTTAGACGCTTTCCACAAATTGGGCGATTACCTGCGGTCGGACGACCGTGAATTACGACAGGTCATTGAATTGGCCTATCGTAATAACCCGTGGTTTACCATCGAGAACACCCGCCGATCGGTGGAAGCCATCGCCCTCTATTTATCAATGGATGAGCTCCAAAACTGGCTCGCCCCCTATCCGTTCGATACGGATACCGACAAAACCGTTGGTCTGGTATTGGCTGGCAATATCCCGCTGGTTGGTTTCCACGACATCCTCTGCGTACTGGCTTCGGGTTTTAATGTACAGGTGAAAACGGCGGCGGTGGATCCGGCACTCACCCCCCACCTGCTGGCCAAGCTGCAGGAAATCGAGCCCGGTTTTACCCGAAAAATCCAAGTAACCGACCGATTGGCCAATTTTGACCTGGTTATCGCCACTGGGAGCGACAATAGCTCCCGCTATTTTAACCATTATTTTGGCCATAAACCACATATCATCCGCAAAAACCGAAATAGCGTTGCCATCTTGTCCGGAACGGAAAACGCCGAAGAGCTCCGACGACTCGGTACGGACATTTTTGATTATTTCGGCTTGGGCTGCCGCAGCGTATCCAAACTGTTTATACCTGTAGACTACGACCCTTCCATCTTCTTTGAGGGGATAGCGGCGTTCGGTGATGTCATCAACCACCATAAGTACGCCAATAATTACGATTACAACAAGTCTATTTACCTCATCAATGGTGATCAACATTACGATAATGGTTTTCTGTTACTCAAGCCCGATGAACGAAGCGCATCACCGCTGGCTGCACTGTATTTGGAGACCTATCCATCTACCGAAAAGCTCCTCACCCGGCTGAATGAACTGGCACCACAACTGCAATGCGTGGTGAGCAAAGAGCCATTGCTCGTCACCACCCCGGTGGTTCGGTTTGGCGAGAGCCAACAACCGGCCCTCGACGATTATGCCGATGGCGTTAACACGCTGGATTTTTTGGCGGCACACCGATGATGCCTTTATCTTTCACGTAATAATGCTAACTTTGTGCACCATGTATGTCATCAAAGTAAAGGGAGTGGCCAAAATACCGGATTATGTCCAGCTGCGCGATGATGCTTTTACACTGCTTGCTTACTTCCGGGTAGACCGACCGGATAAGTCCCTGGAGAAACTGGGGTTGAGCGAAAAGGCGACAGACATCATGGAAATTGTCAAAAAAATGCCTTTCGGACAAATTAAGAAATTAGAACTGTAACTATATGATCGGCGATACGGTAATCACACTCAAAAATGTTGATATCTACCAACCTAAGCACCTGGTCCTCGCTAACGTAAACCTGACAATCGATAAAGGCGAATTTGTTTTCCTTATCGGCCAAACGGGTAGTGGCAAGAGCAGCCTGCTGAAAATCATTTATGGCGACCTGCATATTGCCAGCGGCGAAGGGATGGTCGCCGGATTCGATCTGAAGAAACTCAACGAGCGTGAGGTACCGTTCTTACGCCGCAAGCTGGGAATCGTTTTTCAGGATTTCCATTTGCTCACCGACAGGACGGTCGAAAAAAACCTCATCTTTGCCTTACGTGCAACCGGCTGGAAAGACAAAAACCTAATCAATAACCGGATACTGGATGTGCTCGAAAAAGTCGGTCTCCGTTCCAAACTCAAAAAAATGCCCCACGAACTTTCGGGTGGCGAGCAGCAACGCGTGGTAATCGCGCGAGCGCTGCTAAACAACCCCGAAATCATCCTAGCGGATGAACCCACCGGCAATCTGGATCCCGAAACCTCGGAAGAAATTGTCTTGCTATTAAAAGAAATCAGCCGGGGCGGTACATCCATCCTAATGGCCACACACGATTATCAAATTATCCGCAATATGCCTTCGCGCATCATCAAAACCACTGATGGCATATTGCAAGACAATGTGTCAATATAACCTGGCACTTACAGCCGCCATCTTTCCGAATACGCCACTTTGAGCATATTGGAACAAGAAACACTGACAGGGTGACCGAATTTCATCGCTGGCAACTAAATTGCGGTTACAAGCGGCAGTTGACAATCTGATTTGATTACAGCTATGGCAAGAAATAAGAAAAAACAAAACCACGATAATAAGAATACCATGGGAAACCAAGAAGCACCCGTGCAGGAAACGCCGGAAACGGACGTGGCCTCAGCCGAAAAGGAACAGGTTGCTGACGAACAAGCGGCAACGGAGCTGTTGCGTGCGGAACTTGATGCAGCCAACGACAAATACCTGCGCTTATATGCCGAGTTTGACAATTACAAACGCCGGGTAGCTAAAGAGCGTGTCGAGCTCATGCAATCGGCCGGCAAAGAGGTCATCGCCAATCTGCTACCGGTATTGGACGACCTCGACCGTGCATTGAAAGCTTTTGAAACGGCCGCCGAAGTCGCCCCGATACAAGAGGGTGTGTCATTGGTTACCCAAAAGCTTAAAACTATTTTGACCAATCAGGGACTGAAAGAGATGGAATCCATTGGGAAACCTTTCGATGCAGACTTGCAGGAAGCCATTACGAACGTTCCCGCTCCTAGCGATGACCTCAAGGGCAAGGTGATTGACGAGATTGAAAAAGGCTACTTCTTGCACGACAGGGTATTGCGTCACGCTAAGGTTGTCGTCGGAAGTTAACGGATAGGTAAGCATGGCAAAAAGAGACTATTACGACATATTAGGCGTTTCGCGCAATGCCGATCAATCCGAAATTAAGTCGGCTTATCGCAAATTGGCTATCAAATACCATCCCGACAAGAATCCGGACAACAAGGAAGCCGAGGAAAAATTCAAAGAGGCCGCCGAAGCATATGAGGTGTTGAGCAATGCAGAAAAACGGCAGCGATACGACCAGTTCGGCCATGCCGGTGGTGCATCTGGTGGGTTCGGTGGAGGAAACATGAATATGGAAGACATATTCAGCCAGTTCGGCGACATCTTCGGCGGTGGCGGTAGTCCATTCGAAAGCTTTTTTGGTGGTGGTGGTGGACAACGTAGTGGTCGCCGTGTGACTAAGGGGTCGAACCTACGCATCAAGGTAAAGCTCACGCTCAGCGAAATTGCCAAAGGAGCGGAGAAGAAAATTAAGGTTAACAAAAAAGTCATTTGTTCCACATGCGACGGGACTGGAGCAAAAGACAAATCGTCATTCAATACGTGCCGTACCTGCGGCGGAACTGGCGCCGTACGGCGTGTCACCAATACCATCCTGGGGCAAATGCAGACCACCAGCACCTGCCCCACATGTAATGGCGAAGGCGTGGAAATATCGGCCAAATGCACCACGTGCCATGGCGACGGACTGACACGTGGCGAAGAGACCATTAGCATCAACATCCCAGCTGGAGTAAGTGAAGGCATGCAATTATCCATGAGCGGAAAAGGCAACGCCGCTCCGCGCGGTGGCATACCCGGCGACCTCATTATCCTCGTTGAAGAGCTTGCCCACGAAACCCTGAAACGCGATGGCACCAACGTGATCTATGACCTTTATGTCAATTTCGTGGATGCTGCATTGGGCACAAGCGTGGAAATCCCAACCATTGATGGCAAAGCAAAGATCAAAATCGAACCCGGCACGCAAGGCGGCAAAATTTTGCGCCTGAAAGGGAAAGGTGTGCCCGAAGTAAACTCGTACCACAAAGGCGACCAATTGGTGTATGTAAATGTGTGGACACCTAAAGCGCTGTCGTCGGAAGAGAAAGAGCTCTTGGAACGCTTGCGCAGCTCGCCGAACTTCAAACCCCAACCGGGCAAGAATGAGAAAACCTTTTTCGAGCGGATAAAGGAATATTTTGAATAAAAACGCAAAGCGTAAGCCGTAGCCTAAACACGTGGTAAACACATATTGTCAACTTGAAATTGACAATATGTGTTTATAAGTCAACACGTCACAAGCGAACTATCTTCTACCTAAGCTCACCTACAAAAACAAAGACCTTAACCATTGAAATAAGAATATTATCCCCTTATATAGCCAACAACCCCGCTTTTCAGACGCTACACAAAAGCGACAAACCCATGACAAATCCGACCCAACCGTGACAAAGTTTGGCACTGGTATTGCAATACTGACTACAAAGGTCAAATAGTATAATTGTACAAATTAGACGAAATGCCCTTAAGGTTTAACTAAAAATTCATTACATCATGAAAAAATTACTTCTTACATTAACAGCTGCTGCAGCAGTAACATTTGCCGCTAATGCGCAAACAGAAAAAGGAAAGACCCTATTAGGTGGAACCGTGTCTTACGACTATGCTAACGTAAAAGACGTTGATGGCAACACACAAAGCTTTTCCATTATCCCCAGCGTTGGCGTATTTGTGAACGATAACGTGGCTGTGGGCCTTGGTATCGGTTATGCCTGGAGCCAGGATGACGATGGTACTGACAAAGTCCAATCGGGGGAATTTTCGGCTGCTCCTTTTGCCCGGCTTTACAAAGGTGACGGCAATTTCAAATTTTTCGGTCAGCTTTCCGTGCCCATGGGCTGGGGAACCTCTAAGGCAAATGGCGACAAGATAGCAAGCGCTGAACGTTACGGTGTTGAATTAGCACCTGGTTTTGCTTTCTTCCCGACTGAAAAAATCGGCATCGAGTTTTCGGTAAAAGGATTGTACTACCAAAACACCACGGTAACACCAGAAGGCGGCGATGGCGTTTCCAGCAATTCCTTCGGTTTGGACGCGAGCTCATTCGCTCCACGCATCGGTATTCAGTTCTACTTCTAAACAAACAGACTACTGATACGAAAAACGCTTTGGCTATTGCCAAGGCGTTTTTTTTGCTAAACACACCCGACTACTCCATTCCGTATCCATATACGACCGCCGTTTACTACATGATATCTGTATGGTATACGTCTATTGTGCGCCTTTAGAAGGTGCATATCCATCGGATTATGAACAGCGACAGACTAGGATACCAGCGGAATTGGCATGAAACAAGAAAGGTTTCCAAACGGGGAGAATGGAAACCTTTACTAACCAATTATAAACCTAAATTATGAAGCTGCAAAGGTAATGATTATTTTCAGTTTTCCAAATTTTATTTTACTTAATTTATCTCTTTGCATACCACCCCGTCGATACTATCGCAATATACACATAAACAGTCGGTTATCCATCACCGATCTACCTCACCCAACACGATATCGATGGACCCTAAGATGGCTACCAGATCGGCAATCAGCACCCCTTTCGCTAATTCGGGGAGCACGGAAAGGTTATGAAAGCTTGGCCCGCGGGCTTTTACCCGCTTGGGGATGTCGGTTTTTTCCTGCGTTACGAAATAGAAGCCAAGTTCGCCTTTCGGGTTCTCGGCACGCACGTAGTAGTCCTGTGCTTTGAGGTTAACCTTTTTGGGCACGAGTGCCCGCGGATCGAAATCGACCGTACGCTTCAATGGGCCCGTAAGCCGCGTCAAACACTGCTCGATAATCCGCACGGATTCCTTGATTTCTTCCACGCGAACTTTGAAACGATCCCAGCAATCACCTACACGTCCCATCTCCCCCTTCCCTACTGGAATATCGAATTCCAGCTCGGGATAAACCGAATACTCGTCGATCCGCCGTAAATCCCATTTAACACCCGAAGCGCGAAGCATTGGTCCCGAACATCCATAGTTAATGGCAACGTCAGCCGGCAACGCACCAATATTTGCTGTCCGCGATATAAAAATCTGGTTTTCCGTAAGCAACTCATCGAGCTCGGGCAGCTTGGGCTTGAAATATTGGATGAATTCACCACACCGTTCTTCGAAACCCACGGGCAGGTCATAGAATAATCCACCTACCCAGATGTAATTATAAAGCATCCGCGATCCAGATGCCCATTCCAGCATATTCATGATGTGTTCGCGGTCGCGGAAACACCACATAAAAGGCGTGAAGGCCCCGATATCGATACCGTACGTACCGATAGCGATAAGGTGCGAGGCAATACGGTTGAGCTCGCAGACCAACACCCGGATATATTCTACCCGTTTTGGGATTTTCTGCTCTATACCAAGCATACGTTCCACGCCCATCACAAAGGCATGGCTATTGTTCATCGATGCCAGGTAGTCCATCCGGTCGGTAAACGGAATGGCTTTCCCGTAATTCATGGATTCCGCGTGTTTCTCGAAACAGCGGTGCAGGTAGCCGACATGAGGGATAACCTCTTTAACGATTTCGCCATCGGTAACCAGCTGCAGCCGTAACACACCGTGTGTGGATGGGTGTTGCGGCCCCATATTGATGACCATCTCCTCGGCACCTATCGCAGCCAGCCGAGCTTCATACGCCCGTTGTGCTTCTTGGTAAGATGGTGTATCACTTAATTGCAATGCCATGATATGTCTCTGCTTCTTCGTAATCTTTACGTAAGGGATAACCTTCCCAGTCTTCGGGCAGTAATATCCGTCTCAGGTCTGGGTGGCCCTCAAAGTAAATCCCAACAAGGTCGAACGCCTCTCGTTCATGCCAATCGGCGGTACGCCAAACACCGGTAACCGTAGGCACAACCGGCAGGTTGTCCAATCGCCTATCGTTTTCGATGGTCACTTTCAACGTAAGTTGATAGCGATGTGGTATGGAGGCCAGATGGTACACCACCGAAAACGACCCACTTTCCACCCCATTGTCAACCGCACTGATACAGGAAAGGAAGTCGAAGTAGGTTTCTTTATGATCGCGAAGAAATAGGCAGACCGCTGCCACCTTTTGAATGGGTATCACCAGTGCCGGTTGCCGTCCAGTGTCCTCTACGGCAACCACGGATTCTTCGCCGAATTCGGCTACCAACAGTTCCTGAACGCGTGTTATAATTTCCATTTAGGTAATTGTAATTATTAAGGAGCTAGGCGTACGACACGCCAACCTGCGTGTGCTCGTGAATAACGCAAGCGATCATGAAGCCGGTTATCTCTCCCCTGCCAAAACTCTATGGTTTGCGGCGTGAGGCGATAGCCACCCCAATGCGATGGCCTCGGAATAGGTGTCCCAGCCGCATAATGCTGTTCCAATTTGGTCAACCGGGCATCGAGCTCGCCCCTACCTGCAATCTCCCGACTTTGTGGTGATGCAATGGCTCCCAGCTGGCTTCCGCTAGGCCGGGAGTGAAAATACGCGTCCGACTGCGCTGCAGGCATTTTAGCCACCTGCCCGGTAATACGCACCTGCCGCTGCAGCTCTGGCCAGAAAAACAACAGGGCCGCAGCTGGATTACGATTCAGCTCCACGCCTTTTTGGCTTTCGTAATTCGTAAAAAATCCAAAACCAGCATCGCTAATATCTTTAAGAAGAACAATCCGCACCGATGGTTGTCCATCGGCCGATGCCGTAGCTAGTGTCATGGCATTCGGCTCCATAACTCCGCTTTCCAACGCCTCTTCAAACCACCTCCTAAACTGTACAATAGGATCTTCGGATATTTCGCTTTCGTTTAAACTACCCATCTTATACGCCGTCCGAATAGCCCCGATATCTGCTTGCTTCCCCGTCATTCGCCTCACCCCCTACTTCTTATAATAGGTCAGCGCTTCGGGTATTAATTTTTTAATGTTGTTGATGCGGCGTGCATCACTGGGGTGCGTGCTCAGAAACTCAGGTGGCGCCCCGCCGCCCTGTGCTTGCTTCGCCTGGGCCATCCGTTCCCAAAAGCCAATCGCTTCATTGGGATTATAGCCGGCCATAGCCATGAATACCAATCCCAATCGGTCCGCTTCGCTTTCTTGGTTACGCGAGTAATTCAACAATGCCAATTGCCCACCCAGCCCATAGGCCGTATTAAGCACCGCACGGGCTGTGCTCGATTTTTCCGCCGTGGCGATATCGACGGCTGCACCGCCGGCTTGAGCTACCATGGTCTGCGACATCCGCTCGGCCGAATGTTTGGCGATGGCATGGGCAATCTCGTGACCCATTACTGTGGCCAGCCCGGCTTCGGTTTTTGTTACCGGCAAAATACCGCTATATACGGCAACCTTACCACCCGGCATACACCAGGCATTGATTTGATTCTCCTCAATCAGATTAAACTCCCAATGGAAATCGTATTGGTCTCCATACCCGTTTTGCTGCAGGAAACGGTTTACCGCATTGGCAATATTCTTCCCTACCCGCTGCACGAGCTGTGCTTGATTTGAACTCTTAACCACCTTGGTTTCTGCATCACCCAGGAAATCCTTATAAACTAAGGCCGCCTGTTGTTGGATTTCAGCTTCGTTAACCAGATTCAACTGTTTCCGCCCCGTTAGCGGAACGGTGGCGCACGACACGACGATGACGACGGTCAGTAGCGCGAAACTATATTTTACAAAATTTTTCATCTTGTGTTTTTTTTGACAGGCAATAGCCTTGTTATGTCAACGAAAGCAATATATATGCCGAACTTATCATTTTACACCTTTGCTCGTTTCCCGAATAAATAAACTTTAGACTCCTTGCCTTTCAGTAAACGTTCGATATTCTTTTGGTGGGTAATCAAGATCAGCACACAAATGCATATGCCATACAAAACCACCGATTTGACCGATGTGTGAAACAGGAAAACGGTACTGAACGGAAAGGCAAACCCGGCACTGATAGAACTCAACGACACGTAATGTGTAAGTAGCAGCATAATCAAAAATACCGATACGCATACCAACGCCGCTTGGAAATGCACGGCGAGAATCATGCCGAACAGGGTAGCCACTCCCTTGCCGCCCCGGAACCCGGCGAAGACCGGGAACAAATGTCCGACCACGGCAATTACACCCAGCGCGAGCTGATAATTCACGAATTGGGCAGCAGCTTGCGGACCGGTCACCGAGGGTCCGATGAAAAACGCCAGATTGGTTGCTGTCCACCCTTTCAAGATATCAATAACCATTACGGCTATGCCCGCTTTCGTACCCAGTACCCGAAAGGTATTGGTAGCGCCTGCGTTGCCGCTGCCATACTCCCGCACATCAACCCGATAGAACGATTGTCCCAACCATACGGCGGTGGGGATGGATCCGAACAGGTAGGCCAAGACAACGGCGCCGATAAGATAGATCGATATCATGAATTGCAAATTAACGAAAAAGAAGCAAAAACTACCACCTGCTTTTTTTAACCGACCACGTTTGCCTTTAGGCTCATATCCAGTCCCTTCACCGAATGAGTGAGTGCACCGATGGAAATGAAGTCTACCCCCGCCGCAGCATAATCACGGATATTGTCTATGTTAATTCCGCCAGATGCTTCGGTAACCAGCCGCCCATTAATTAATGCAACGGCTTCCCGCAACGCTTCCGGCGTAAAATTATCCAGCATAATCCGCTCTACACCGCCCACAGCAAGCACCTCCTCGATTTCTTCCCGGTTACGCACTTCTACCTCAATTGCGATGGGTCTTTTCATGTTCTTGCGGTAGGCGTTGGCCCGGCTAATTGCATTCTTTATCCCTCCGGCATAATCCACGTGGTTGTCTTTTATCAACATCATGTCGTATAACCCAAACCGGTGGTTTACTCCCCCACCGATTGCCACCGCTTTTTTTTCAAGGAATCGGAGCAATGGGGTGGTCTTTCGGGTATCCAGCACCTTGGCGGCCGTACCAGCAATGGCGGCTACGATGCGATGCGTGGCAGTAGCTATACCACTCATGCGCTGCATGATATTGAGTGCCAATCGCTCTGCAAGTAAAATACCATGGACGTTTCCTTTTACGGTCAGGACCACGTCGCCTACAGCGACCGCATCTCCGTCTGCCTTGTAAGTGGAGACCAATAACGCGTCATCTACCGTGTGAAACACAGCTAGCGCCTCCGCAATCCCCGCCAGTATACCCGGTTCCTTGATAATCAATTGCGCTTCGCCCACCGCGTGGGGTGGAATGGTAGAGAGCGACGTATGATCACCATCGCCTACATCCTCTGCAAGTGCAGCGGTGATAAACCGTTGCAACTGTTCGTTTTCTAGCTGATCCATTGGTTATTATTCATGTGTATATCGAACACGCCAAGTGTATTATATCAACTTCAGCGAGCGCGACATAACTTCGTTTAAACGGCGCTAAGATGGCTATTTAAAACAAAAGAAGACGAATAAAAATAAAAATCGGGTAGGTCCGTCAGTAAATTGGTTCAATACGAAACTCCGTAACCTGAAACGTATTGTCGTTGTTTGTCAGCTTATAAGAAACCCGGAAAGCGTCCCTGGCGGTCTCTAGATTAAGCACTACATACCTGAAATTAGGATTCGAGTCCAATCGATGGGCAATCTTCACACCCGTAGGGGAATGCTTACTGAAAAAGTCGCGAAGAATAATCTCTGCCTGTACGCGCGAGTAAATACCTTCGTCATTCAGCAACGTCATGCTTACTGTCGACGAAAAATACTTGGAAAGCTCTTTGGTGTTGCCCCCTCTTACACACGAAGCAATATCATCAATTACATCGTTGCTGCTGGCAAATCCCACCACCATCACGAAGCACATCACGCCCATCAACCCCATCTTTCTGATCAATCTGATTCCCATCACGTTTTAAGTAATTGTGTATTCCAATATCAAATTTATTTATATTCGACCACTTGCTTTCTCCACGGACAACTGCCAACTGTAGACTAATTTCTACAAAAAGAAGGGTTTTTAACTGATATTGCCCGACAACTAACCTACTGCTAAAAACATGCCATCTTTCAAAGACCAACCTGCAGCGATAAGGGAAGTGCCTAAGGTGACGCGAATAAACTTGCATCTAAAAGCAAGTTTCTCTAAGTTTGTTCCGTGAATAATAGCAAAAAAGTAGCCCTCATAATCTTAGACGGTTTAGGTTATGGCAAAGACGATCAATCTAACGCCGTCCATGCGGCCAATACACCTTTTCTAGTCAACTTGCTGGCCAACCAACCCAACGCCACACTTGAAGCATCCGGCGAAGCCGTCGGTCTACCTGCGGGGCAGATGGGCAATTCTGAGGTAGGCCACATGAACCTCGGTGCCGGACGAACTGTTTATCAGGAGCTTGGACGAATACATAAAGCGGTTTCCGATGGCGAATTTGAAAGAAACCCAACGCTTCAGCGCGCTTTCAATCACGCAAAAGCCAACGGCAAGCGTGTGCACTTTATCGGTCTGTTATCCGATGGTGGTGTCCACGCGCATACGCGGCACTTGAAAGGCCTCTGCGAAGCGGCCAAACATGCAGGGCTCACCAATAATGAAGTTTTCATACATGCATTTTTAGACGGTCGCGATACGGATCCCAATTCGGGTATCGGCTATGTGGCGGATATGGAACAGTTCCTAACGACAAGCGTGGGTCAGCTGGCTTCGGCGATTGGCCGGTACTATGCCATGGATCGAGACAACCGGTGGGAACGAGTGAAACAGGCTTACGATCTGCTGGTCAACGGCGTAGGTGCCCGTGCTGCGAACCTTGGCGAGGCCATTCAGCAATCTTACAACGATGGCGTTACCGATGAATTCGTTAAACCCATCGTCAAAACCGATACCGACGGCAATGCATTGGCAACAATTGAAGATGGCGATGTTGTGGTTTGTTTTAATTTCCGTACAGACCGCGGCAGGGAAATCACCCTGGCGCTTACGCAACAAGCCTTCCCCGAGTTTGATATGCATCCGCTCAACCTGCACTACCTCACCATGACCACCTACGATGAGACATTCAAGAATGTCCAGGTGCTCTTTCTTAAAGATAACCTTGCCAACACGCTTGGCGAGGTGCTGGAGGCGAACAACAAGACCCAGACCCGTATTGCCGAAACAGAAAAATATCCACATGTCACGTTTTTCTTCTCTGGCGGGCGCGAACAAGTATTTCGCGGCGAAAACCGAATTCTTATTCCCTCCCCAAAAGTGGCTACATACGACCTGCAGCCAGAGATGAGTGCACAGGAGGTGGCTGATGCCATCTGTGCAGATATGGTTTCCAACAAGCCCGATTTCATCTGCCTTAATTTCGCCAACCCCGACATGGTAGGGCATACAGGCGTATTTGATGCGGTAGTAGCCGCAGTGGAGACGGTAGACCGCTGCGCAAAACAGGTGGTTGATTGCGGGCAAAACGAGGGTTATAGTTTTATTATTATTGCAGACCATGGTAATGCCGAATTTATGCTAAATGACGATGGCTCCGTCAATACAGCCCATACCACCAACTTAGTTCCCTGCATACTTATTGACAGCACTTACGGCAGCATAGCCAACGGTAAGTTGGGTGATATCGCCCCCACAATTCTGACCCTAATGGGTGTTCCTATCCCCTCGGAGATGACGGGCAATGTATTGGTTTAAAAGGTGTAAGCATGCGACAGTTCCCTATAACCATCGCCTTCAGCGCTACGATGCTGCTACTAGCTTCATCATGCGACAGTAAGATCGGAGATGGCTCAACAGCATTGCAAGAAACGTATTACTTCAGTTTAGCCGATTATTTCCATCAAGAAGCTACGCGACTACAACAACACAATCCAGAGATCATCAAAACCGTAGCAAAAGACGGAACAGAAGAGCAGAAAGCAGTACGCGTGGCCGACTGGAAGAAGGAATTCACTCTATTTATCGACGCTGATATCAATAAACCTGCCTGGCAAAACAGTTACCGGGTGAGTCGTGATGGCTTGACCGTAACCTACACGAGTATCGATTCGACGCTGCGCACAAAGGAAATCCGCGTGGAGAAATCGAACGCAGGTACCGTAACGCAAATCCATGTAACGAATCAAGTACGTAACATGCTGTATACAACAAAGGAACAGCTCGATTACTACGTCGACTCCTTATATCGGATTACGAAACAACAACAGGTACGGGTAATTGGAAAAAGCCACTACACCGTTACCGGCGAGTGGCTATAAAAAGGGTTGTGTTTATTCTTTTTTATTTCAGATTATCGCGGTAAACTTTCGCCTTCTTGAGCTCCGTTTGGATATCTTTTTTACCCGGGGCCATAGCTAGTACCTGTTCAAAATCAACAACGCTATTATTGTATGCGTCTGTTGCAATCGCTTTGTCATAGTTGGCGGTGCCAGCCGTACCCCTTAGTATCCCTAAATCGCGATAGGCGATACCTCTGTTTTGGTAATACTTCACATCTTCTCCATTGAGTTCGATGGCCTTCGTATAATTGACAATTGCTTGGTTGAGCATTTTTTCGCGGTTGCCCGAACTGATCCGTGTGTCTGTCTGCACAGCTAAGATGTTATTAGCTTTACCTCTGTAATAATAGGCCGATTCATGATCGGGCCTCAGCTCGATGACTTTGCTGAATGACTCCAGTGCTTTCCGGTACTCGCCGATTTGATATTGCGAATAGGCCAGCATATACATTACGTTCGGATCCTTAGCCTCGTCCGGAAGTGCTTTTTGCAAATGGTTAGTAGCAGCTTTAAAATCACCGTCTATCAGCGCTTTCTGTCCTAAGCGCACATGTGGGTTGCTGGGTGCTGTTTCCGTCGTTTGGCCTTTCGCAACGAATACGGCCACACATAAAACCCCTACCATAACACCAGCAGTCAGTCGTCTTAAATTAATTTTCAAATTCTTTATTTTCATCTGTTCACATTTTTTAATGGCTGATAAAATGAACGATCCATGCAAATGATTATTCTGGTTAATTTGATACTATTTACATCTCCGTTTCATCGCTTCCTTAAACTATACAAAATGAGCCGGGAATCAACCCCACTAAATGATACCCATCTACCCTTACTGCAATTTCCGTGCTACAAACATAACCATAAGCTTCACTATGTGCAACCCGCCCTGGCGTATCTCAATTTTATTTAAACTCCAAACTATTTATTTTATTACCCATCGGTTTAATTTTATCATTGAAATCCTTATATTAGTACCTTAATCTATATATGACGATATCTTTTCCCAATGTATAAACACAACCCGACCGCACGCCCCACAGCTGACTTTTTTTCAGCAAGTATGTCTTAATGTTACGATATGACATCGAAATGCGGGAAAGGTTTAGTCTTGGCATAGGCATTGCAATTATGTCCATAAGATAGATAGTTAATATAAGACGAATGTACTGCTGCCAAAATGGCGCCATATCATATACAAAAGTTATTCATGAGCAATTTCGATCCATTTGATTTTAATCAAGCCATTCCCATTATAAATGAAGACACAGAATTCTTCCCGTTATTAAGCCAGCAGGATGAAGATGAGATGAGTAACGCCGACTTACCGGAGTCGCTTTCCATCCTTCCCTTGCGCAACACCGTTTTATTTCCCGGGGTGGTTATCCCCATTACGGTAGGGCGCGACAAGTCCATCAAATTAGTAAAGGAAGCTTACAAGGGTGATCGCATTATTGGTGTGGTTTCGCAGCAAAATATGACCATTGAAGACCCCACTTTCGAACAATTGCATCAGGTGGGCACCGTGGCGATGATTATCAAAATATTGCAAATGCCCGATGGCAACACAACGGTTATCATTCAGGGCAAGCAACGCTTCAAGCTACGTGGTCTCATTCAAAGCGAACCCTACATCAAAGCCCACATTGAGCGCTTCGAAGAGAAAAAGCACAAAACCGGCAAGGAATTCAACGCGCTGATTTCGTCTATCAAAGAGATGGCATTGCAAATCATCCAGCTCTCTCCGCATATCCCCAGCGAGGCAGGTATTGCCATAAAAAACATTGAAAGCCCTGGCTTCTTAATCAACTTCATTTCATCCAACCTCAACGCCGATCTCCCATTCAAGCAAGAACTGCTGGAAATAGCTAACTTGGAAAAACGGGCAGCCAAAGTATTGGAGCAACTCAATATTGAACTTCAATTACTGGAACTTAAAAACCAGATACAGAATAAGGTAAAAGGAGATTTAGATAAACAGCAACGGGATTATTTCCTCAATCAGCAATTAAAAACAATTCAGGAGGAGCTTGGTGGCAACACACCCGATCTGGAAATGGAGGATCTGCGTAAACGGGCGAGGGTAAAAAAATGGTCCAAGGAAGTTGCAGAACACTTCAATAAAGAGCTCGATAAACTGGCGCGCATTAATCCCGCCGCCGCAGACTATTCTGTTCAAGTAAACTACCTGGAGCTGCTGCTTGAGCTGCCTTGGAACGACTTCTCTAAAGACAATTTCGACCTCAAACGCGCCAAGCGAGTGCTGGATCGCGACCATTATGGGTTGGAGAAGGTAAAACGCCGGATTATCGAATATCTTGCCGTACTGAAGCTCAAACACAACATGAAAGCCCCGATCTTATGTTTGGTGGGCCCTCCCGGTGTCGGCAAGACCTCATTAGGCAAATCGATAGCCAAAGCAATCGGTCGCAAATACACCCGCATGGCACTAGGCGGTATCCGCGATGAGGCCGAAATTCGGGGCCACAGGAAGACCTACATCGGCGCCATGCCCGGACGCATCATCCAGTCGCTGAAAAAGGCAGGCACCTCGAACCCGGTATTCGTTCTCGATGAAATCGATAAGGTGGGGAGCGACTTCCGCGGAGACCCATCCTCGGCGCTGTTAGAGGTGCTCGATCCCGAGCAAAACAATGCATTTTACGACCATTATGTCGAACTTGACTATGACCTATCAAACGTCATGTTCATCGCTACCGCCAACTCGCTCAGCAATATCCAGCCAGCCCTATTGGACCGCATGGAAATTATCGAAGTAAACGGTTATACCATCGAAGAGAAAATCGAAATTGCCAAGAAACACCTGATCCCCAAACAGCGGGAGGTACACGGCCTTAATGCCAAGGATTTCGCCCTCCGCGCTACTGTCATAGAAAAGATCATCGATGAATATACACGAGAATCGGGGGTACGTGGCTTGGAAAAGAAAATCGGTTCACTTGTACGGGGCGTGGCTACCCACATGGTTATGGAAGACCCATTACCGAAGCCTATTGGTACTGATGTGGTGGAAAAAGTACTGGGTGCACCCATATTCGATAAAGAATACTACGAAAACAATGATGTGGCAGGCGTGGTTACCGGTTTGGCGTGGACCCAGGTTGGTGGCGACATCCTCTATATCGAATCGAGTTTAAGTCCGGGCAAGGGCAAATTAACCTTAACGGGCAACCTGGGCGACGTAATGAAAGAATCGGCATCTATTGCTATGGCTTACCTCCGGGCAAACGCGGGTACCTTTGGCATCGATTACCGGGTGTTCGACACGTGGGACGTGCATATCCACGTCCCGGCCGGTGCGACTCCGAAAGATGGCCCTTCAGCGGGTATCACCATGCTCACCGCGCTGGCCTCCAGCTTTACGCAGCGCAAAGTGAAAGAAAAACTGGCGATGACGGGTGAAATAACCCTACGGGGCAAGGTGCTTCCCGTTGGCGGAATCAAAGAAAAAATATTAGCCGCCAAGCGGGCCAATATCAATCAGGTGATCCTCTCAAAAGCTAATCGAAAAGACATTCTGGAAATCAAAGAGGATTATATCAAAGACCTCACTTTCCATTACGTTAGCGAAATGCATGAGGTCGTCGATATTGCGTTGTTAAAACAACAGGTGAAAAACCCGAAGAAGCTCTTAACGGATAAATTATAATACGGCACCCTTTACAGCTTTTTTTGTATAAATTAATTATTAACTTAGCTTCATGCTTATTGAATCGCTGATTATCTTAGCGTTAATCCTTTTGAATGGCGTTTTATCAGCTTCCGAAATCGCTATCGTATCCAGCAGGAAAGCCCGGCTGCAGGTGCTTGCTGATAAGAAGAATGCAGCAGCCAAACAGGTGCTCAAACTTAAGAGCACGCCCAATCAGTTCCTTTCTACTGTCCAGATCGGCATCACCCTTATCGGTATCCTAACCGGTATTTTCGGGGGTGCCACGATCGCCCAGCGCCTCGACGTTTACCTGTCGGAAGTGGCTTGGATAGATGGCTATAGTTCGCAACTATCTGTACTCATCGTAGTGATTGCCATCACCTTCCTCACCTTGGTCTTCGGCGAACTCGTGCCGAAGCGCATCGGGCTGGCTATCCCGGAAAAATATGCGATGATTCTCGCCTTTCCGATGCAGGTGCTTAGCAAGGCCGTAGCCCCATTTGTATGGCTACTCAGTGCCACTACCGAGGGGATTGTGAAAATCCTGAACATCAAAACGTCCCACAATGCGGTTACCGAGGAAGAAATCAAGGCCCTCGTAGACGAAGGGGCCGATACTGGTGCCATTGAGCACATTGAGCATGAAATCGTAGACCGAGTATTCAGCTTGGGCGATAAACGTGCCATTAATCTGATGACACACCGCAGCAACATCGTGTGGCTCGATATCGATGACGGATACGATGTACACCGTGACACCATATTGAAAAGCGGCCATACCGTCTACCCGGTCTGCCAGGGAGGCTTAGACAATATCGCAGGCGTGGTCCATATCAAATCGCTACTCAATCAATACCTCATTAAAGAGCCGATACAGCTGAGCAGTCTGACGCAACCGTTAAACTACGTCCATGAGAACAGTTCGGCATACAGTATACTGAACAAATTCAAGGCATCCAAGATACACCAGGCCATCGTACTCGACGAGTATGGGTCACTTCAGGGTATCGTAACCATTAACGACATCCTAAGTAGCCTTGTAGGCGATATCTCCGATGGCGATACCGGTGAAAGGCCGGAAATCGTTGCCCGCGAAGACGGGAGCCTGCTTATCGATGGGCAGTACCAATTGGACGAATTATTTGTGGCGCTAAACATCGATCCGTCAGAAGAGGAAGACGATGGTATGGGTAGCATCAGTACCATCGCCGGCTTAGTATTACTTAAACTGGGCCATATGCCTACCGTAGGCGAGCGGACGCAATGGAAAGACCACGAATTTGAGGTAGTTGATATGGATGGTAACCGGATTGACAAAGTATTGGTTACCCACCTGGGGGAGTAATTTATAATGAAGCTACCGAGTTTACAAAATGCCTTTTGTTACCAATTCTTTTTCCATCTCCTGTTGCAATGTCAGCGCCTCTTCCCTAGCCCGTTCGGCAAAGTCCTGGCCATCGGATGCATAAATGATGGACCGGGTTGCGTTGACGAGTAACCCACAGTCCATATTCAGACCGTATCGGCACACCTCCGCTAGGCTTCCGCCCTGTGCGCCGACCCCCGGCACCAATAGAAAATGATCGGGTGCGAGCGTCCGGATGGTAACAAACGCGTCGCCACGTGTTGCCCCCACTACATACATCAGATTATCGATGGTACCCCATCCGTTGGTTTTTTCGATCACCCGCTCAAACAGCTGTATGCCATGCACATCCCGATGTGTTTGAAAATCCAAGCCCCCAGCATTGGAGGTTAACGCCAATACAATCGACCATTTGCCCTCAAAATCGAGGAAAGGCTTTACAGAATCGTGCCCCATGTACGGAGCAATGGTAAGCGCATCAAACCCAAGGCCAGACGCCTCCCGGTCAAAAAATGCCTTCGCATACATCTTGGCAGTATTCCCGATGTCCCCACGTTTGGCATCAGCGATACTCAGGCAGTCTTTTGGCAATGCAGCCCATGTTTTTTGCAAGCTTTGCCACCCAGCAACACCACGGCTTTCATAAAAGGCAATATTGGGCTTGTATGCCACACACAGGTCGGCTGTCGCTGCAATAATCTGCCTATTGAACTCAAAAACCGGATCATCGTAGTCGAGCAGGTGGCGCGGCACTTTATCGATATCGGTATCGAGGCCCACACATAGAAATGAGCGCTTGGTTTTTATCTGTTGAATGAGTTCACTCCGGGTCATAGCTGTTCGTGATTTTTACCACCGCAAACCTAAGACAAAAATCGCTGCTAAAAAAGTGAAAAGCCGCTCCTATTTCAATACTTCACGCGCAATGACCATTTTTTGGATTTCGGATGTCCCTTCACCGATGGTGCAGAGTTTGGCATCTCGATAGTACTTCTCCACAGGAAAATCTTTGGTGTAGCCATAGCCGCCAAAAACCTGAACGGCCTCCGTCGCGCAACGCACGGCTACCTCCGAAGCGTAATATTTGGCCATAGCGGAGTTTTTCGTCACATCGGCACCACTGTTCTTTAAGGCGCATGCCTGCCGAACCAGCAATTCGGCCGCCTCGATCTCCGTGGCCATATCGGCCAGTTTAAAAGAAATACCCTGAAAATTAGCAATCGGTTGGCCAAACTGGTGACGTTCCTTCGCGTAATTAACGGCAGCTTCCAGCGCACCTTTCGCAATGCCCAATGCCAGCGCAGCAATGGAAATACGCCCTCCATCGAGCACTTTCATCGCTTGCTTGAACCCTTCGCCTACTTCGCCTAGGAGGTTCGCACGCGGCACCCGACAATTGTCAAAGACCAGCTCCGTGGTTTCCGAAGCCCGCATCCCCAACTTGTTTTCCTTCTTTCCGGACTTGAACCCTGAGGTGCCTTTCTCAATAACCAGTGCCGAAACACCTCCTGATCGATTCTTCTCACCCGTACGGACCATGACCACTGCAATATCGCTGCTTTTACCGTGGGTAATCCAATTCTTTGCGCCATTAACGATATACTCGTCGCCGTCGAGTTCTGCGGTGGTAACCATCCCTAGTGCATCCGAACCGGTATTGGCTTCGGTAAGCGCCCAGGCCCCAATCCATTCTGCTGTCGCCAGCTTAGGCAGCCACCGATGCTTTTGTTCATCATCGCCAAACGCCAATATATGTCCGGTGCAAAGCGAATTGTGTGCCGCCAGCGAAAGCCCCACCGACCCGCATACCTTTGCCACCTCTACAATGACATCTACATACTCATCATATCCCAATCCGGCGCCCCCATACTCTTCGGGCACCAATACCCCCATGATACCGAGCTGTCCCATTGCTTTGAAGGTATCGATGGGGAAAAATTGCGCCTCATCCCATTCCATCACGTACGGACGGATGTGTTTATGTACAAATTCACGGACCATCTGCCGTACCATTTCCCTATTTTCGTCGCCCATTATTAGTGGTTCCATAATGATAACTAACTGGTTTTCCTGCAATAATAAGCAATACCACGAAGAAAGCAAACCAAAGAAAATACGGTGTAATATAGAATAGAATGGTTTTGGGTATGAAAGGTGATAAAATATGTTCAAAAAAACAGGGATAATCCGTCCAAAGTTTATCTTTGAAGTTTAAAACGAAATGATATGAACCGCATCATCACGTCCATGCTCTGGATCTGGGCTTTCTGTTTTTTTCTCACCACGCCGGCCGCGGCCAGTGGAACCAAAGGTAAAATCGATGATGGACAGACAAAGAAAGCATCTGTCGAACTGAAATTCAACCTCAAGCCCGGCGAAAAATACCTATTCTCCTCTGTGGTTAAGCAAGAAATTGTACAAGAAGCCATGGGACAGCAGATTACCACTACCCAAGATATTTCCACGGAATACATCTATGCCATCAAAGCGCAGGAAAATGGGATAACCGAAATCGATGTAACAATGAGCGCCATAAAAATGGATACTGACGTGGGTGGCATGCAGCGGATTACATTTGATTCGAGCGATCCCGATGCCGGTACCAGCGAATTGAAAGTTATGTCAAATGTCGTAGGCAAGACGTTTCAACTCTATATCAATGAAGATGGCAGCATACACAAAGTGGAAGGGTTTGCGGATGTATTCGGTGCTATGGGGGGCCAACAAGCCGAGATCCTTGAACAGTCTTTCGGTGATTCGTCTCTCGTACAAAGCATGAACCAAATCACCAACATCTATCCGGACACGGAGGTGTCCATTGGCGACACGTGGGTAAAAACATTTTCGGGCCCTATTGCCAACCTCATGCAATCGGAAACTACGTCTAACTTCACACTTTCCGAACTTGCAGGCGACATTGCCGTGCTTGAAGTGGCGGGCCAGCTGACATTCTCGAAGTTTACCGGCGAAGGCGGCAACCCAATGCTACAAGCGGCGGATTTCAATATGAGTGGAACACAGCACGGCACCATGGAAATAGACGTCAATTCAGGTCTGCCTCTGCTTTCCAAGCTTAAGCAGGATATCACGGGAAGTATGGATATGCAAGGTATGAAAATACCCATGAGCATCGCATCATCTATTACCATTACAGGCAAAAAATTGTAAACGATGGGTGGTTACCCATAGCCCACCAGCGTATTTACGTGCGGACTAAAGGACGTTAACCGGTCCTTTCCGTTAAGGAAATCCAAACTGATAATGAAGGTGTAGCCCGCAATATGGCCGCCCAATCGCTCAATCAGTTGGCTCGTAGCGACAACTGTGCCGCCGGTTGCCAGCAGATCGTCGTGAATCAGCACTCGGCTACCTGCGGTGAATGCATCAGCATGAATCTCAATGGTTGCGTTACCATATTCCAACGCATACTCCTGCTGCATGGTATCATAGGGCAATTTCCCTACCTTCCTAACAGGCACAAAAGGCTTATCCAGCTGTTGGGCGAGCATGAGGCCGAAGAGGAAGCCACGGCTTTCAATACCCACTACCACATCAATGGTGTTCCGATCAAGCTGTTGAGTCATGTGGTCTACCACCGCTTTACAAAGCTGTGGATCTTTGAGGATAGGCGTAATGTCTTTAAAAACAATACCCGGCTTCGGAAAATCAGGCACATCCCGGATGGCAGATCTCAATCGTTGTTCAATCATCAGCAAGCGTTAAGTACGGTGCAATTTTAAGAAAAATTTGCTCATCCATAATCGCAATGTGCAATAAATCACGGATTGACCTGTAGGGCCCATGTTGTTTGCGGTATTGTACAATGGCATTGGCCAGCTTATGGTTGATAAATGGGTGATCACGAAAGCGTTGGTATTCAGCGGTATTGAGGGCGATTCTTTCTACATTCGATGTGTCTACGTATACGTGCTGGCTCAGCCCTGCAAACCGCACCGAATCAAATCCATAGACATCCATCAACTGCGATACGTGATGGAAACCACCCAACATATCGCGGAATCGCACAATACGCGAAGCAAACACCGGCCCGATACCCGGCAGGTATTGCAACTCGAGCGAGTCGGCATCGTTTAAATCGACGTGCAGTATCCGTAGTGTGGTTGGTTGTTCAACCGACTGGATGACGCGCATGCCGCTATCATGGCGGCTTGCCGTCGTCGCCGGCAGCTCAAGCCGCTTAGTCTGCTTAATATCGATATAAGGCTCAAGCCGGGCATAATCCGTGTCATTGATCGCGTAAATCTTAGCCAAATCTTCTTTCTTCCAGAAATGCCCACCCTTGGCTTCATAATTTTTAATCATCCGTATCTGTCGCTCGGAAAGCCCCAACCGCTTCCAGTCCACCACAGGCAACCCATTGGGGTCGAATTTAAAATAGGTCACTTCAAGTGCGTGCACGTCTTGTTGCTCTTTGGCCCCATAGTCACGGTAGCTGGTTGATGGCTGCCGCTTATTAGCGGTTGCCAGAAAGCTATCGACTTCAGCAAATTGGGCAGAAAAATCGTCTTCGGTGTAAACGTTACCGAAAGACAATATACGCGGGGTGGCCCAAAACAGCAGCAATACCAAACCCAATACGCAGACGCCATTAAGTTCGCTACGGCTAAAACCGAAATAGGTTGCAAACCATTTTTGCATGGTTGGTTTATATCATTCGGTGTTTAAAACAAAAATTCAAACCCGACCATACCGTGGAGGTATCTTGTCGGGTTTGAACTGTATGAATATCGATGACATGTTCGCTATGCGTTCATTTCATCCGTCATTGAGAGTAGTTCCTTGTGATTACTCGCTTTGGTCCTGGTTTTTGTTTTATGTTTATTGATCTGCCTCCGCAATGATTCCACCGCCAAGTCCGTAGCCTCCTCAAAAGATTTTGCCTGTGCTTTGGCAAACAGCTGACTTCCTGGGATATTCAGCTTGAACTCGGTAATCTTGTTAGCCTCGTCTTCTACATTTTCTACTTTAAGATAACACTCCCCATCAATGATCTGGTCAAAGAATTGGTCAAGTTTGTCCACCCGCTTCTGGATGAACTGGATCAACTTTTTGTCTGCGTCGAAACGAATTGATTGCACGATAATGTTCATGATTCCTCCTTTTTTAAGCTTTTGGATGAGCTTGTTTATAAATCGATTTAAGTCGTTCTACCGAGTTATGTGTATAGACTTGGGTAGCTGCCAGTCCGGCATGCCCCAACAGTTCCTTAATGGCATTTAAATCTGCACCATTATCCAACAGCGTGGTAGCAAATGTGTGCCGAAGCACATGTGGGCTTTTTTTCCGCTGGGAGGATATGGTACCCAAGTACCGTGTTACGATGTCATAGATCAATCCAGGATAAGCGCTCTTCCCTTTCTTAGTAACGATAAGATGCGCCAAATTGTTATCAAAATATTGTTTATTTTTTTCATCGATATAATGCCGGAGCACCACTTGCAGTGATTTATTCATCGGCACAAGTCTTTCCTTACTGCGTTTACCAAATATATGGATATTACCGTTGTAGAAATCGATGTGCTCTTCACGGATTTGCAGTAATTCGGAGAGGCGGATTCCCGTGCCGAACAACAATTCCAACACGGTCCTATCACGTACCCCTTCAAAGGACTGGGGAAACGCCCCCACCGAATCCAGCATGGCAGACAGTTTTTCTTTATCTACAGTTACGGGGAGCCTTTTGGGTGTTTTTAATGCCCTCACTAATGCGAAAGGGTTCTGCGTAACCACCCCCTCACGCATCAAGAACCGATAGTAGGTGCGAAGCGCTGCCAAGCTACGGTTTACGGATACCGGACTCAGCCCCGATTCCAGGCGCTCGGCCAAGTAGGCGCGCGCCTGCCGATGGGTTACCTGGCCAACATCCGCACCTGATGTTGGCAGGTATTCGGTATATACCGCCAACTCATGGCTATAAGCGGCAACCGTATGCTTTGAGAAGCGCTTTTCGTAGGTAATGAAATAGATAAAACGGTCTATAAACATAGAAAACTATCCATAATATTCTATTGGTGAATATACGGATAGTTTTCCGGTATTACAAATAAACCGCCCCATCAAAGGGGATAAAATCGTTAGATGATATCCTGGTTGAGGCTTTGTTTATAAATCGCCTTTTTACGTTGTGTACGACGGGTAACGGATTTCTTCTCGTAGGCTTGACGGGAACGCAATTCGCGCAACACCCCTGTTTTTTCAAATTTCTTCTTGAACCGCTTCAACGCACGATCCAACGATTCGCCTTCTTTCACATTTACAATGATCATATCCTGTTATACCTCCTTTCGTTCGAAAATTTCGGACTGCAAAGGTATCAAAGTTTCACATGGTTTCAAAGGGATAAATATATTTTCCGCAAAACTATTGTATAGCAGTCTCGGCAGAAGCGATTTAATCAAGTTCGATTCCTATTGGGGAAAGGGGTTGAAGATGCCGCGGACAAGACTCAAGAGCATTTAAAAGTAAGACGTAAAAAAATTGCAAAAAAGATTTTACTTAGCGTAATAAATACACTATCTTTGCAGCTTCATAATTTAGGTTTATAATTGGTTAGTAAAGGTTTCCATTCTCCCCGTTTGGAAACCTTTCTTTTTTTCGATTCTCTTAGTTATTCCTCAGGCCAGTGCCCGGCGATGCCCGGAATTAAAAAGTATCGCTGTAGGGATAGCGTTAACGGTTGCCATAATCCTTCGAATTAGCA
>NZ_JAYKZZ010000014.1:0-2267 GCF_035818675.1 Parapedobacter flavus
TTTTTCGATTCTCTTAGTTATTCCTCAGGCCAGTGCCCGGCGATGCCCGGAATTAAAAAGTATCGCTGTAGGGATAGCGTTAACGGTTGCCATAATCCTTCGAATTAGCACGTAAAAATTTCCCGTAACGTATTTGCAACACTTTTACGTGAAGTTCAACAAAAAACGATGTAAATCACACCGTATCGGGGTATCCGATCCAGCGTAGGGCACATGCTCCTAAAGTGCCCTAATAAACGAAAAAAGCCATTTTTCGTAAAGAAAAATGGCTTTTTATGAAAGTGCGCCCACCTGGGCTCGAACCAGGGACCAAAAGATTATGAGACTTTCGGTCTGTACCTTTTTACACGGTGCAAAATCGTCGTTTCCGACTTGCAAGAGCAATATATGAAGATTTTTTGAAACCACGAAATTTTACGCCGTAACACATTTGTAACGTTTTTTTGTCATTTTAACCCATCTAGCTTCCCAATGCGATCATTGACTGATAACCATTATTGGTTATGTAATCGTCAGCCGCAGCCAAAATGTAACTTAGCTTTGGAGAAAAGTCAGCTTGCGATATTCCCGGTTGGACTATTGTAAAAAAGAATTCTATTCGTTTACCCGAATCCATCACGGTTTTAAAAAGGTTTGAATCTCCAATTAGAAATTTCTCATCATGATTGCAAACTCGATCTAAAATTTTGCGACGAAATGTTTGTTTATTACAAGTCCATGCCTGTGATTTCACCGCTTGCATACATACTTCGTACACGTCATTTACTCTATCTCCCGGGGCGACACCACCAGAGCCTTTCACATGATATAGATTTATTTCAACTCGATCATCGTATTCATGAAATGCAATAAAATCCGCTACTTCTCCTGTACCATGATCGTAAATCAAAATAGAATGTCCATTCTGCATCAATCTCTCATTCAAAGTTTCATGGATCGAATTTTTATTAGCGTTATCTACTTTGTCTTGTTGGTTTTTATAAAACTCCTTTTTTATATCCGTATTAGAGGTTACCCAATCTATTTGAACGATTCTGCTGCTATCAAATTGAAAATCCTTTTCATCTGGAGGAGCAAAATATTCATGATTGCTCACCGTTGCAAAATTGTCTAAATAAAATTGAAAAGGATTGTCATTAAAATAGTCAATAAGTGGTATTTGATTTCCGTTAACTTCTATAAACAGATCGCATTCCAACGGTTCAATTAATTTAAAATGATCGGTGAAGTTATAGCTAAGCTTATATGACAAATCCTCATGAACCAAAACTATACACAATTCATCTAAACTGCTATTTTCATTATCTATGATGATTTCGAAATCAAGCAATTGATTAGTTTGTACAATCTCATCCTCATTTACTTCGTTGATTAAAGGAAATTCATTAAAAGTCATCCCATTCCACGTGGCGCCATGGACTTGCAATGGAAACTGATCTACTACCACGCCTATAGGTAAGTCGTCAAATGCAGTGTTTGTTTTTACGACCTTGTCGCTAACGATTTTCTTTGCCAACGATTGGCACCACTTTATATAGTCCGGGATTCTTTGGTACGCATTACTCCAAACCTTAGAACCACTACTGTATCCAACTGTCACATTATCTCCATCAGACAATCCTTTCATGAAAACGTGACCATTTGCATAATTTTTGCCGTGGCTCTTTCTTATTGATGTTTCGGCATTTGGTCCTGCAACTATCCTATAAGATTCCCCGCTGTTAGCGGAACGATTTTGCATTCCAATATTAAAAAATTCGGGATTTTTTATGTCCGCTAACACTTTATTAAGTTGATATTTAGAAATGCGTCCATATTTCCCGATAGCAAAGCGTTCAATTAGCGAGTCATAGAATTGAGGAGTTTTAATTGAAGAATGAATAAACAGCAACTGGCTGTCTTCATCAAAATAAATCAAGAAAAAATAGTGTTTAACATTTATCAAATCATCTGATATAATCCATTTAGGTTTTTCTATCTCTTTCGTAATATATATAGCCGTATTCATCTCTTCGCTGATGGCATGATGGATTGTCTGATGACCTGAAATATCTAAAGTAGAATTAAGCAATACCCCTTCTGCTTTGTAGACCTTAACGTGACAATAAGGATTAAGATTATAAAATGAAATCTGTTTTCCCTGATCCACCTCCTTTTTACGATGAAATGTATCGAGTGTGCGTTTTATTTCGTCTTCCGCATCAACCACTTCTTGACTTAAATTTTCTGATTATCCGTTTATGCACCTGTTATATTCGCAATTACTA
>NZ_JAYKZZ010000015.1:0-258182 GCF_035818675.1 Parapedobacter flavus
TATTCAACATTTGTGCTAAAAGTCGGCTCCATCGCCAATTTGCCAGCCGTTAGCTGTAATGCGTATTCAGAAAGTATATAAAATCCAGTCCAAAATTCAGAATTAAAAAGTGATTAAAGAATTAAACAAAATTGAAAGCCTGTTTATAAAAAATTATGGACAGAAAATTACTAACTTGACAATTGAATATGAATGCGATGAATATTTTGGGTTTAACTTTCAAATTGAAAAGCTAAATTTCAAATTCAGAAAGTCGAAAATAACTCCTAAAAAAGTCGGTCAATTTGTAACGCTTTGGAAACGAAATTCAAAAAGACAAACCGAACCGTTTAACGAAACCGATAATTTTGATTTTTTCATTTTTGTTTCAGAACAAGATGAAAAGTTTGGTTTCTTCATTTTCTCGAAAAAAATTTTAATAGAAAAGAATATTTTATCGACACAAATAAAAGAAGGCAAAAGAGGTTTCAGACTCTACCCTACTTGGGTAAAAACGGAAAATAAGCAAGCTGAAAAAACTCAATCTTGGCAAACCGAATATTTCATTGACTTGAAAAACAACGAACAAAATAATATTGAAAAACTAAAGTCAATATTAAATTAAGACAAATATCTCGCACTACAGCTAACATCGTATTGGCGAAATGGCGGTTTAGTGGAGAAATTGAAAGTTTCTTTTTTTAGTCGCAACAGCCTTTTATATTTCTTTTTTTCTTAAAATTTAGAAAATAATAAAAGGCTGTTGCTTAGCTTAGTGCAAAATTGAAAGTTTTGGCTTTCTAATCCGCCACTATCGCCAATACGCGGCCCGTTAGCAATCCGCTGCGCTCCTTGCTAACAATGGCTCGGCGACTTACGTCGCTTGCCGTAAGCCGCCGCTTCGCGGACTGCTTACAACAAGCGACTTGGCTAAATAGCTCCGCTTTTGTATCTTCGATACAGCTTCGCTACTTCGCCAAGTCGCCGAGCCATTATTCAGGACTGTTTAAGTTTTTGATCTCCTGACGTTTTTGGTCTATACTGTTTAATAGTTTATTTTCTTCCTCTCTTTTAATCACCAAATTATGGAATTTCTTAGGGTTAAGAGAATAAGTAGAATCGATATGCGATGTTACATGCGGTAGCTCCAATTCTATCATTCGGTAACGCATTTCATACGATTTTCTATCGTCTAATTGTTTGTTCTTCTCGTATAGAACACCGAGACCTAGCGAAATAATGGTAGATAATGCTATCATAACAATGATCAGAGGTGTTGATTTGAGATCAATGCCGTAATGATGTTTTACAATGACCTGATCAGGAATTTCAGCTATCTTTGAAACAATGTCTTTTTCTTTGATTGTTAATACAGCTAATTCCTGTCTAGTTATTGTGGAGATTTCATTAGCTACATCCTGAAGTGTCCCATAATCGTTAATGATCTTAGATAGTACATCGTTTTCTCTTTTAATAAATTGCTTGATCTGTTGTAGTAGTTCCTGATCCTTTGCTCGCATTTCATGAAGATCCTTCATATTCCTCTCGTTTTCGGAAAGCAGGGATACGATTGTCGGCATGATCCGTACGATGTCCTGCGTAATAAGGTCTGCATTCTCCTCTAAAGTGTTTACCTGTTGCTGTAAGTTTTCTAATTCTGTACGCATATTCTTAAAGTTTTAATCTGTAGTTCTCTTTCTTTTTTCTCTTCTTGATAAATGGATCTTCCTGTTCTTGTGCAATTTCAGGGATCGTAAATAAAGCGGATGCAACTTCACCGATGGCTTTTCCGATGCTGTTATCAGCAGATAAACTTGCAGGTGAGTCACTGAAAGGAGTGTAGTAGAGTTCTTTCGAATTATCTATACCGTTTAGGGCTTTATCGATCTGTCCGAAGCTCAATGAGCGGTCTATGGCAGAACCCCGAAATGTCTGTTCATCTTTGATGAACGAAATACCTTGAACCTCATCCGACCCCAATCTATATTTAAACTGCATTTCCACACCTCTGTAACGGATATAATTTTGTAGTTCCTTCCAGTTTTTACTGTGTCGTATGCCTGCCTTGACGGTGTCGTAAATTTGGTATTTCGTTAGATCATTACCTTTCAGTCTACCTCTGTTGACATTTCGTTTTCCTTCGGACTGCTTAAAGCCATATAATGCATTTAATTCTTTACAAGCTTTAAAGCTCTTATACCGCTGATTGCTATTGGAGATAGTTTTGCCATGATCGTTTACCCGATTAAAAATAATATGGATATGATCATGTTGGCGGTCGTGGTGGCGCACCATTAAGCATTGGGTATCCCTAATATCTAATTTTGATAAATAACGCTTAGCTGCGGATAGCATGATGTCATTATTCAGCTTGTTTTTATCTTCTGTATTCCACGAAAGAATAATGTGTCCGACTGCCTTGCCCAATCTTGGATTCAGCATCCGCTGAAAATTAAAGTCCTGTGTGATGGTCTTTGCCGAATCCGTCCGTAATCCATTTACATGGATAATCTCACTATCTTTTTTCAGGGCGTATCCAACGCATCCGCCGAAAGATCGGCCCTCAATTATCTTCGCTATCATGGTGCAGTAGTTTATTGATACAATGGTTAATGTGATGGATCGTATTTTTGCATTCCTGTGCCACCTCAATCAGTCCAGACTGGTGTGCTTTTTTAGTTAGCTGATTTAGATTGTTCGAAGCCCCAGTAATCGCCCGAAAAGCTTTCAATTGTTCTTCGGTAAACCTAGGTGTAATTTTTCGTAGGATCGCAGATTTGCGTACCCATTCCGATTTGCTCATACCTGCAATTTTTGCATTATGCAAAACTCTGTTATGTTCGCTTTCATCGAAACGGACATTGATCCTGAACTGTTTTTTATTTTCGAGTGCGGGTCTTCCGCCTTTTTTCTTGTTATTTTTCATCTTGTTTCTTTTTAGCTGTGACCATCGGGAGCCAATCGGTTTTGGGGTCACCAAAACACAACCTTGCTTCCTACCTATTCGATAGTTTTCTTCCCGATTGGATATTGTATGTTTGTTCTTTGGATGATTTGAAAATCAGGTAATCATTTACATCTTTTATTTCATTATACCGTTTCTGCAATTCTTCCATTCCATTTTTTACGTTTTGCGTCTTCTTAAAATGGCTTCGTAAGGTATGGTACGATTTTAAGCCACTGTTATCTGTGTCCAGATAGCATGTAATTCCGTTATGTCGTTCTAAGAATGGATATGATTTTTGGAGGTTCGCTGTCGTATTCAGGATACAGTAATTAGTGTCTAAATACGGCTTACTAGCGTTCTTTTTTAAAGTCATATAGGAAAGCCAGTCGGTAAAGCCTTCAAGCAATACAACGTCCTTATTACCATTGTTGATTGTGGTAATATCCTTAGTTAGTAGCGAACGTTTGTCGTAACTGTTGCGCAGTTCGAATCCCCCTGAATCATTTTTAAAGCATACGGCAAAAAATGTCTGTCCTTTTGCAGTACGGTAATAGATTTCCTGACAATAGATTGTGGCAATTTCTAAATCTATTTTGCGAACATTAGTCAGGTAATCCGTTAATGCTTTGTTTTTGAGAGGTTTTATAGCGAGTATGGTGTAACTCCGATCATTTTCATCTTGGATGATCGGAATTTTGTCTAATACAGTTTGCTGGTGAAATGAAAGGATATTTTTTCTTTCATCAGCCCAATCGAGTATTGTTGATAGGTTATCTGTATTGAAAAATTTCATAAGAAAATCGACGTTGTTACCACCGTAACCTTCTGAATGAGAATACCAGATATTTCTACGAATATCAATTTTTGTTGAAGGTGTTTTTTCTTTACCTCCATTGAATGGATTTTTAAGCCATGCTTCACGACTGTTTAATTTAGAGCATGGAATTTGTAGGTACTGTAAAATAGATATTAGCGGTATACGCTTTAATTCATCACATGTCATAATCATAATTTTTATATAGGTTTAGTTTAGTCTATTACTATATAGGGGCAGACTAAACTAAACCTGTTTTTAATAGTAAAATTCAGGGTTGAATCTGTAGGTCTTGTCATTCTTGACGACCATCCTTTTGTTTTCCAAAAAAGTTTTTAATTGTTTGGCTTTGTTGATTCCGAAATTGAATCCTTTTGATAAATAAGCATCCCTTAATTTGGTTATATACTCTTCGTAGGTACAGTTTATCTCGCTATCCTTGAACATTTCCTGCAGTACTTCGCGGTGATTTTCTTCGGAAAGCTCCTGATAACTGAATCCTTTTCTAGATTTGAGATTTGTTGTGTCAAAATTCTCGTCCAGTACGGGTATTCCATCATCTATAAAAAAGGTGAAAGGTTCAAATTCTATATCCCTGATAAATTTTGGTGCTACTGTACTATAATTTGCATCTAGATCACTTTTAGTTATCTGGAGAATTGATTCGGCTTTGTTATTCAATTCTGTTCCTAAATGCCCTCTAGTGTTATCATCTCCCTTGTTTAAGTGTAATACGGTGTGAATATGGATATTGAGTTCCTGTGACCACTTCATAAGTTTATTAGTGATTTCAGTCGCTTCGGTAGCGTTATTGATATCGTAAACCAAATCCCTAATTCCATCTATGATGACCAGTCCGATCCTATCTGCATATTTGAAAAGTGCATATTCGATGATATTTATACGTTCCTTCGTCGGGTATTCCCTTAAGGAGATGAACTTTAAATTATCGTGGACTTCTGTGGTAGGGTAGTCGATGAGCTTGTATATTCTTGAAAGTAGCCTGTGGCAATGGAATTTACTCTGCTCTGTATCACAATACAGTATAACTGGACGGGTTGGAGGAACTTTAACTTTATATTGTAATATCTGCTTTCCACTCAATGCGGCTGCGACCAATGAAATTACATTGAATGTTTTTCTGCTTTTTGCCTTCCCAGTGGACGCACTGAAATTGCCCAGTGTACCAATGACAGAGTCGGATTTGTTGATGGTTATCATGATAGGTGGTTCTAAGAAATTATCTGTTATCTCTACTATGGCTTTTCCGAGTGCGTTTACCGTTTCTTGATTGAATGGGATCATTATTTACCTCCTTTTTTATGATTGAAGTTTGCCATAGAATTAACAACTTCATTTTTTTTGAAATAAATGCGTTTACCCATACGCATGTAAGGAATTTTACCTTGTTTCATCCAATCTGTCAAACTAACAAGAGAAATGTCAAGTTCGTCCGCCATTTCTTTTTTGGTTAGTAGTTTTTCAGATGATGTACTTTCTGTATTATCTACAGTATTTCGGATGCCTGAAATAAAAATGTGAAGTTCTTCCTTAATTGCATCTCGGATACAATCTCTAAGGGCATTTTGGTCTAATTGAATCATACTTTATTCATGTTTACACGTTTAATGATCCGAAGTCGTGGCCACTTTCTTCGAGTGAATTAACATGAGCAAAGTTGGATAAGAAATACAATAAAAAATGCCGTTCAGAATTCTGAACGGCATTTTGAAATAGGTCTTAGATGTTTATAAGGACTATTCTATAGGAGTTATTTTAAATTTATGGTCTGATTCCTCAATGTTTGTACTTTTCCCATCATTGTAATAATTTTCTACGGTACCAAACGGGATTGGTTTTCCATTTTCAGTAAAATGATTTGAAATAATTTTCGCCCATGTAAGAGAAGCACGATTGGCTAAAAAATATCTTGGTTTTCCATTGATAATAATATCTGTATTAACAAGAGTTTGAAATACTGCAATTAGATTTTTTTTTGTTCCATGAACAATATCAATTTTGTGTTGATCTAAAGTACTGAGTTTGGATTTCTCTTTTTTAAGCGTTTTTATCTGTTCTTTAAATTCATCTAATTCTTTTAGTGTAGAATTATACTGTATTAATAAACGATCGAGATTTTGTTTCTCGATAAAATTCTTTTTCAATTCTTCCTTTTCTTTTTTATTGGAATTTAGATAGTTGTTCAAAATAGTTTTTATATTCTCTATATTGCTTTCCGTACTCGCATTGGATGAATTAACAAGTTTCGTAAATGCTGCATCGATTAGCTCCTGTGTTCGCTGGAATTCTATTTGAGTTTTACTTCTTACCTCCTGCAATATCTTTTCACTGACTAAATCATACTTTTTTGACAAGTTTATTGTAAGATTCCATCGATCGTATTTGGGTAATACATTTTCGATAAAGTATTGGAATTTCTGTACTCTAATATCATTTCTTTTTTTTTGTTTGGGTGAAAGTTTTTCCAACAACTTGTTGCGTTCTTTTTTTAGTTCATAGTTTATTGTTTCCCATAATTCTTTAAAAAATACTTTACCATCAGTATCATTAAATTCCTTTTTATAGTAATTGAAATGTCTTAAAAAAAGATCTTCTAACTCACTTTCAGGAAGTTCTTGAATCTTTATTAGGAAATGGACATCTGCATGTGTATTATTGTTGGAAAAAAGAACTCCAACATCCAGAGGGTGTGGATTAAAATCGAAGAATTTCCTCCTGCTGAAATATTTACTATTCATAATATTAAAATTTATTAAGTGCATCGATTAACGAATCTGTGCTTGCTGATTCGTATTTCATTAAAGTGCGTATATCGGAGTGGGCAGTAAGTTTCTGTACAAGTGTGATAGGTACGTTTCTACTTAATAGATTTGTAACCATTGATCGCCTGCCGACATGACTTGACAGGAAATCATACTTCTTTTTTTCTATCACCAGTTTTTGTTTGCCAGAATACCTCGTAATCTTTATAATTTCGTTCATACCTACCAATTTACCTACTGTTTTTATGTATTCATTAAATTTTTGATTCGATATTTTAGGTACACAGTATCCAATACGTTCTAAAATATCTTTTGCAGGTGCTATATATCCCTCAAAGGGAACGATTACTCTTTTCTTTACCTTTACCGAAATAAAATCCCATGAATTGTTCTTTATGTCCTTTGGATCAAAATTTATCAGGTCTTCAAAACGTTGCCCAGTGTAGCATAATAGACAGAATAGGTCTCTGACCCTTTCAAGACTAGGTTTGTCTGAAAGATCATGATTTAGTATTTTTTCGATTTCCTTTTCGGACAGCGCAATGATCTCATTGTATGCTTTCTTTTTAAAGTTTGTTTTTTGTGTTTTGAAGACATCAGGGTGTACTAGATAGTCATTGTCGTTACACCATTTTAGAAAGACCTTTAAGGTGGATATATATTTATGAATAGTGTCGTTTAGTAATCCAACTTTATCCTCATTATTTGTGTTTTTCTTTTTGCTGAGGAAGACCTCAAATTGGTCTAAAAATTTACTGTCCAATTCTCTAAGAATAAGTTTTGTGTTTTTGTATTTCTCAAAGTCTTCTAAGCCTTTAAATACAGTTCTATATTCTTTAAGTGTACCTTCTTTTACAAAATTTGATTTATAGGATAGAAATAGCGTTTTCAGATGCGATATGGATATTTCGTTGTTTACGGCATTATCTTTATCGATACAGTTCTGAATGATTTGCCGATAATCATCTTTGGAAAGAAATTCATTTTTATCCTTTTTACTCATTGCTTCTCGAGTGCAAAGGTTTGCTAGGTCATTAAGTTCAATATTTAATTCCAATGCTCCATTGGTGCTTGGTTTAAGTCTCTCTTTTTCGAAATCCCAATTTTTGGGTAATATTCTGTAGTTCGTTCTGTATTTTATTCGGCAGGATTTGTCTGGTGTAAAAAATAAATACAGTGCTGTAGGGGAGGGGTTCCAGAATCGTGTTGCGAGATTTTTCTTTTTTCCTTCCACTTTGTTAAGTTCTAGCTTGATCTTCTCAGGCTTTATTTCTGGGTTATAGGGTTTGTCTAAATAAAAATTTACTTTCATAATTCTCGGACATATTTCGGACAAAAAAGCTTAATAATACTATATATTACCTTTGTAAGGTTAAGTAAAGTTATGAAATTATTTTTGTAATTACTTAATAATCAGTATTAAGTATAATAATTTGTATTAATCTGTAAATATAGTTCGAATCCTGTCATCCCGACCAATCCAATGGAGCCCTTGCGAAAGCAAGGGTTTTTTTATGCAGCGGTTCGGCCAAGCGTGCGTGAGGGATGCAGCCAATCCTGTCATCCACACAGTGGGCAGATATTCTGCAAGCCGTGTTGGTGCCAGCAATAATTTTCTTACTTTTAACGCCAATTAGAAAGCTAAAATAACGATATGATCAGCAGAATTAAATACGTATGGGTATACTGCATACTCATTGGCATGATGGGGACCTCGTTTGCGGAAACAGCAGATACATTGCATTACACGGACGCTAAACAATTGACCCTCATCGGTAAACCACTGCCGGGCGGACCATTCTACCACCGTCTGGATACGGCGGCTTTTCCGGCGATACCGCTCACGGTAAAGCGTCTGCTGACCCACTCGGCGGGATTGGCCGTGAGCTTCAGTACCAACAGTACGAAGATCGCCGCAAAATGGTGCACGAGTTCGCGCAAACCGGGGAATAACATGACGGCGATCGCTTTCGAAGGAATGGACCTATACATCAAAAGGGACGGTCAATGGCAATATGCAGGCGTAGCCCGCCCCGACACCAACCAGTGTAATGCATATACATTGGTGCAGAACATGGAGCCGGGTGATAAAGAATGTTTGCTCTATCTCCCGCTGTACGACGAAACGACGTCGCTGCAAATCGGCGTGGAAGCGGATGCCGAAATCGCGGCAAGACCTAACCCATTTAAGAAGAACATCGTTATTTACGGTTCGAGCATCGTACATGGTGCCTCGGCCAGCCGCCCGGGTTTGGCCTATCCGGCACGGCTCTCCCGCCAGACGGGTTATCATTTTTTAAACTTCGGTGTGAGCGGGAATGCAAAGATGGAGCTTGAGGTAGCCAAAGTGCTCGCTCAAATGGATATGGACGCCTTCATCTTGGATTGTGTGCCGAATTCATCCCCGGCGCAGGTGACGGCGCGCACGGCCGACCTCGTGAAAACCATCCGGGCCGACCATCCCGGCGTGCCTATTATTGCCATACAGAGCATCGTGCGTGAAGGGGGCAACTTCAACCAATCGATAGCGAAACGTGTAGCAGATCAAAATGCCAATTTCAAGCACGAAATCGATCAATTGCAAAAAGAAGTCGATGATCTTTACCTGATCACGGCAGATGGATTGCTAGGCGACGACCATGAAGCCACGACAGACGGCACCCACCCCAACGATCTCGGCTTTGACCGCATGCTGCAAAAGATACGCCCTGCGGTGCTGAAGATACTCAAGCAGTATGGGATTTGACCGCGATTTAAAAATCGATATAAATCGGTTAACTTTGGCCACCCACTAGGGAGCGCTATATGAAAAAAGATAACCCAACACGGCAACTTTCGGGCGTAAAGGAAATTGCAAGGCGAGCGAATGTCTCCATAGCAACAGTAGATCGGGTGATTCATAACCGGAAAGGGGTATCTGAGACCACGCGGCAGAAGATCAATGACATCATTAAGGAAATCGGTTTCCAGCCGAATATACTGGCGAGCAGATTGGCTTCGAAGAAGACCAATCGATTTGCCGTGCTTATACCCAATGCAAAGGAAACGGATTATTGGGAGTCGCCGCGCAAGGGGGTGGAGCGCGCATACCAGGAGATTAAACAATACGGTATCCAATTGGAGTTGTTTCTCTTTGACCTGAATGACAAGAAGACGTTTGAGAAGCATGCAAGGGCAATCCTGGATGGTGGGTTCCATGGGGTTGTACTGGCCCCCTCGTTTGTTGACGAGGCACACAAATTTACCGCGGCGTGCGAGTTAAGGAAGTTGCCTTACGTATTTATTAATTCGGATATACCCGATGCAAAAGGACTGGCGTATATTGGTCCGCATCTACTTAAAAGCGGATACTTGGCCGGACAATTGGTGCGGTTTGGCTTAAAGCAAGGGAAGGTGCTCATTGTCAATATATCAAAGGAGATCGATGCTTACCATCACCTCCTGCGCAAGGAAGAGGGTTTTCGTGCCTATATGGAGGCAACCAATACCGAAGGTGGCTGTATTGAAATAGAGAAAATAGATATCACGAATACCACAGACCAGGCGGTGGGTGAGGCACTGGGGGAATGTTTGAAGCAGCACCCCGATATCGCTGCTTTCTTCGTGACCAATTCGAGGGTGCGGAGCGTAGCGAAATACCTGCGTGAGCAGTCCGCCGCACACCACATCCTCGTTGGTTATGACCTAATCGCCGAAAACGTAGGTTACCTGAAGGATGGAACCATTGATTTCCTGATTGGCCAGAAACCAGAGGAGCAGGGCTATGCCGGAATAACGACATTGTTTCAACATGTTATTGCAGGGAGGGAGGTTACCAAAGAGCAATATATGCCCATTGATATCATAACGAGTGAGAACGTCGCCTTTTATAAGAACTAAGCCATTCATAACCGCCTAAACCGGCACGGTAATTTTTTTACAAATAATTTGGAACTGATAAATATAATTACGTATTTAGCGGGTACGTTACCGCAACGACAATTATAAGCAATATAAAATCTCATGCCATGCAGATAATATACCAAAACATGACGTTCCGATTTTCCGACGTGTACGTACACGTTTGTAATTGGTGAGTCTTAGCGTAGCTTATCTGTCGGATAACGCAAATAAACAACAACAGGTTAAAAAAACGATCACACGATGATGATGAAATCAAATAGAAGAGCATTTATTAAGACGGCAGCCTTGTCGGGCGTCGGTTTGACGATGGGCGGATTGGATGTATTTGGCCGTAGTACCCCCATGCGCCATGCAACAGGTAAACGGGTCGGCATTATTGGGCTGGATACGTCGCATAGTGTGGCGTTTACGAAGGCACTAAACGCGGCTACGCCTGATGCGAAGCTAAACGGCTATAAGGTCATCGCGGCCTATCCGTATGGGAGCAGGACCATCGAGAGTAGCGCAAAGCGCATACCGGGGTACGTCGATGATGTCAAAAAGTATGGCGTGAGCATCGTGGAATCAATAGATGCACTATTGGCACAGGTGGATGTGGTGCTGCTGGAAACCAACGACGGCAGGTTGCACTTGGAACAGGCTTTGCCGGTGATTAAAGCAGGTAAACGGCTATTTATTGATAAGCCGATCGCAGCATCCCTGGAAGACGCCCAAGCGATCTTTAAGGCCGCCGAAGCGCATGATGTGCCGGTATTCTCGTCCTCTTCGCTGCGATACACGGATAATATAGCGGCAATCCGGTCGGGCGAACTGATTGGTAAAGTAACAGGTGCTGACACGTACAGTCCAGCGGTTATTGAGCCGACACACCCGGATCTATTTTGGTACGGTATCCATGGGGTAGAGATGCTTTATGCCGTTATGGGTACGGGTTGTGTGAGCGTATCGCGCACACATAATGAAGGTACGGACATCGTTGTGGGGACTTGGAACGATGGACGTATCGGTACGTTTCGGGGTACACGAACGGGGCACCGCGGCTATGGTGGAATCGTGCACGGTGAAAAAGGACATGTGCCGATAGCAAAGCACCAGGGTTACACGTCACTGCTTTATCAGATTGTCGAATTTTTCGAAACCGGTGTGTCGCCTGTCGATGCGACGGAGACGTTGGAAATTTTTGCCTTTATGGCGGCTGCCGACGAAAGCAAACGGCAGGGAGGAAAAGCGGTGAAGTTAAAGCAAGTCGATTAGTATTCGCATCAGCAGCTAGAATGGAAAGACGATTTTTTTTAAAAGGCGGAATTTACGGATTGGCAGGGATTACCCTGGGAACCTTACCATTAAAGAAGGCTTTATCCCACCAATCACCCTCATTGAACATCGGAGTTATTGGGTTCGGGAGCCGGGGTGGGGGCGTAGCTAATGTTATCAAATCCATACCGGGCGTAAAGGTAGGTGCCTATAGCGATATCCGAAAGGAGCAATTGGACCTGGCCGGGAAGCGGTTTCCACAAGCAACGGCTTATAAGGATTATCGTGCGTTGCTGGACGATAAGTCGGTCGAAGCTGTTGTGATTGCGGTGCCCGAGTACCTGCATTTTCCTGTCGCAGTGGATGCATTACAAGCCGGAAAGCACGTGTATTTGGAAAAAACCATGACCCACACGATTGATGAAGCCAATCAGCTGGTGGCGTTAGCTGGGCGTCATTCGGCGCAGGCCATGCAAATCGGCCACCAGTACCGCTATTACCAACTGTATCACAAAGTGTTGGAAGTCATCAAAAAAGGTTATATCGGCGAAGTGAAGCAGTACGAATGCCAGTACCACCGCAATTCAGACTGGCGCAGGCCGGTTGCCGACCCATCCATGGAAAGACAGGTTAACTGGCGCATGTATAAAGAGTATTCAGGTGGTTTGATGACCGAACTGTGCGCGCATCAGGTCGATATCCTTAATTGGTTTAACGGCAGCCACCCGCTCTCCGTTGTGGCGATGGGTGGTATTGACCATTGGAAAGATGGCCGCGAAACCTACGATAATATCCGTGCCCTATACGCCTATCCGAATGGTGTGAAAGCCCACGTCAGCTCCATATTAAGTAACGCGTACCGAGGTTACTCCATACGGGTGTTGGGTACCCGGGGCACCATAGAAATTCAGCGCACCAAGGCGCTGGCTTACCCCGAACGGCTGAAAGCGGAGTTGGCGACGGTGGATGGTGTCACCGGCGCCACGGCAGAAAGCTGGGGGCAAGGGAAACCCATGGAATTGGTGTTTCAAAATCAGGACGACAAAGACCGAGACCCCACAGCCTATGCGTTGATGGACTTTGCTGCCTGCGTGCGTGAGGGAAGGAAGCCTTTTTCGAATGTGGAAACGGGTAGGAATACGGCAAAGGCGGTGATGCTAGCGAATCAGGCCGCAGAAAGTGGCCGCGTACACCATTGGAATTAAATATGAATTGAATTTTAAATATGGTTTAACCAATTAGCCGAAATTGTGATGCAAACATTTTACAGAACTGGGAGTCGTAAATTTCTCCCGGACTTTTTCAGACGTGTTGGCCGCGGACGGATCGGGATGTTCCTTTTATTTGCCTTCATGGCATGCCCGGGTTATGGCGTCTTGGCGGCATCTTCTGCTGCCGTACCGCTCCCTAATCTGTTGCAAGCGGAGCTCCATGGGGTAGTGGTGGATACGAACGACGCCCCTCTGGCCAATGCAACGGTGATGATTAAAGGGACGACGGTAGGTACGCAGACGGACGATGCGGGGCGCTTCTCCTTTCCGGGTTTGGCTGTCGATGCAGTGGTTACGGTAACGTACACGGGGTTCATAACCCAAGAAATTGCCGTCAATGGCCGACAACAAATCACGGTGGTGCTGCACCAGGATCCCGCTAGTTTGGAGGAAGTCGTGGTGGTCGCATTCGGCACGCAGAAGCGTACCGATATGGTCGGATCGGTAACCACGGTCAAGCCCGATGATTTGCGTGTACCGTCGAGCAATTTGACCACTGCCCTGGCCGGGCAAGCAGCGGGTATCATCGCTTACCAGCGAAGCGGCGAGCCAGGACAGGATAATGCGGACTTCTTTATTCGCGGGGTCACCTCATTCGGTACGGGAAAGGTAGATCCGCTTATCCTCATTGATGGGGTTGAGCTTGGCGTTACCGAGCTCGCGCGCCTACGTCCGGATGACATCGAAAGTTTTTCGATTATGAAAGACGCTACATCGACCGCGTTGTATGGGGCCAGAGGAGCAAACGGTGTGATCTTTGTCACGACAAAACAAGGTAAGGAAGGACGGGCATCGATATCATTCCGTGCCGAAAGCTCCTTGTCTATGCCTACCAGTGACGTGGAGCTGGCCGACCCGGTAACATTTATGCGGCTTTATAACGATGCACTGGTGGGGCGCAATCCATTCGAGACGCCGCTATATAGCCAGGAAAAAATTGACGCTACGGCCGAGGGCGTCAATCCGATTCTATTCCCCGCTACCGATTGGCGGAAAACGTTGTTCAAAGACCAAACATTCAACCATCGATATAATCTCAACGTAAGTGGTGGTGGTAAAATAGCCAGATATTACGTCGCCGGTTCCTATGCCCAAGATAACGGTGTGTTGCGCGTAAACGGCGTTAATAATTTCAATAACAATATTGATTTGAAAAGCTACACCCTTCGGGCGAATGTGAATATCGATTTAACGAAATCTACCGAATTGATTGTGCGGCTCAACGGCAACTTCGACGACTATACGGGTCCGGTTGAAGGTGGGTCCGCCATGTATAATAAAGTTATCCGTACCAACCCGGTCGACTTTGTGCCTTTCTATCCGGTAGATGATGCGCATCAGCATGTACAGCACATCATGTTCGGCGGATTGGCAGAGCGAGATTTCCTGAATCCTTATGCCGATATGGTGAGCGGGTATAAAGACTATACGCGATCGTTGATGATGGCCCAGATGGAAATTAAGCAAGACCTGTCGTTTTTTACCGAAGGGCTCACGTTCCGATCCATGTTCAATACCAACCGGATATCCCGGTTTGATATCGAACGGTCCTATAGTCCTTTTTACTATGATTTGGAATATTTCGACCGCCGTACCGGCGAGTATGCGATTTATTCGTTCAATGAAACCAGTGGCCGGGAGTTTCTTGATTTCGGTGTGAATAATGAATTGCGCCAGCAAGTTTCTACGTTCTATATGGAATCGGCACTCAATTACAGTCGGGTTTTCGACGATAGGCATTCGTTGAGCGGATTGCTGGTATACATTATGCGTTCCGATATGAATGCGCGCGCAAACAGCTTACAATTGTCGTTGCCTTCGCGCAACCTCGGCCTCTCGGGGAGGGCCACCTATTCGTATGATAGCCGGTACTTCTTGGAATTCAACTTTGGCTACAACGGCTCGGAACGTTTCCACGAAAGTAAGCGGTGGGGCTTTTTCCCCTCTGCGGGCGTAGCGTGGAGCATTTCCAACGAGAAGTTCTGGGAGCCGCTTAAAGATAAAGTGAATAACTTTCGCCTACGGGCAACCTATGGCTTGGTGGGTAATGACGCTATCGGGTCGGCGTCTGATCGGTTCTTCTATTTATCTGAGGTGGACATGGATTCGGATGCGCGGGAGTTCATCTTTGGACGTGAAAGTGACCACGACATTACCGGCGTAAATATTGATCGCTATGCGAATCCGGATATTACGTGGGAAACCTCATATAAAACCAATCTGGCCATTGAGCTGGGCCTATTCAACAAAGTGAATATCGTGGCTGACTTATTTGCGGAAAGGCGAACGAATATTTTGATGAACCGGGCGGATATACCCTCAACGATGGGGCTTACCGCAGGGGTAAGGGCCAATGTGGGCGAAGCAGCCGGGCGCGGCATGGATGTTTCTGTCGATTATTCCCACAATTTCTCCAATCAAATGTGGTTACAGGCACGCGGAAACTTTACCTATGCAACAAGTGAATACCGGGTGTATGAGGAGCCCGTTTACGTGAAAGAATGGTGGAAATCCAGGATAGGATACCCCATACAGCAGCAATGGGGGTATATCGCCGAACGCCTTTTTGTGGATGATAATGAAGTGCGCAATTCGCCGGCACAAAATTTTGGTTCGCCAAACATTGCCGGCGATATCAAATACAAAGACGTTAATGGTGACGGTGAGATCACCGCGCTGGATCAGGTACCGATCGGCTTTCCTACCATGCCGGAAATTGTCTACGGTGCTGGTTTCTCGTTCGGATGGAAAGCGTTGGATCTCTCCGCATTTTTTCAAGGATCGGCAAATTCCTCGTTCTGGATGGGTGGCACGGTCGACGGTGTAACCGGTCCGGTGAATGTGCAGCCTTTCGTTGAGGGGAAACAAATCTTAAAAGCATTTGCGGACAATCATTATTCGCTGGATAATCCGGACATCTATGCGTTGTGGCCCCGCCTAAGTGTAGACAACCACAGCAATAATATGCAGCGGAGCACCTGGTGGCTTAACAGCGGCGATTTTATCCGGTTAAAGCAAGTGGAGATTGGGTATTCTATACCACAACAATTGTTGTCTCGGATGCGTATGAGTGCCCTGCGCGTATATGTGAGTGGTACAAACCTGTTGACGGTGAGCGATTTTGACCTGTGGGACGTTGAGATGGGGGGCAATGGGCTTGGTTATCCGCTGCAGAAGGTGTTTAATATTGGTATCAATGCTTCCTTTTAATATGCTTACCATGAAGAGATGTATAAAACTTAGTGCCGCTGTGTGGTTAATGACGGTCGCAGCGGGATGTAATTCATTTATCGACGTTGTGCCAGACAATGTGGCTACCTTGGAGTATGCATTCAGAATGCGGACCACGGCCGAAAAATACCTGGCAACTTGTTATTCGTTTATTCCCGATCTAGGCGGAACGAGCGGTAACGTAGCTACATTCGGGAGCGACGAATTGTGGCTCAATACCGGAATCAATAGCAACGCCACGCGAATCGCACGGGGCGAACAGAATAAAAACTCGCCCTACCACGATTATTGGAATGGATCGGGCAGCGGTACGCCATTATGGACGGCCATTAGCCAATGCAACGTATTCCTCGAAAACATTGGTAGCGTTCCGGATATGGAAGAACTGGAGAAAAAGCAGTGGATTGCGGAGGTGAAAACACTCAAAGCATTCTATCATTTTTACCTGCTGCGCATGTATGGTCCGATTCCCATTATGCGCGAGAATCTTCCGATTTCGGCCTCCGGCGAGGAAGTTAGGGTATTCAGGCAGCCGGTAGACGATGTGTTCGAATACATTGTTGAACTGCTCGATGAGGCGAGTGTTGATTTGCGCCCGGAGGTGCTTGATGAGACCTCCGAACTGGGCCGGATGACCCTGCCGATAGCCAAGGGTTTAAAAGCCCGGGTACTGGTGTTCGCAGCGAGTCCGCTTTTCAATGGTAACCCCGATTATATCGGTTTCGTGGGAAAGGATGGCGTAAAGTTATTCAACGAAACCTTTAGTATCGAAAAGTGGGAACGGGCGGCCACAGCGGCGAAAGAAGCGATCGATGTCGCCCACGAGATGGGGTATGGTCCCTTCCAGTTTGAGCCGGGTATCCAACAGCGGAATATTTCGGACACGACCATCACGCAGTTAAACTACCGAAGTGTCATCACCGAGCGCTGGAATTCGGAAATTATTTGGGCACTTACCAATAGCACCACGCGCAACATTCAACGGTATTCAACACCACGTGCATTGGATGCCAGCATGATCGGTTTCCAGGAGCCGCGTGGCTATTCTTCCGTTCCGATGAAGATAGCTAGCTTATTTTATACCCATAATGGTGTGCCCATAGAAGAAGACCACACATGGAGCTACAATGACCGGTATGAGCTTCGGGTAGGCACCGCGAAAGAGCGCTATAGTATTAAGGAAGGGTACACCACCGCCGAATTTAATTTCGACAGGGAATCCCGCTTCTATGGTGGGTTGGGCTTCGACGGTGGCATCTGGTACGGGCAAGGTAAGTATGATGATGATGATACCTATTGGTACGAAGGAAAGTTGGGACAGTTTGGAGGTAAGACAGGAATCAGTTGGCACTCCGTAACCGGCTACTATCCCAAAAGGCACAACCACTACACCAATACTACGATTAATCGGAATACCTGGAACACCATCGACTATCCGTGGCCGATGTTGCGTTTGAGCGACCTCTATTTATTGTACGCGGAGGCCATGAATGAAGCTTACGGACCCAGTGACGAGGTGTACCAGTACCTCAATATCATCCGGGCAAAAGCCGACTTGCCCACCGTTCAGTCTGCATGGGAGAACTTTTCCCGCAATCCGAAGAAATATACAACCCAGGAAGGACTCAGAGCGATTATCCAACAAGAACGCGGTATTGAAATGGCATTTGAGGGACACCGATTTTGGGATATCCGCCGTTGGAAGACTGCTCCGGAAGAGGCCGCAAAGCCCATCACGGGATGGGATGTGGACCAGGAAACCAATGAAGGGTATTATCGGGAGCGGTTTATCTTCAGACAGGAGTTTGGGCTCAAAGACTATTTCTGGCCCATACGCGAGAGTGACTTGATCGTCAACAAAAATCTCGTGCAAAACCCAGGTTGGTAAATTTAAAAGCATTCTCATGAAATCAACAATATTATTATTCGCAACTTGCTTACTGACGGCGATGGCCTGCCAGGAGCGCGATTTGGGGCCGTTGGTGAAAAATGGCCAAAAACCGGGTCAACTGACCAATATCCAAGTCGAGAATCAGCATGGCGGTGCAACCATTTCGTATACACTGCCCGACGATCAGGATTTGTTGTACGTGGTGGCAGAATATAAGCTGGGGCAGGGCGAGACGAATATCGTTAAGTCGTCCGTTTTTACAAACTCCGTTGTTCTGGAGGGATTTGTAAGTACCGAGGAACGGCCGGTAACATTATATACGGTCAATCGGTCGGAACAACGCTCCGACCCCATGCAGGTGACGATAAAGCCGCTTATATCTCCATTAGAATTGACATACGCATCGCTGGAAGCGTTGCCCGATTTCGGGGGCGTCGGCGTGAATTTTGTCAACGAAGAGGAAAATGAATATGTGCTTTATATCCTTACCAAAGATGAAAGCGAAAACTGGCAAGTCCACGACAGGCTATACTCAAGCGCGAAGGAACGAAGCTACACCTCGCGGGGCCTGCCAGCGGAACCTCAGGATTTTGCATTTTTTTTCTTAGATAAGTGGCAGAATCGATCGGATACCCTGTTCAAGGCGATGACTCCCTTGTATGAAGAAGAGCTAGACAAAAGCCTATGGACCCATTATTTGCTAGATAACGATAATTACGTCCCGTTGTATACTAACCGCGCGCTGAGCAACCTCTGGGACGGTACCAATCAAAACTTCATGATGGGGCCTTATCCTGGTATTGAATTGCCGGTTTGGTTTACGGTTGATTTAGGGCAAACGGCTGTACTTGGCCGTATGAAGATGTACGCTATCAATTCGAGTCAAAGCAACTACCAATGGTTCTATTCGAGTGGTACACCGCGGATTTTTGAAATTTGGGGTAGCAATGATCCCGCATTGGATGGTTCTTGGGATAGTTGGACGCTTTTGGATCGGTTTGAGTCGATCAAACCATCCGGACTCCCGACCGGTCAAAATTCAGCCGAAGATATTGCCGCGGGTTTAGCGGGGGAAGACCACAAGTTTTCCAACTATGATAATGCCTATCGTTACATCCGATTCAAAATAATTAATACGTGGGGTTCCCGACCAGATTTTATGCTGCAGGAGCTTACTTTTTGGGGCGAGCCCAAAACCGGTGGATGATAACAGCGTACTAAAATTGGATAACGACTAAAACATACGTCATGAAAAGACTTTTTAAAATAGCAGCGGTGTTAAGCACATTGTCGGCAATACTCCTTGCCGGTTGTGAAAAAATGGAAGACACCTATAAGCAGTTTATCGGGGGCGGAGAAACCATCTACATTGGGAAAGCCGATTCCGTTTTGGTCCGGGGTGGTTACAATAGAGCCGAAATCAGCTGGTTGCTATTAGCCGACCCCAAAGTTGACAGCTATACATTATCTTGGAATAATGGCCAGGATTCCGTAGTGGGGCAAGTGACCAAAACCGACCAGATAGATACGGTGAAGGTAATGCTGGACAATATGGTAGAGGGGCTCCATCACTTTACCATAAAGATGTTTGATAAGCACGGTAATTCATCCGTGCCGGCGAACGTATTTGGTCGGGTATACGGCGAACAATATCAGCAAACCTTATTAAATCGAACGTATAACGGCATGCTCCGTTTGGGTAAGAACGACCTGGAAGTGAGCTGGACACCGGCCGAAGAGACGTTGGCCGGTGTGGAGGTGAAATACGTGAACAACAAAGGGAAGGAGGAAACCCACATCATCTCGAAGTTATTGAATACGTATGTATTTCCTAATTTCCCCGCTAACGGTACATTTTCTTACCGGTCGTTTTTCTTTCCGGACCCCGTGGCATTGGATACATTTTACACCGATTTTGCCACTGCAACGGTTGATGACTCGTCAATGGGCGGGCGAAATCTGACGTTCTCCTTAGAAGCTCGATACGGCACGCCACCCGACCAGCTCACGGTTTGGGTTTCGACGGATTTTGACGGTGTATACGCGGTTGAAAACGTAGAAGCAGCCACGTGGCGGGAAATTACCGATGAGTTCCCCTTCCCCACAGAAGAGCGGGTGGTTACCCCTTGGGGGCCACTTGACCTATGGGGGTTGATGGGCGATGACGACAAACAGATTTATGTCGCATTTAAGTATGTGTATAACCCGGATAATGCCTCGGAAAGCTCCGGTATAAATTGGCGCATCCAGAATTGGGAAGTACAGACAAATGGCGGCGGGCCTGTGCTAAATCAAGAAGAAGCCCAGTTTCAAATTGTCAATAAGGGTCCATTGGAGTCGGGAAGGATAACCGTAAACGCCAACTTATTGTTGTTGCGATCGAACAGTTCCGATAAAACCTCAAAAGCCACCTTTTGGGCAATCAGCGGTCCGATTGAATAGTTAAGTGTATTACGAATAGATAACGACAGGATAGACGTGATGAGGAAAAAAAAGACGAATCGACGGACCTTTGTAAAGCAGACACTCGCAGGTATCGCGGCAACGGCCGCGGGCGGTGTATTGCCCGGTTTCAGTGCTAATAGTTACAACCGTATCGTAGGTGCCAATGAACGGTTATCCATCGCTGTGATGGGGGTGAACAGCAGGGGGCGGGCTTTGGCGGTCAATTTCGCCCACCAAGCGGCCTGTCGGGTTACCCATATTGCAGACGTCGATTCGCGGGCCATAAAAAAATGCATCACCGATGTTGAAAAAATACAAGGCGACACGCCGCTGGGCGAACCGGATTTCAGAAGGTTGTTAGCCGATAAATCGATCGATGCAATAGTTATGGCAACGCCCGACCATTGGCATACCCCCGGTGCGTTATTGGCCTGCCAAGCGGACAAGCACGTTTATGTGGAGAAGCCCGTTAGCACCACCCCCCACGAAGGCGATTTATTGCGACAGGCAGCGGCCAAATACCCGGATATCGTCATACAGATTGGAAACCAGCGACGATCATGGCCGAACGTCATTGCCGCCATACAAGAAGTGCATAGTGGCACCATTGGCCGCCCCTATTTTGGTAAAGGCTGGTACGCGAATAACCGGAAGCCTATCGGCGTTGGCAAAGAAGCGGCGGTGCCCGCTTGGCTCGACTATGAATTGTGGCAAGGACCCGCCACCCGCAGGCCTTACAAGGATAATCTCATTCATTATAATTGGCATTGGTTTTGGCACTACGGCAAAGGGGAGCTCCCGGGCAACGGAATCCATATCCTCGACCTGTTGCGATGGGGGATGCAGGTCGACTACCCCACGCGGGTATCATCAACAGGAGGGCGTTATCGGTATCAAGACGATTGGGAGACACCCGATACCCAAGTGGTCAACATTGAGTTTGCCGACGATATGGCGATGACGTGGGAAGGGCGTAGCTGTAACGGCACGCCGTTGTATGGCCATTCTGTTGGTTTGATGTTCTATGGCGAAAAGGGTTCGCTGATGATCGGGCAGGGCGATGAATATACGGTGTTCGATCTCAAAGGAAAGGTCATCAAGGATGTGAAAAGCAACTTTGCCGCCGATCCGATGAATCGGATACGCCCTTCACAGCGGCTGGACGCCCTGCATATTCAGGATTTTTTCAACGGTATACGCGAAGGTGTGCCAGTGAAAGGAGGTGTTGAAGACGGGTTTAAAAGCACGCTATTATGCCAATTGGGTAATATCGCCTACCGGACACGGAGCAGCTTGCAAATAGATTCAGTTAGTGGCAACATCCTAGACAATCATGAGGCTATCGGCTTATGGAAAAAGGAGTATCATCCCGCATTCGAACCAACAGTATAGTATTCGCGCGATGATGATACGGCCAACAGCTAACCATGCCCGTCAGGCGATAAGGCTATCCGCCCATTGCCTGTGTGGACTACTATGGCTTTGTTCATTGCATGCATGGGCACAGCAACCGCCGGAAGGGCGTTCACGCCTCGTTGTGCTGGCTCCAGCCCATCCGCACGGTGTACAAATCCAGCTCGCCTTAGCGCAAACGTTTCAACGTGACGTATATGTGTACGCTCCGCATGCGGATGAGTTGCAGGCAAGTTACCTCAACTCCATCAATCGACTTAATCGTTCGGCCACCCCTGATGAGGTTTGGAAGGTGCACACGTATGTGGGAGACGACTTTATCGAGCGGATGCTACAAGAGCAAAAAGGTGATGTGGCGATGATTGCCAGTAACAACCAACAGAAAGCTGACCAAATACTGGAAGCTGCAAAAGCGGGCCTGGGTATCATCGCAGATAAGCCCATGGCCCTCAATTCTTCCGGTTTCGCAAAACTGCGGTTGGCCATGGCTGAAGCCGAAAAACAGGGTCGGTTCGTCACCGATTTACCGGCCATGTCCATGAGAAATTGGGTGCCTTGTATCCTACAGAAAGAACTGGTTTCTATCCCTGAAATTTTCGGCACGTTGGAAAAGGGATCGGCCGAAGACCCGGCGATCGTTCAGGAAAACATGCACTATTATTACAAACGTATCAAACGGCCCGCGTGGTTTTTTGATGTAAAACAACAGGGCAATGGGGTTACCGATGTGACTACCCATTTGGCGGACCTTGTGCTGTGGACCTGTTTTCCTACGCAAGCAGTTCGCTACGATACCGATATTGAAATCGTATCGGCAGAACTGTGGCCTACCACGATTACCCCAACGCAATTTAAAAAGGCAACACGGGTGGACGCGTACCCCGATTTTCTTAAGCCTTATCAGCAAGATAGTGTGTTGGAAGTTTTCTCCAATGGCCAGATCGTCACCAAGATAAAAGGTGTTTATGCCCGCTTTACCGCCCGTTGGGAATTCGAAGCGGCGGCGGGTAAGTCTGATACCCACCAGTCCGTCATAAGGGGTACCCGGGCTACCTTGCGCATCAAGCCGGGCTACCCGCTCGATTTATATATTGAACCGGCAGACGGTGTTCGGCTTGCCGACTTCGAAAATGTACTCCGCGATAAGGTTGATCAATGGCAGGTGATATATCCATTTATTTCCTTGCATCCGGAAGAGAAGGGATGGCGAATCACCTCCGAAAAGCGGTCGGTAGGTAAAGAAACCCGTTTGGTTCTACCTTCCAAACAAGAGGTTGACCGCATGCTGGCGAAGTATTATATCACTACGCAGGCGGATGCGGCTGCCGATTGGCTGGAGCGCCCAGACTTGTAGATGTTAATGGTGGCATGTATAACCTCAAATGTAATGCTGATGAAGAGGCTTTTTAAATGGGCGTTGATGATCATTGTGCTGGCAGTGCCGTGCTATGGCTATTCGGCTATTCCCGGATTTGTGCATACCGGATTCGTATGGCTCCGCGAGATGGTCCTGTCGCTTAATCCCACATTTCCCGAAAAAAAAATACTGATCTTTGGCGATAGTATTACCGACACCAAAGGAGAAAAGACAAGTTGGGTCCAACCGGCGATGACGGCTTTGGACAACAACAATTGGATCAATTTTGCCGATGGCGGGGCGGCATTCCGTAGGCGTTCGATAAAAAACGTGGAAGATATGCCCGATCAGTTAGAAAAAGCCAGTGACGAGCAAAATGTAGACATCGTCATTATCGCTTTAGGCACCAATGAATACCACAATAATCCTAACGCGTCGATACCCAGCTCAAACAACCCTATTGTCGGCTCGTTCGATGAGGCCATGGCCAAAGACATCGGGGAGTTATCCATCGAGGATACCATGTATGACGCCATCCGGTATGCGTTTTACACCGTCAGGCAACGCTGGGATTGCAAAACGTATGTGATGCTGCCGATACAGCGGGCAGCGTGGAATTGGAAGCATATTGAGGTGCTTTATGATGCCCTGGAAGAGATGGCCATTGCCTATGGCTTTGAGATTATCGATGGCCGCAAATGCGGCATCGTCTCGGACTTCGAAACAAAAGGCAAAGAAGGTAGGGATTTAAGGGATGGGCTGCATCCGAAAGATGGTGCAGCAAAAGAGAAAATCGCCAAAATGGTCGTCGCTAAGGTACGGCAGACGTTTGTTGACTTATAAAGCCGCTGTTATAAAAGAACGGGTTATACACCATAAATTGTTCATCAACATGATACGAAATGCATTTTTGATTTGTGCCGCATTTTTATTACTAACTGCTCCGTATTCGTTTTCACAGTCCAAGATCGAACGACAGCAGAAATACCTGGAGGAGGTCCTCCAAATCAATATCAAGCAACGCTTCCGGGCAAACACCCGACGGGTCAGCTTACAAGATAGTACATGGGAAGATTGGCTGAAACGGACCGGGGAATTGCCCCCGGATTTCGCGACGATGCCATCGGTGCCTATGCTTCCCGATCCGTTGCTGTCCCATCGGAACGGCAAGACTATTGCCACACCAGCTGAATGGCGTGAACAGCGCGAATGGATTAAGGAAGAGTACCAACAATGGATATCGGGGCACGTACCACCTGCTCCACCTAAGGTGCGGGCGGCGGTGCTTTCGGATACCACGGAGGCTGATGGCACTCGGGTACAACTAATCGAACTCAGCTTCGGTCCGCAATTCCGAGCAACGATGACCGTTGAACTCATCATACCCGAAGGCAAGGGCCCTTTTCCCGTATTCATGACCCAGTGGAACCACCGCGGGTGGGCCCAATTGGCGGTAAAGCGCGGGTATATCGGGTGTGTTTATGCTGCCGCAGATATGAAAGACGATACAGACATTTACCAAACACTGTATCCCGACTATGATTTCAGCGGACTGATGCGTAGGGCGTGGGGGGCATCGCGAGTGGTCGATTACCTGCTGACACGCGAAATCGTTAATAAGGATCAAATCGCCATTACCGGGCATTCGCGTAACGGCAAACAATCGTTGTGGGCCGCAGCTTTCGACGAGCGGATAGCTGCCGTGGTCTCCAGCAGTTCTAGCACCGGGGGTGATATGCCTTGGCGGTATTGCGACCCACAGTATGCTAGTGAAACACTAGACTATGTAGCCGCTTGGAATGGGCATTGGTTTCACCCTCGACTTCGATTCTTTTCGGGGCGGGAAGATAAATTGCCGGTAGACCAAAATTCGTTGGCGGCGCTGATTGCCCCGAGGGCGCTGCTGTTCCATTATTCTATCGTGGAACCGGGCCTGAATTCCTGGTCGAACGAACAGAATTATTACTCGGTAAAAACGGTGTATGATTTTTTGGGTACTCCCGAGCGGATTGGTGTGCACACGCGGATGGGCAGGCATGCTGTGGCCGCCCGAGATGTGGAAGCGACGATCGATTTCCTCGATATTCAGTTTAACCGGAGCGACCTCCAGTGGACCAACGAGCTGTATTATACGTATGATTACAACGAATGGGAGGGAAAACACGCGGAAGAGCGAGTGGCGGCTGCGCGTATCAGGCCCGTTGTGCTCAAAGAAAAGTATGCAGATAGCGGTGCTTTCAAAGCAGAACGTAGTGAGATTATCAACAAGTTAAATTGGCTGTTGGGCGAGGAGCCATCGGGCGTAAGGGCAACTAAGGTAAAGGCCGAGGAAAATCCCCGGTACGATTGGATAGAAAGTATCGTGCCGCGCCCGGAAGTTGCAGGGGCCAAAGCAATTTACCTGGGGCCTTACACGGCAATCGGCGATCACATTGCCGGTGTATTATATTGTCCAGCGGACCAGTCGGGCGAACTTGATCTGCCCGCAAGTGGTCGGTTTCCCGTTATTATCTATTCGCATCAGTATGCCTACTCAACAGGATTTTCCAAAGGGTATAATAAAGATGGGAAAAAAGGAACGGCAGGGTTGTTTCGCGAGCTTGTCAAACAGGGGTTTGCCGTGCTGGCGATCGATATGTATGGTTTCGGTACACGCATCGAAGAAGCGGTCAATTTTTATGAGCGATACCCCGGTTGGTCCAAAATGGGGAAGATGGTACGGGATGTCAAAAGCTGTATTGACGCCGTGGAGGATATCGATTACCTGGATGATTCGCACGTCTATTTGTTGGGTAATACCATCGGTGGCAGTGTATCCATACTTACGGCAGCACTGGACGACCGGGTAGCCGGCGTAGCCACCGTTGCAGCTTTTTCGCCATGGCGTACCTCCGATAGTCGGTACGAGTCGTTGAAAACCTATTCCCATTTGCACGGCTTTATCCCCAGGCTCGGATTCTTTGCAGACAGCCCGGAGGAAGCGCCCGTGGATTTCGGGGAAATCATCGCAGCGGCTGCACCCAAACCGATGCTGATCATTGCTCCCGATCTCGATAGACATACAGACAACGACGCATTACGTAAAATGATGGAGCCGGTCAAAACGGTATATGGCTTGTATGGCAATCCACAACGGTTAGTGGTGAAACAGCCACATGAAATCAATCGCATGACCGTGGAAATGTATGAAGAAGTGGGGGCATTTTTTCAGCAGCTGTATAAGGGAGGGGTGCATGGAGAATAAGCTGAGCCGACGAAAAATGCTTGCTGCGGTCGGTGTAACCGGGCTATCGGCGGTGTCAACAATTGGCCTTGCGGCAACCGGTGGTAACGTAACCCCTGCCGGAAATCGAATGCGTACTTTTTTTTACCCCAACATCGCGCATTTGATACGCGATGAAGGACTCGAAGAGGGCGACCTGGTTTATACATCAGGATTTTACCATGTGGGAGACGGTGGAGGAGCGAGCTACCTGGTTTCGTCGGAGACCGCGCTAACGGTGGATAAGCATACGGCGGTGACATTGGCAAACGGTTACATCGCAACACTTGTCGATATAAAGACCGTAAATTATAAAATGTTCGGTGCCGTAGGAGACGGTAAGCATGACGATGGCGAGAACATCAAGGCTGCACATGCCTACGCCAATAAGATGGATGTACCGGTTGTCAATTTGCGGGGGGACTATTGGATTGAGAAAACCACTGGCATTGTTGTCCAGACGGACGTGGTCTGGGGTAAATCCAAATTTCATATCAATGAGAAGTATAATGGCAGGTCAGCGCGATTCCATATTACGAGTAAACACGAGCCCATTCCCATTGACTTGACGGAGGAAGAGAAAAAAATGTTTTTGGAGCAATTCAGGCCCGGTGTCGGAATCATTCCCCTGCTTTCGAAATATAAAAACTGCTTGTTGGTCATTGCGGATGAAAACGACCGCATCGGATACCGGGCTGGCAAAACGTATGGTGGGCGAGTATCCCGTATGCGCGAAGAACTATGTTATGTGGAAGAACATGGGCGCATCATTGGGGATATTGCTTGGGCATTTAAAAATTATACCTCATTCGTCGCGTACCCGGCAGACGAGAGTTTTCTCACCATTGAGGGTGGTGCGTTTTATGTGTCTGGTGACGATCCCGGAAGTAAGAAGGTGCAATATGTCCAAAACGGCTTCAGTATCAGTCGCAGCCGTACGATTATCCGTAATCAGTGGGTTGGTTTGGATGCGGGAAAGCGGGATGTTTCCATGGCTCCGAGGAACGGGTTTTATTCCTTCAGCAGGGTATACGACTGCTTGTTGGAAAATGTGCGGCTGATTCCTTGGGAAAAAGACCGCGGAAGCAAAGAAGCCAGCGTGCCCCAAGGTACATATGGGTTAGGCGGTAACCGGATGCTTAATGTGGTCTTCCGGAATATCACCGCGGAAGGCAGCATGACGCATTGGGGGGTGTTCGGCACCAATATGAATAAGAATTTCCGGATTGAGCGGTGTAAACTGAATCGAGTAGATGTGCATTTCCATTGCTGGAATTTGTCGATCAGCGATTCGGAAATTGGATATAAAGGGATTTCGATTACCGGTGGTGGCGAACTGGTGGTTACGAATACAACGTGTCGAAGCTCCCGTTTCATCAATTTTCGGTACGATTACGGCGGGAAGTGGGCCGGGAATATCAACATTACCAATTGCCGGCTGGCCCCGAATCAATCGACCGATATTTCCATCTTGTCTTTTTTGTCGGCCAATTTTGATTACCAGTACCCCATAGGGTATGCGCATTCGATTAAGGTGGAGGATTTTGTGGTAGATTATAGCGGGATGGCGGATAAGGAGCGGGGTTGTTGGGTGATGCGTACAACTACTTATCGCCCAGCTCCCGGACGCCCGTTATTCTTCCCTGTGTTCAGCGTATTCAGAAATATACGGGTGGTTGGTGGAGGAAATGGCGTACGGTTGATGAATTTGCCTTACATGGACGGATACTACGCGCTTCGTCAAGGTAGCTACGATGGAGTGACCCTGACACCTAATGCACAGTTGATATTTGAAGATATCCAATTGGAGGAACTCGCCCCCACGATCGAGGAGCCGGGTTTACATATTAACCTGGGAACATCATCCGGAGATACCGGCGCTTCGCAGTTGTTGCCGCAAATCACATTTAGAAACTGCCGTCATTTTCGCGGATGTTTTGGTAACAATATCTTGAGTCTTGCATTTGAAAATTGCACCCTCCATGCCTTCAATGTTGGAGAACAGCGCGAGGTGCAAGGCGATATTTATTTTGGAAACTGTAAATTTAAACCGGTACTTGGAACAGATGGAAAATCCATGCACTTGGCAGCAACGTTAGGTGTAGCCTTTTCCAATTGTGTGTTTTTAGCCCCTCAAATAGGCGGGCAAAGCCGGCCGGATTTATTGTATCTTGTGGACGCGGTCCGCATAAATAAGACAGTGAAATATAATCATTTAAATTCCAGACTGGGAAATGATATGCTTCATTACTGTAAAGAAAAGGGGATTCGACTCCGGCCCGCTTTCGTCGCCATGCTGAAAGGGCATCATGAACTCGAAGCGACGGATATAGAAGAAGATGAAGGGAAAGCATCATAAAGAAGACCACTACCATATGCAAAAGTCATTTATTGCCAGCTGTTTTTATTTGTTTTTGGGGTGTTTTGTTACGGGCGTATTTGCTCAACAACAATCGCCGGAAAAGGTACATATCTATATTTTAATGGGGCAGTCAAACATGGCAGGCAGGGGTAGTGTTACCGATGATTATGCGAAGCAGGGCCACCCTAGGCTGATTATGCTCAACCAGGCTGGAGAATGGGTGCCCGCCCGGCACCCGCTTCATTTCGATAAACCGAAGGTCGCAGGGGTGGGGCCGGGCCTGACATTCGGTATCGCCATGGCCAACGCAACCCCCGATGCGGTCATCGGATTGGTTCCTTGTGCGGTAGGGGGCACACCCATAGCAAAATGGGCCCCGGGGGCGTATGACCAAAAGACACATACCCATCCGTACGATGATGCGGCGGCGCGGATCCGCAAAGCGATGGAGACCGGTATGATCAAAGGGGTGATTTGGCATCAGGGCGAGGGGGACAGTAATCCGGCGTCGGCAAGCGTATACCTCCAAAAGTTGGAAACGCTTATCGGACGTGTCCGTACATTGGTTGGAGACCCGACCTTACCTTTTGTTGTCGGCCAACTGGCACGATACCGTGCGGGATATCAACTGATCAACAGCGAATTGTTGAAACTACCAAACACGGTACCGTACACAACCGTCGTATCATCCGAAGGGCTGTGGCACCGCGGTGATGGTACGCATTTCGACAGCCCATCGGCGTCGGAATTCGGACGGCGTTTCGCCAAAGGTATGTTAGCGTTACAAAAAGTAACTGCGGTCCCCTTGCCCAACGCGGCAGATGCTACGGAAGGATGGGAGCACTTATTTGCGGGTAATGACCCGAATGTTCGGTGGCGGAGCATCAAAGGAGATCGTTTTCCCGATGAAGGCTGGCGAGTAGAAGAAAGGACACTCTCGGTTTTACCCGGCCGGAAAGGCGGAGATATCATTACGCGGGAACAATTTTCTGATTTCGAACTGGTGTTTGATTTCATGCTCAGTGATTCGGCCAATACCGGGCTGAAGTACTTTGTGGCACCGTTAAAAAATGCAAAAGGGAAAACGGTACTAAATGGCCCAGAATACCAATTGATTGATGATTTTAAACACGCATCGGTTAGTGACAACAAAAGCCCCGAAACAAGTACAGGATCACTATACCTGTTATACGCACCCCAACATAAGGTTTTGCATAAGTCGGGGGAGTGGAATCACGCAAAAATCGTCGCAAAGGGCACCCATGTGGAACATTGGCTGAACGGACAGCGGATACTGAGTTACGACAGAGGGTCAGACGCCTTCCGCCAGCTGGTTAGTGGAACGAAATTTAGTGAATACGGGATGGGCTATGGCGAGGCCGCATCGGGGCATATCCTCCTACAGGACCATGGAGATGGGGCGTCATTCAGGAATATCCGCATTAGGCGGTTGAGGTAGCGTGGGCAGAGAAGAACTGAAATTGAAACAAAAAAAGAAAAAGTGCACGCATTTTAATTTTAAATTTATATCTTCGTGTACGTACACGAAATATCATTAAGCCTGTTTTGAAAAGGGTAAGCCAATTGTCGTTTCGGTATAACAATAGAAAACAAATTATATACAGATGAAAAAATCAATTGATTCTAGGAGGGACTTTATTAAAAAAGCGGTGGTCGGTGCAACGGCACTGTCGTTCGGAGGTATCCTGCCGTCTTTCAGTGCGAAGAGCTATGCAAATATCGTTGGTGCCAATGAGCGCATACGGGTGGCGGCGATGGGGGTGAATGCGCGTGGTTTGGCATTGGCCCGTAATTTTTCTGCACAATCAAATAGTGAAGTCGCCTATGTCTGTGATGTAGACACGCGAGCTGCGGAGAAGTGCATTGGCACGGTAGAGAAAATCCAAGGCACGCGTCCGAAATCGGAAGCTGATATCCGCAAATTGCTCTCATACAGTGATTTTGATGCGTTGGTGGTAGCTACACCCGACCATTGGCACGCACCGGCAGCCATTTTGGCTTCTAAAGCAGGTAAACACGTTTACCTCGAAAAGCCGGCGAGTCACAACCCGCATGAAGGGGAGTTGTTGGTGGCCGCTCAACGGAAATATAAAAATGTGATCCAGATGGGCAATCAACGCCGGTCTTGGCCCAACGTAGCGCAAGCCATCCATGAACTGCACAGCGGCATTATTGGCAAGCCATACTACGCGAAAACATGGTATTCCAATAACAGGGCGTCTATCGGGGTAGGTAAGGAAATAGCCGTTCCATCGTGGTTGGACTATGAGCTGTGGCAGGGGCCAGCGCCCCGGCGATCGCTCAAAGATAACGTTATCCATTACAATTGGCATTGGTTCTGGCATTGGGGCACCGGCGAGGCACTGAACAACGGTACCCACATGGTCGACCTTGCCCGCTGGGGTTTACAAGTGGATTATCCAACTAAGGTGACATCTGCGGGTGGGCGGTATCGCTACCAGGATGACTGGGAAGCCCCCGATACGCAGTCTATCAGTCTGGAGTTTGCCGACAAAAGCTTAATTACCTGGGAAGGGCGTAGTTGCAATGGCCAAACGACCGATGGATCCACGGTGGGAGTGGCGTTCTATGGCGAAAACGGGACCGTTCAGATTGCGGGAGGCAATGCCTATACCGTGCTTGATCTCAAAGGGAAAGTTATAAAAGAGGTGAAGAATGACGTAACGGTCGACGCTCGTAACGTAACGAGCCCGTCACAGGCCCTTGATGCCATCCACATCCAGAATTTCTTCGATGGTATAAAAAATGGCAGCCAATTGGCATCGGATATCGAAAGCGGCCATATTAGCACACTGCTGGTGCAACTGGGCAATATCGCGCAGCGTAGCGGGGGTATGCTGGAGACAGACCCATCCAATGGTCATATCCTGCACAACAGAGAAGCGAAGAAACTATGGCGCCGTGACTACGAGCGCGGGTGGGAACCAACCATTTAAGCGGATTCCAATGGCAGTTTCAAACACCAAAATAAATGTTGCGTCGCTTTCGCGGCGCGACACCACGGTTTCCATTATTATCATCGCCGGGATGTTTTTCATCTTCGGGTTCCTATCGTGGATCAACGCTATTCTTATTCCGTATTTTAAAATCGCGTGCGAGCTCACCCATTTTCAGTCGTATCTCGTTGCGTTCGCGTTTTATATCGCCTATTTCGTCATGTCTGTGCCCTCATCTTACCTATTGAAAGCTGTAGGCTTCAAAAAAGGGATGATGATCGGTTTTTTTGCGCTGAGCGTGGGGGCTTTTATCTTTGTGCCCGCGGCGATGACGCGCACGTATGAGATCTTTCTCATTGGGCTGTTCACCATCGGTGTCGGCTTAGCGATCCTGCAAACCGCCGCCAATCCGTACATTACGATTCTTGGACCAAAAGAACGGGCGGCGCAGCGCATCAGCATCATGGGGATCTGCAATAAATTTGCCGGAATCTTAGCGCCTTTGCTTTTCGCAGCGGCCGTATTGCGGCCCACGGACCAGACGCTCTTCGATAGTTTGGCATCGATGACCGACGTGGCACGTTCAGCGGCCTTGGATGAACTCATTGCACGGGTTATTGTACCCTACACCGTTGTCGGAGCGGCCCTGTTGCTGATCGGAATCGGCGTACGCTATTCGCCATTGCCCGAAATTGACACCGAGGAAGAATCGGAAGAAGTATCGGCAGCTAATCATGGTAAAACATCGATTTTTCAGTTCCCACATTTGGTTTTGGGTGCCGTAGCGATTTTCATCCACGTTGGCGCCCAAGTTATTTCCATCGACACGATTATTAACTATGCGGGTTCAATGGGCGTATCGCTCATCGAGGCGAAGGTTTTCCCATCCTACACGTTAGGAACGGCCATCGTTGGCTATGTTCTTGGCATTTCGGTTATACCACGCTGGATAAGCCAAAAGAATATGCTGCGGCTGGTTACTATTATGGGGGCTGTTCTCTCGTTGTTGATCGTATTTACGCGCGGCGACGTTAGTATATTCGGGCATCAAACGGATATATCCATTTGGTTCATTGTACTTTTAGGTATTCCGAACTCGCTTACCTGGGCAGGTATCTGGCCACTGGCTATCGATGGACTGGGGCGGTTTACCAAGGTAGGGGCATCCCTGTTGATTATGGGGTTATGCGGCAACGCCATATTGCCCGTTGTATATGGTTATTTTGCCGATACGATTGGGCTAAGGGAAGCTTATTGGGTGTTATTGCCCTGTTACCTTTACCTCATTTATTATGCCATGTGGGGGCACAAACTTAGAAAGTGGTAAACGCCATTATTTATTTTACTAAAAATACCAATGTCAAAAAAATATATAAAAATTATAAACGGGCGCATTATTACCCCTTATCGCATGATAAGAAACGGCGAGCTTTTGATTGCCGATGGAAAGATTGAAGCCGTAAGTGAAGGTAAAATTAACGTGCCCGATGCGGAAATCATCGATGCGAAAGGAGCTTATGTTTCACCCGGATTTGTCGATATCCATGTTCATGGTGGGGGTGGGTCGGATTTCATGGACGATGATATACATGCATTCCTGAGAGTGGCCGAAACACACGCACGGTTCGGTACGACTGCGATGCTGCCTACTCTGTTGACCAGTACCAAAACGGAAATTATCCGGTCATTGGCCGTTTACGAACAGGCTGCGGCAGCGAATGTAAGGGGGGCGAGGTTCTTAGGAGTGCATATCGAAGGGCCTTACTTTTCTATGGAAAAACGGGGGGCCCAAGACCCGCGATACATCCGAGATCCGGATCCGGCTGAATATTTGGATATCCTGAATAGTTCATCGTCCATCAGGCGCTGGAGTGTCGCGCCCGAACGTGCGGGGGCGATACCGTTTGGAGATGTCTTGCGCGAGCGCGGGATCTTGCCATCTATCGCCCACACCGATGCACTCTATAGCGATGTTATTCAGGCCTTCGAACACGGTTATTCACTGGCTACCCATTTGTATTCGGCGATGTCGGGCGTTACCCGGCGAAATGCGTTTCGATATGGTGGCGTCGTCGAGAGCGCCTTTCTGATCGATGAGATGGACGTGGAAATCATCGCGGATGGCAGGCATCTGCCCGCTGAATTACTCCAGTTGGTTTATAAGATAAAAGGGCCCGACCGCACCGCACTGATAACCGACGCGATGCGTGCTGCGGCCATGCCCGAAGGGCTAAGCACGTTAGGTAGTTTGACAGACGGAATCGAGGTGCTGGTAGAAGAGGGGGTGGCTAAGTTGCCCGACCGATCGGCGTTTGCGGGTAGTACGGCAACGGCAGACCGCCTGGTGCGCACATTGGTAGAAGAAGCGGGGATACCCCTTATCGATACCATACGAATGATGACGGCGACGCCGGCACGTATCCTTGGTGTCGACCGAAGCGTCGGAACCTTGGTGCCTGGGAAAGAAGCCGATATCATATGCTTTGACGAACATATCAATGTTAAAATGACCATGGTAAAAGGACAGGTGGTCTACGATAGTACCGAGGGTGCCTCGTCAAATATAGCTAAAAGAGAAATTGCCAGCTGAGAAAAAATGATGGATAAGAAAGTAGATTCGTTGGTTGTCAAACAGTTTGACAGCCGTGTTGAAATGGGTGAAGCAGCGGCGCAGGAGATGGCGAAAACGCTTTTGGACCTTTTGGCCACGCAATCCACCGTGAATATGATATTCGCAGCTGCCCCCTCCCAGAACGAGTTTTTAGCCGCGCTGGTGCGTCGTGAAGATATTGACTGGAAAAGGGTGAATGCTTTCCACATGGACGAGTATGTAGGCTTGCCCATAGATGCCACCCAGCGCTTCGGTAATTTTTTAAGGGACCGCCTATTCAGTAAGCTGCCTTTTCGGTCGGTCAATTACCTGGATGGCAGCGCCGCGGATGTCGATGGCGAATGTCAGCGCTATGCTAATCTGTTAGGGGAGAACCCCGTCGATATCGTGTGCATGGGGATTGGTGAAAATTGCCATATCGCATTTAACGATCCGCACGTTGCGGACTTTGCAGACCCCGCGTGGGTGAAAGTGGTCGATCTGGACAACGCCTGCCGACAACAGCAGGTGAATGATAACTGCTTCGGGATGCTGTCCGATGTCCCGACCCATGCGCTAACATTGACCATCCCCGCACTGATGGCCGCAGACCATATATTTTGTATCGTGCCCGGCACCAATAAGGCCGATGCCGTTCGTTACACCTTGCTACACGCGATAACACCCTTATATCCCTCCACGATCCTGAGGTCCCATCGCAACGCGATCCTGTATATGGATAAGGAGAGTGCGTCGAAATTATAATTTTTTTATAATTATGCTATCAGGATTGAATAATTGTAATTAATTTAGGCCCTTAGTATCCCATTTTTGACAGAATGGGATATTTTTTGACCAGTTATTAAAAATCATATATGCAAGAATCTTCCCCTGTCGACACCGCTACGCACAAAAGAAACCTATGGAAAGTCATCGGTGCATCGTCACTCGGCACACTCATTGAATGGTACGACTTCTATATTTTTGGCAGTCTAGCGATTATCATCTCCACCAAATTTTTTCCGCCCGATAATCCTACAGCTGCATTTTTATCCACCTTGGCCACCTTCGCCGCAGGCTTCGTGGTACGACCATTCGGTGCGCTGTTCTTCGGCCGTCTCGGTGACATTATCGGTCGTAAATATACATTTATGGTTACCCTGCTGGTGATGGGATTAGCTACCTGTGCCATCGGGTTGGTGCCGGGTTACGAAACCATCGGGTTTGCGGCCCCTGTTATCGTGCTGCTGCTGCGTCTTCTGCAGGGGTTAGCGTTGGGCGGTGAGTATGGCGGTGCCGCTACCTATGTGGCGGAATACTCCGAACCCGGAAAACGGGGCTATCGCACGTCGTGGATCCAAACCACGGCCACGTTCGGGTTGTTTATCTCGTTGGCGGTCATTATGCTGACAAAAGGAAGCATGTCTGAGGAAGCGTTTGATGAGTGGGGCTGGCGGTTGCCATTTTTGCTTTCTTCCGTTATGGTAGTGGTGTCATATTTCATCCGTAGAAATATGGACGAATCGCCGTTGTTTAAGAAGGCAAAAAGCGAGGGAAATACATCTGCCAACCCGCTCCAAGAATCCTTCGGTAAAAAGTATAATTTCAAATTCGTCTTGTTGGCCTTGTTCGGTGCTACCATGGGGCAGGGGGTTATTTGGTATACCGGTCAGTTTTATGCCTTATCATTCCTTCAGAGCGTTTGTAAGGTAGATTTCGACCAGACCAATTACATCATCGGGGCTGCATTGTTGGCCGGCACAGGCTTTTTTGTGTTCTTTGGGTGGTTGTCTGATAAGATAGGTCGAAAACCGGTTATGTTAGCCGGCATGTTGCTGGCCATCCTCACTTACCGGCCGATATTTGATCGGATCTACCAGTTGACAGATACAGCAAATAAACAGGAGCTGGTAGATGCGTATACCACCAACCAACAGGTAGAAATGCACGGCGAAACGGGAGATTCTTTGCGGGTAACCACCTCGGAGCGTTTCTACAGCGATGGGTCTGTGCATACCGTTGTACAGGAGGAATTGAAGGTCGCCGGCCAAACGGAGTTCTCCGCACCTACGGCCGCAGCACATATCCATGTGGGGTCGGGCACTTTCGCAACATTAGTGCTGCTCGTGTTCGTATTGGTCATATACGTCACGATGGTTTACGGTCCTATCGCGGCGTTCCTGGTTGAGATGTTCCCTGTTCGGATCCGGTACACCTCGATGTCGCTGCCCTACCACATTGGTAACGGTATTTTTGGCGGTTTGCTTCCGGCGGTAGCCACATACCTGGTTGCTAAAGCACAGTTCGCCAATGATGCGATGTCGGCGGCAGGCCATGCTTTGCCAAACGAAAAACCCTACTTGGAAGGGCTTTGGTATCCCATTATTATCGCGGGTGTCAGCTTTATCATCGGGTTACTCTATCTCAAAAACAAAAACCAAAACGTACAGTAACATGAACACGATAAAAAAGATATTAGGTGTTGTTTGGATTGCCCTCGGTTTGGCCGCCGGGTATTATTTGATTATCAGTCAGGCAATTCCCCAATTTTCCAGTGACCGGTCTGAAGATTTGGTGCCCGCTATCATTTATACGTTTATACTTATGCCCATTATCACAGGGGGACTTTGCATCTTTGGATGGTATGCACTGAATGGTGAGTATGATGAAACGGTATGAATATTCAAGTCAGAAAATTATCGCTGAAAGACTTCAATGACCTCATCGAGTCAATGAATCAAGCCTATGGCGGTGTAGGCGGGTTGTGGACGCGGACAAACATCAAAGACTTGATTGGCCTCTTCCCCGAAGGGCAATTGTGTGTTGAGGTGGATGACCGCGTGGTGGCCTGTGCATTGGCCATCGTTATCGATACCAAAAAGACGGATATTACAGATACGTATCGCGAAATTATCGCTGAGGGAACCTTTTCTACCCATAATCCCGAAGGCGATGTGTTATACGGTATCGAAGCATTTGTGCACCCTGAATTTAGAGACCTGCGGTTAGGTAGGCGGCTTTACGATGCCCGAAAGGAACTGTGTGAACATTGGAACTTGAAAGGTATCCTACTGGGTGGACGGTTGCCTAAATACCACGAACATGCCGACGAGCTGACGCCCAAGCAGTACATCGAGAAAGTGAAGCAAAAAGAAGTGTACGATCCGGTATTGACTTTCCAGCTGGCCAATGACTTTCACGTAAAAAAGATACTGAAAAATTACCTTGCTGGCGATACGGAATCGAAAGAGTACGCCACGTTGCTTGAATGGAACAATATTTATTACGAACCGAAAACGAAAGCATCGTCACCATCCAAGCAGACCATTCGGTTGGGCTTGGTGCAGTGGCAGATGCGTACATTTAAAGATGTCCAGGCCTTTTACGATCAGGTGGAGTTCTTCGTGGATGCGGTAAGCGGGTATGGTGCGGATTTCGCCCTTTTCCCCGAGTTTTTCAATACACCGTTGATGGGCCCCTATAACCACTTGCCCACTACGGAAGCAATGCGCGAGCTGGCGAACATGACCGCCGATATCCAACAGCATATCCAGCAACTGGCCATATCGTACAATGTGAACATTATCGCCGGCACCATGCCCGTCGTCGAAGAAGACGGTAAGCTATATAATGTATCGTTGCTTTGCCAGCGCAACGGCAAGATCGACGAATACAGGAAGGTACACATTACGCCTAATGAAACCAGATACTATGGAATGCAAGGCGGTAACGAGGTCCGTGTTTTTGATACAGACTGTGGCAAGATCGGTATACTGATCTGCTACGATGTCGAGTTTCCGGAACTGGGTAGGATACTTGCCGATCAGGGAATGCAGATGCTGTTTGTTCCTTTCTTGACCGATACCGAGAACGGCTACATCCGTGTTCGAAATTGTGCCCAGGCGCGTGCCATTGAAAACGAATGTTATGTAGCCATTGCTGGTGCGGTCGGTAATTTGCCCAAGGTAAATAACATGGATATCCAATATGCCCAATCGGCCGTGTTTACCCCTTCTGATTTTGCATTTCCAATGAATGCCGTCAAAGCCGAAGCCACTCCAAATACCGAGATGGTGCTGGTTGTTGATGTGGATTTGAATTTATTGAAAGAACTCAACCAATACGGCACGGTAAAGAACCTGATTGATCGACGAAGCGATTTATATCGGGTATCGCTGAATAAACCGTAACCTATTTAACCGTATCTCAATACTTGCTTTTTCGTGCAGGATACAGCAGGATAGTTTTTCATACCATTTTGTGTAGACTTGCTACGTGCATACGGGAAGCGTCTTTGTATGCTTAACTAACCATAGAAGGTAAACTGCCATTGTGGTCAACGCAACTTGTTGGGCAACTGAAGTGAACCTGTTATGGGGTAATAAAACGAACCTTTGGTATAAACTTGATCTTGACTTATGTTATCCAACGAAAAGGGAATATCGCAACAGACTTTCAGTGAGGTGTTCAAGCGGTATTATCGGCCGGTCTGCTACTTTGTTCTCCAATTGACGAATGACATACAGCAGGCCGAGGATATCACTTCTGAATGTTTTCAAAAAGTGTGGGTTAGTCGAATGAACTTCCATGAATTGCCATCCATAAAAGCCTTTCTGTATAAAGCCGCCAAAAACGCGGCACTCAACTACCTGAAATCACTGAAAGTACGGTCAATAGCGCACGACGAAATCCTCTATTTATCTGAACACACGGAAGATTTTATCCTGGCTAAGATCATGAAAGCCCAACTTCTTAGTCATATCTACCATAAAGTTGAAGAGTTGCCGCACAAAACTAGGGTCGTCTTCAATCTGGTTTATCTCGATGGCCTTTCAACGAAAGAAATTTCTGAAAAGCTGAACACCTCGGAGCAAAATGTCCGAAATGCCAAAAGCCGTGCGCTTCACTCTATCAAGAAATCACTGGCACACAAGGGTTTGGTGTAGTGGTTAAAACGTTATTGTTTTTTTTGAAAAATAAGTTCGATTCCTTGGGTTGAAAATCCATGTCAGTTGTTATAATAAGGAAACTAGATTAAATATGAACCCCGAATCAGAACGAATAGAAGAGTTGTTCAGGTTGTATATGGATGGTAACCTCACTGAGTTACAACAGCTCGAATTGCACGGGTATTTACGGAAATATCCGGAATTGAATACGTTGTATACAGCGCTCGAGGATGACGATTCTTTTTTACGTGGTGAGTGGGCTGATTTCGCTGGGATTGACGAGGCCAAACCTAAGGAAACTTCGGGCCGCAAAACGTATTTTTTTCTTTCTTCGACACGGTTGGTTGCAGGCTTGGCCTTCTTCTTTGTTTTGTTTGCAGCCGCTTGGCTTTACAAAAATCATCTCGTCGAAGTCGACGCACCCTTAACCCGCGAGGAGCGGTATAAGAACGATATCGACGCAGGTTCGGATAAAGCAATGGCCACGTTGGCGGGCGGCAACGTACTTTTTCTCGGCGACATATCAACAAATAATAAGTCCACGCAGAACGGAGCTTCGGGGATTGAACTGTCGGAAGGACAGATTACCTATTTGCCCTTAGAAAAGGAAAAATCGGATGGTTTTAATACGGTTCGAACGCCCGAGGGTGGGCAGTATCGTGTGGTGCTGCCGGATGGCAGTTCGGCAAAGTTAAATGCGGCGTCGAGCATCCGTTTTCCTGCTTTTTTTGGCCATAAACAGCGCGTGGTAGAAATACAGGGAGAGGTTTACTTCGATGTCGTGTCAGACAAAGCGCGGCCCTTCGTGGTAAAGTTGCCGAATCAGGCGCAAATCGAGGTACTAGGCACGTCCTTTAACGTAAAGGCATACCCCGGCGACACCGTCATGAAAACAACATTGGAAGAAGGCACGGTCAAGTTCAAAGCGGGGGAAGATGCCCTGCTCATAAAACCCGGTGAGCAAATACAACTGACCACCCACGTAGCCAACCCGATACTGTTGAAACAAAAGGTAGCACTGAATACCGAAACTTCCTGGAAAGATGGCTATTTCAATTTTGAAAATGCGGAATTGAAGACGATCATGGAGGAAGTTGCCCGGTGGTACGATGTAGATGTTGAATATAAAACACAGATTAAAGAACAATTCAGCATATTGATGCTCCCTCGGAGCTTCTCTATTTCCAGGTTGCTGGAGTTGCTGGAATTGACCGGACACGTCAAATTTATGATCGATGGGAGGAGGATTACCGTTATGACATAAGGCATACTATCCAATATCAATCTGGAGAAAACCACACCGGGGGCAACCGGTGTGGCAGATTCGTCCAGTTCAGTAACACCTATAAAGCTTTTGCAATCACTTTTAGGTTATGTGTTATATAACTAAACGAAATCAAAATTATGCAATTTTTTTCTTTTATGGGGAGAAATATATACGTATCCCCTGTCACTAGTTTTTTATTGTATTTGAAAGTCACCGCTTTTTTTATCGTACTCGCGTCTCTTCAAATCCATGCAAAGGGAGTGGCGCAGACTGTCCGCTTGGATATGTCCAACGGTAGTGTAACGGCATTGATTAAAGATATCCAGCGGCAAACCGGATACGCCTTTCTCTATAACCGCGATGATATCATGGCGCTAGATGCGGTTAATATTTCCATCGAATCCGATAACATCCGCGAGGTACTTGCCGAAAGCTTGAAAGGCCTTCCCCTCGACTTTCTGGTGAAGGAAGACGAGAAGGTGGTGATTCTGAAAAGGAATACCAGTAAAGCAAAGCGGGAACGAATCCTGGCCAGCTTACGGCAACAATCCACTGTTTCAGGGATTGTCGTCGATACATCGGGAACCCCGCTCACGGGGGTGACGGTGTCGGTGAAAGATCAGACAAATATGGCAACCAGTACCGACGTAAATGGCCGGTATGTGTTGGAGGTGCCGGAAGATGCCGTTCTGGTAATTACGATGGTGGGGTATCAAACCCAAGAAATAAACGTAGGCAACCGAAAAGAAATCGATGTGGTGCTTGAAATGTCGGCTTCCATGCTTGACGACGTTGTGGTGGTCGGCTTCGGTACGCAGAAAAAGAGGGAGGTGGTCGGCTCGGTCACGTCCGTTAGTCCCGGCGACCTGAAAGTGCCTTCCAGCAACCTCACCACGGCATTGGCGGGCCAGGCGGCGGGTATCATTGCATATCAGCGAAGTGGCGAACCGGGGCAAGATAATGCCGATTTCTTTGTCCGGGGTATCACGACGTTTGGGACAAACACCAACCCGTTGATATTGATCGACGGGATCGAACTCTCCGCAAATGACCTGGCCCGCCTTCGCCCCGACGATATTCAAAGTTTTTCTATATTGAAAGATGCGACCGCAACCGCGTTGTACGGCTCCCGCGGTGCAAACGGGGTGATTTTGGTAACGACCAAACAAGGTAAAGAAGGCCCTGCAAAATTCTCCTTCCGCTTTGAAAATTCGATATCAGCCCCAACGCGGACGGTTGATGTGGCGGATCCCGTGACGTATATGAAAATGCATAACGAAGCGATCCTAACCCGAGATCCAGAGGGAAGTATTCTCTATTCGCAGGAAAAGATTGAGATGACCGAGCAAGGCCGGTATCCGCTTATCTATCCGGCGAACGACTGGAAATCAATGTTGTTTAAGAATTATACGATGAATCAGCGCAGCAATGTGAATGTCAGCGGCGGTGGGGGTGTTGCTCGTTACTACGTTGCCGGTTCCTTCAATCGCGACAACGGGATCCTTAACGTCGACAAGCGCAATAATTTCAACAATAATATTGCCATCAATAATTACGACTTGCGTTCGACTGTAAATATTGACCTGAGCAAAAGGACAGAGTTGATTGTCCGTTTAAGTGCCAATTTCGAAGAATACAAAGGCCCCTTGCGTGGCGGAGCAGACATGTATAATTTAATGGTACATTCCAATCCGGTGCTGTTCCCTGCTTATTACCCGGCAGACGAAGACTTTCAATATGCAGAACACATACTGTTCGGTAACTTCAACAATAGCAAAATTAATCCCTATGCCGAAATGGTTCGCGGTTACAAAGAGAAGTCGCGCTCGCAGATATTGGCTCAGTTAGAATTGAAGCAGGATTTGGATTTCATTACTCCGGGGCTGACTGGCCGGGGGATGTTAAATATCAGTCGCTTATCGCAATTTGCAGTCAACAGGGCATACACGCCGTTTTATCATGAAATTGGTAGGTATAACCGGTTGACAGGAGACTACAAATTAATTGAAACGGAGATTGGTACGGAATATTTAGGATACGGCGAATTGCAGAATGACAGAGAACAATATTCCACGTTCTATTTTGAAGGAAGCTTAAACCATGTCCGTGATTTCGGAAAAAATAACATCAGTAGTATGTTGGTGTTTCAGGCACGGGAGACGTTGACCGCCAACGCCGGCTCGTTGCAATTGTCGCTCCCTTCCAGAAATTTAGGTGTGGCGGGGCGTGCAACGTATTCATACGACTCCCGGTATTTCGCCGAATTTAACTTCGGGTATAACGGAAGCGAACGTTTTGATAAAAACAACCGTTTTGGGTTTTTCCCATCGGCAGGTGTTGCATGGCTCGTCTCCAACGAACCGTTCTGGGACGATTTAAAACCCGTGGTTAGTAACCTCAAACTGCGTTATACCTATGGTCTAATCGGAAACGACCAAATTGGTACGCGCGAAGATCGGTTTTTCTATCTTTCCGAAGTCAATATGAACAATGCCGGAAGACGGGCCATCTTCGGGTCAGAATATAATACGGTTTATAATGGCATCACGATTAGCCGTTACGCCAATCCGTACATATCGTGGGAGAAGTCATATAAACAGAATTTTGCGCTCGAACTGGGTTTGTGGAACGATTTGAACATCGTTACGGAATATTTTACCGAAAAAAGAGACAATATCCTGATGACGAGGGCCAGTATTCCCAACACCATGGGGTTGACGGCCACACCGCGCGCAAATGTAGGCGAAGCATCGGGCAAAGGGGTCGATATGATGTTGGAATACCAGAAAAGCTGGAATCCAGATTTTTGGACCTCAGCACGTGCAAATTTCACGTACGCGACCAGCCAGTATGATGTGTATGAAGAACCCGAATACAACGAACCTTGGCGCTCAAGAGTAGGCATGTCATTAAAGCAGGTAACGGGGTATATTGCTGAAAGGCTTTTTGTAGACGATGAAGAAGCGGCCAGTTCGCCTCCGCAATATGTGGGTACTTCTGAATATGGCGGCGGAGATATCAAATACCTGGATGTAAACCGTGATGGTAGGATTACCGAAGCGGATAGGGTTCCCCTAGGTCATCCTGAAGTCCCCGAGATTGTCTACGGATTTGGGGTTTCCATGGGATACAAGGGATTTGATTTTTCGGTACTTTTCCAAGGAGCAGCCCGACAGTCGTTTTGGATCAATGCATATAGTACAGCTCCTTTTCTTAATGACGCTCAGATTCTTCAAGCGTATGCTGATAGCTATTGGTCTGAAGAAAACCAGAATTTATACGCTACCTGGCCTCGACTGGATACCAGAGTCAACACAAACAATGTTCCTGGAGCCTATATTGATGGAAATGGTAACCAACAATGGGCCGCAGACCAACGGAATACGTGGTTTATGCGCAATGGCAATTTTCTGCGCGTTAAGCAGATGGAGTTGGGGTATACGGTACCCAGTCGGTTAACGGAACGGATAAAGATGAATAATCTCCGGCTCTACCTCAGCGGAACGAACCTGCTTGTTTTCAGTAAGTTTAAAATGTGGGATGTAGAAATGGCTGGTAATGGGCTCGGATATCCTAACCAGCGGGTGTTTAATATTGGGTTAAACTTTGATTTCAACTAGTTAAGTGTGTCAGCGATGATTGAACCATGACAGCTTCATCGCCATGGAAAAAAAAATTTAGACAGATGAAAAAAATAAGAATCATAATATTTGCCGCTATAGTGAGCTTAACCGCTGCTTGCGGCAATTGGCTGGACGTGGTGCCCGACGGGATTGCTACGTTAGATATGGCCTTCAATTCGAGAACGCAGGCTCGTAAATATTTGGCGACCTGTTATTCATACATGCCGAAAAATGGTGGGTCAGGCGACCCGACCACCTTAGGGGGCGACGATATATGGACGAGAAGAACCACCCACTTTTCTAACCGTTTCTCGCTTGCCGGTCTGGATATCAGTGAAGGATTTCAAAATGCGACCAGTCCGATACTGGCAAGATGGAGCAGTATGTATGAGGCATTGCGTGTTTGCAATACGTTTTTGGAAAATGTCGATTTAGTGCCCGACTTACCTGCTTGGGAACGCGAACAATGGGCGGCAGAGGCCAAAGTATTGAAGGCCTATTATCATTTTAGCCTGGTACAGATGTATGGTCCGGTTCCTATCATCCGGGAAAATATGCCGGTAGATGCGGATGTGTATGCGGTGAAAGTAGAACGGCAACCCGTAGACGAATGTTTCGATTACATCGTGCAGTTACTGGATGAGGCAGCTGCGGGGGACCAGCTACCCACGATTGTACTTGATCCGGCAAGTGACTATGGGCGTATCACCAAACCTATTGCGCTTTCGTTGAAGGCAAAAGTGCTGGTCACGGCTGCAAGCCCGTTGTTTAACGGTAATAACGATCAGGTAACGTTGAGAAACCATGATGGTACGCCGCTGTTCGATGCAGAATTCAGCGCCGAAAAATGGGACGCAGCAATGGTCGCATGTAAGGAAGCCATTGATATTTGCCACGAAGCGGGGATCATGTTATATACGTTTGAAGATGCGGCCGACAGATACAACGATACCACCGTATTGAATGTAACCCTCCGAAATGCGTTTAATTTCCGTTCAAGTAGTGAAGTGATCTGGGCAAACACGCAAATGATTTCCATTCCCACAAGCGGAGGGATGATCCATGCATCCATGCCAAAATTGAACCCCGAATATGTCAATAGTAACGACGTTTGCCAGTGGTTGGGTATGCCGATCAAAATAGCCGAGATGTTTTATACCGAAAATGGTGTGCCGCTTGAGGAGGATAAGACGCGGAGTATCGGAAACCTTTATAACCTGCGAACGGCACAGGCCGAGGATAAACTTTATATCCGGCAGGGAAGAACCACGGTTGATATGCATTTCGACCGCGAGCCCCGTTTTTACGCGTGGGTAGGCTTCGACGGCGGTGTGTGGTTCGGCGCAGGGCAATACAACGACAAAGATGCCTCATCGTTGCGATACCTTGCGTTTAAAATGGGCGAAACCGATGGCACGCAGGGACAGGGAAACTGGACCGGCTATATCCCTAAAAAATTCATCCCCTACGAGGCGCAGTTTAATGCGATAAACAGCATATCGTCACCCAGTTATGCCTGGCCGATTATGCGGTTGAGCGATCTGTACCTGTTATATGCCGAAGCGATTAACGAAGCCGAGGGCCCTAGTGGATCCAATAGTGCCGACCTATTTCAATATATCGATCGTGTCCGCGCCCGTGCCGGGTTGAAAGGCGTGAAGGAATCGTGGGATACCTATACCAATAACTCCAAGTACAATACCCAGGTTGGTTTGCGTGAAATCATTCAAAAGGAACGCCTGATCGAGCTTTCGTTCGAAGGACAACGCTTTTGGGACATCCGGCGTTGGAAAACGGCGCCGAGCGAATACCACACTCCGCTGCAAGGGTGGAACATGATGGTGTCTACCATTGATGGAACCGAAGAAGAAGTGAACCGGATGATGTACCAACCACAGCTTTTGTTAGAACAAAAATTCGGCATCCGCGACTATTTCTGGCCGATCAGAACCGCTGATATTGAAGTGAATCCAAATTTGGTACAGAATATTGGGTGGTAACGACTAAAATATTATATGATGAAAAATAGTATTATATATATCCTTATCCTACTAACGTCGATGTTATGGCTCAGTTGCAAAGAAGAGGGCCGTATTGATTTTATCGACGATGCCGCAGCAGCTCCCGGTCAGGTGACCAATGTAACGGTAGACAATAGACCGGGCGGAGCCGTGTTGAGATATACCCTGCCCGTGGATAGAAATATGCTTTACGTCCGTGCGGAATATGAAATCAAATCCGGCGTCATCCGCGAAACAAAGTCTTCGTACTTCAAAGACTCCTTAGTTTTAGAAGGATTTGGCATCCCAGACACGTACGACGTTAAGCTGTATTCGGTAGGGAAGAATGAAAAAGAATCGGCCCCGTATACGGTACAGATTAACCCGACAACGGCTCCGGTACAACTGGCGAGCAAAAAATTCAGGGATACGTTCGGCGGCGTAGCGATCGATTTCGAAAACCCTGAAGAAGCAAACCTAGCCATCGTATTGATGGCGGATACGGCAAATTTGGGGTATATGAGTGAGTTGATCACGTATTATACCTCTACGCCGAAAGGAACGTTTACCTATCGCGGGGTTGACGGGTTAGATCCGGTAGAACAAGAATTCTCGATGTACATTCGCGATAGGTGGGGTAATTTGTCCGATACCATAACCGCTGAGGTAACGCCGTGGTTTGAGGAGTATATTCCCAAAGCTACGTGGAATGCTTATACGTTGCCCAGTGATATACCTCCGGTTAACACAGGTTATCCCACAACTAAAATATGGGATGACGTGTATACCGGTAGTGGGTTTCATGGCATGGAAACGCAAGTACTCCCGCACAACATCACCTGGGATCTAGGGAGGACCGTCAAATTAAGCCGTTTAAAATATTGGCCGCGCGAGCATGCCGACGACCGATGGAAGCGGGGGCATGCAAAAGTGTTTGAAATATGGGGTTCGGTTTCGCCCAATCCTACCGGCGAGCTCGATGACAGTTGGATACCGCTCGGACGGTTCGAGAGCTTGAAACCATCCGGGCCCGGACCACAAATTACCCAGGAAGACATCGCTTTTGCAGATGAAGGCATCGAATTTGAATTTGCCGTGAGTGATTTTGCTCCGGATCCCTTTACCCCCATCAGGTATATCAGGTTCAGGACGGTATCTACGTATGCCAATGCATCATTTTCGACGGTACACGTCTTGGAATTGAGCTTCTGGGGGGAATTAATTGATTAAAGTCATTAAAAATCATTTATGATGAAGAATATAATATTTGTCATCTTTATTGGGGTCATTTTAGGATTCTCTTCATGCGATAGCCAAACGGACATATACGAGGGTTATATTGTTCCGAACGGATTGATATATCCGGGGCCGGCGCAGAAACCGATTGCATCTCCCGGCAATAAGCGCATCAAAATATCGTGGCTGCGGGGTACCGATCCCAGAATACAGAAAGCGAAAATATTCTGGAATAATTACACCGACTCGGTTGAATTACCGGTGGCTGCAGACTTGGATACGATCAGCTATGTTATTGACCCAATCAGCGAAAACACCTATTCCTTTATGATTCATACCTATGACGATGAAGGGAATGAGTCTATCCCGATTGAAATACTGGGTACGGTGTATGGCGACAGTTATCGGGGCTTGCTGACCAATCGTTTGTTGAAGAGTACCTATTACGATGGACAAGACCTTCAACTGAATTGGGGGGATGTCGAAAGCTCTGAAGTGGGCATCCAGCTGAACTGGACGGATATAAACGGTGCCAGCCAGACCACGCAAGTCGATACGTCGGAAACCGAAACCCTGCTTCCCTACTTCAACATCGCTAAGCCGTTATCCTACAGTACGGCACATAAACCAGACTCGCTGGCCATCGATGTGTTCCAAGCGGCAACGATCGAAAGAATGATCGATCCGGTGTTATTAATCCCAAAGACGACTTGGGGCGAAAAGAATCTGCCGGGCGATATGGGAATGAATGGTAGTTATCCCCTGCCGCGGTTTTGGGATGGAAATACAACCAATTTCATGCACTCCGAAAATCCGGTAACTTTACCAACTACATTCACGTGGGATTTGGGCTTGAAAGCGAAATTGAGTAAGATGAAGCTGTGGCCACGCAATAGTAATGACGATCGTTGGAGCAAAGGCCATCCGAGGGTATTTGAAATATACGGATCATTAGACCCGAATCCGGACGGTAGCCTGGATGACAGCTGGACGCTTTTGGGTCAATTTGAATGTGTTCAACCGTCGGGTAATGGAATAGCCGATCCTTGGCAGGCTCCCACAGCTGAAGATATTGCCCTTTCTGACAATGGTTTGGAATTTGAATTTGTACCGGGCGATGGTATCGATCCCGATGCAACGGTCAGGTACATCAGATTCAGAAGTCTTGAGCATTTCAATCCTACGCAGCCGCCGCGAATTTTACTTGCGGAAATCAGCCTCTGGGGAACGTTAGTGAAATAAAATAAGTTTAGCATTTGGAAGAAGCCGTCTCAAAAGTAAAATTTGGGGCGGTTTTTTTGGTAACGATAGTTATAAATTGCCCATGTCACGGAATGGGGTAGGCGGAGAAAGCCGCCCCGCAGGGATGACGATGCACCGCCGCAGGCGGACAGCGAGCTGTAGTATCGGGGCAGCGTTTCACTGTCGCGTCCCTTAAAAGCGTTTCGTGGGCAAGGCGGACTGCCGTTCCTTCGCATTGCGGCCGTGTTACCCTGTTGTGGAACCCGGTGGCCCGACAGTCGTTCGATATGATCCTGTAGCGGTCCGTTGTCCCGCCGTAACGCGGGGCTATGCCCCGGCAACGTTCGTTGGTACCCCTGCTGGCTAGCGTTGTCCAAGCGCACCGGGGCACTGTAGCCCCGTCCTGCTTCATCGTACTACTGCCATGTGCCGCCGCAGCCCCTCCGGGTGGCGCTGCACCCCCGGCGCATTCCATTGCGCCCCAACAATGACTCACTGCGCCCCCGCAATGACGCGCGGCACCTGCTGCGCCGTGCGCGGTCTCTTCATTTAATTTTCCCGGAGCCGTCCCCTGCACTCCCAAGTTATCCCAATATGTACCATTGGCTTCCAGCTCAGCAATGTATTTACGCTACTGCAGCATCAACCGTAAATTAAACCCAAAGTTGGCATACGAAGTTGCAAACGTCTGTGAGGTGTATGGCCGTACCGAGTTACTGTCGAAGAACAGCCTGATGTTGAATCGCTGGTTGATTACATAGTCGACCGATGGCCGGTAGGAGATACTCTTGTTGCCCGCGGACACTTCGGACTCGTTGATGTCTGACCGATACACCAATGTTTTCAGATCGTTGATCGATACATCCAACCGGAAGTTCAGGTCGTTGTCCATACGGAAACCGCTGAACCAGCCGAAGGGCATCTGGAAACCCGTGGCACGATAGCCCGCGCCGAATACGAACGCCTGGTCGCTGAGCATCGCCAGTTGGCTGTTCTGCAGGCTGAGGTTCAACGTGCGTGCCCTTCGGTACTCGGCGTTGGCCGTGAGGTTGTTCTTAAATCGGGCATCAAAGCCGATCAACGGCGTGAACTGCTCGAAAATAGACACCTGTTGGAACTGGAACTCAGGGAGGAAATTGGTGTTAACATCCCGTTCGGATGGGAATCCACTGGTTTCGTTATATCGAATCAATGAGTTATAGCCGTTTATCGAGTATCGGGTGTTGTACCCGTGCCGTAAGGTCAGCGACGTAAGGAACTCGCTGAACAGCGGGATGTTATTCAGCCCGTTGTACGTAATGTTCCAATTGGGTATGGGTATTTTCGGGAAACTACCGAGTTTGACGCTGCGGGCATCTTTTCCACGGTAAGCCGCAAGGAACGAGTTGACCACGACATCCTGAGCCGTGCGATTGTATCCGTCCGCGTAACCATCGGTTTCTCCGAGGGAATTCGGGTTGAGCTGGCCGAATCGCCGGGAAATGGTTTGACGGTTGCGTTCAAATTCGCGGAACAATGCCTCATGGTCCTTGAACGCAGTGCCTAGGGTAAGGTAGGAGATGCTGTAATTACCCGTGGTAACAGGGGTGAGGCTCCGGAAATCATTGGCCGCCGTCGAATATTGAAACGAGGTCGTGTAATTTTCGTTGTTGAGCTTTACCGCTGTCAACTCGATATTCAGGTCGCGGATGGGCTCTAATATCGCCCGGATAGATAGGTCTTCCGTGAGCGACGTCATGTACAATTGGGTTTGCAGCGTATCCGTGGTAATCCATCCGTTCTCGGCAGCTCGCTGGCGGATGTCGCGTTGGCTTCCGAAAAGAAAGCCCCAACCGGGTGCATTACGGTCAAAATCATACCCGAACATATTGGTCCGTGGTGTGTAGCCCGGAAGGAACGTATTTTGCACCCGCGTGTAGGCGGCATTGACATTTTTGATGCTCGTTAAAAGACCGGTAAAAAAGGCCGCCGTACCACTGGCATCCAGACCGGTATTATTCCGGATGAATCCGAACTTGTTGTATAAGCCCGCCATATTGAGGGTGGGGTTAACCTGTATGGTACGCGAGTTCTGGATGCTGTTACCCATGTTGATGTCAGCACTGAGCATAGACAATCGGGGCTCGGTTTGCCAGTTAAATTGTGTGCCATAGCGCGCATCGATATTCATCCAGTCCAACCCCGGCAATTTATGGATAGGTAGCGTATAGGTAATGTTCAACATGTGGTTGTAATCGGTGGTACGGCCCAGGCGCCAGAAGTTTTCCCACAGCGTATCTCGTTTGAGTCCGTTCAAACGTCCATCGGGCTCGTCCACAATGGCATAGTTGGTGGCGTTGAAATCGAGTTTCAGCGATTTGGATAGGTTCCAACTGATCCCGTAAATACGGTTCATGGTGAAATTCTTATTGTACAGCGTGCCCATGGCCGGCAGGAAGTTGTCGGCCGAGTTATTTACGCGCAACGTATTTTCATTGTATATGCGGTTCACATCGATCCGGAAATTGAGCAGCGACGGCATCAAATTGAAGTTGAAGTCGCTAAGAATACCCAAGTGTTTACTTTTGATCAATTTTTTAAAGGGCTCAAACGTAAGGTCATCATTGCTCGCAAATGTATAATCCAACGCTGCCCGGTAATTCTTCTGTAGCGCGGTTTCCGTAAGGTAATCGCGGTGGTAATTTTGTGAATAGGCGTAGGTGGCACTGAAGTTTTCAATATCCCACGGGCGCACCGGTTTCTCGATATTGGTGCGTATCTTACGTATATTGGTGAAATTTAAGCTTCTGCGCGTGGTAAAATCCTGCGTAGCGCGCAGCAACGAATCCCTTCGGTTGCGCGATAGATTCGCTAATGCACTGTTCAGTTCAATGTCAGGTATCAACGGATTATATTCGGGCGTGCCCACCTGGCGGGTATAGCTAAAGAAAAGCGGTATCCGGAGTCCGAAATTGGCCGGGAAAAACTTACCCAGTTCGGCGTTGGTCACCAAGTCAAAATACAGATCGTCACTGCGGCTCCGCTCACCGATGCGCTGTTCGATGGAACCAAAGCCGATGGTGCTCTTACTGCCTGATACCGTAATGTTTGCAAAATCGGCGAGTTGGGCATTCATCCGTGCTGTGGCGGCCCAGCCTCCTTTGTCGTCAAAATCGGTGAGCCGCAGTTCGTTGAACCAAAACAGGCCCGATTTATCCAGGCCATCGTCGCCGGGTGTGCTTACTTCGCTATCGCGTAAGGGGTTCATGACGCCGAGCATATAAAAGCGTATTTTGCTGATATCGGGCTGTCCTAGTATGGTAACGCGGTTGTCGCCATCGAAGAAGGTGAACGGCTCGTTATAGGGCCACGGCTGCCCGTTGAGGGTCGCGTTGTTGCGTGCTTCTTTGGCTTCCTGGAAAATGCTTATCCGTATGTTCATGCGGTTTTCCTGTGGCCAGATCAGTTCCGCGTCACGGGTGCCCGGCTGGGTTATTTTCAGCGGCATGTCATACTGGTAGTAATTGTACTGGTCGTCTGTGCCCACCCGTACGAATGCCCGGAATTCGCCGTCTTCCAAGTACTGCCCCTCGGCGTGGATGAACATTTCAAGTCGACCATACGCCCGGAAATCATTGGTGGCCGTACGGTAGGCGGCGCGGCCATAGCCATCGCGAAGGTTTTCCACATCGAGCGAAAGCGACTGTTCGTTGAGTTGTACGTTGTTGTTGAGGTTACCCCAGTCGAGCTGGCGCTCAATACCGGGTGGCACCACGTAAGGAATGGGCTGCCGGTTGCCGTTCTGTTCAATGTTTACAGCAGCAACTTCAATGGTCGAGTTATCGAGCGGTACGGCCCCCATACTGGGGTCGGCGATTACTTTCGCGTTATTGTTTTCCGCGTTATACCTACGCCATTCGCCCCGCACCAGCTGTAATTGTGCCAGTCGGACCACGGCGGTGTCAGCAAAATCGGTCATGAACATGCGGACGAACCGGATGGATTTGAAATCGCGGATATCGCCCACACGATCTTCGAATTGGGTGAGTGGGATGCGGAATTGGTACCACTTTACGTCTGTTGTACTGCCATTGCGCAACTCCACCTTGGCGGTGTGCATGTCGGAAATGAAATTCTCGCCTACTTGCATGTCCTGTGGCCGGAGCGATATTCGGTATTGATAATACTCCTCGGCCTCATTCATGTTGTTGTCGCGGTTGATGTCTTCGCCATCAGGAAGCAGCGTCGATGCTGAAGTCTCCACACCCACGGACTGTTCGGGTGTTCTCGAATTGCCCTCTGGTCCGTTAAACCGCTCATACCGTTTGAGGATACCTGCGTCCTGGCCGTCGAGTTCCGGGCCGCGGAAATACTGGAAGTTATCGCCCGATGGGTCGTTCGTGAGCTCTTGTGAGGCATCGGGCATCAGCAAGCCTTGCATTTGGCTGAGGAAATCACCGTGGAATCCACGCTCGTCTGCATCGATGAGGCCATCTAAACCGATGTCCTGACGCGCCCGCGCTGTGGGGTCGTTATCAAATGCCTGGATAACGGGTTGGTTGCGGGGTACGCGGCCCCAGTTGGTCTCGTCGATCTGCGACAGGTCACCGGAAGGGGACATGCCGTTTTCGATGGCTTTCCGTCCGTCTTTCAGGATGTCTTCCGAAATGTTGCCGAGGTTTAAATACAAATCACCCCCATCCGAATCGGGATTGGTTAGAAAGGGGTCCATCATCCATATTTCCACAAACTCGATGTTCTGGGCTTCGAAATCGGGCGCATCGATTTTGCGGAACATGCCGCCCCAACGGCTGCGGGGGTTAGCCAGCGTGCCGTCGGCGTTTACTCCCGTCGCGGTGTAATTGTAGGGCCCGCGTATTGTTGGGTAAAACGCCAAGTCTAATGTGGATAGGAAAATGGGTAGGCCGGTAGTCGATTCGCGGAAGGGGAAAACCTCCTGTTCCAACACTTCGCGCACCCGATGTTTAGACAGTTCCGTTTCGCCGATGTTTTTCGGCGTGAGGTTGATGTCGCGGTAGAATATCGGGTCTATGTTATAAAAAGCGAAGCGTGCCCGGTTGAATCCGTATTGGAGATCGTTCGTCAATTGGGCTTCGGGGAAGAGCTGTGGGGTGCCCGCCAGCTGCCACGTGAAGGCACCTTTGATATCGATAAAGGAGCGGCTGTTTTCAAAGTCGTCGATGTAGGTGATGCCGCTGCGCGTACCCGCAAAGTTCAATGCCCGGGGATGCCCCGGTAGCAACTGTGCGAATTCGCCGTAGAATGAGATAGACGACGGCTCTTTGGTATCAAGGAATGGAATCTTATCAACCATACGTGTGAGCCACCGTGATGGTGAATTATAAGCCATATCCAAGCCCCACATGGTATTGGAAATCGGTTCTTCCCCGATATTTACCTTTTGAGTGAGCGGACGCTCCGTAAGGCTCATGATGGTGCCACCCAACTGCAGCTTATCGTTTACCGCATAGTCGAGCCGGCCACCCAGCATGGTGCGTTGCTGCAGGCCAAACAGCTGGTTGTTTTCCATTTTGATGCGGATGGGTTGCCCTGATTGCAGGAGCGCTTGGTTGAGGATGCGCACGCGACCGATGTCATAATCGACCATGAAATCGACGCCTTCCTGCAAGGGCGCCGGCCCCGCAAAGACCTGTACCGAACCGCGTGGCACGTTGATGGCGCCCAACTGGAATTCGGTGCCCACCTCCGATTCATACGACCCCTTGATGAGGTATCGGTTTTGGTTGGGGAAATACTGCTGCGCGATTACCTTGGTAGAGTCATACAGTGCTTGGTACGTATACTTGTCGATTAGCGCCTGTTCGGCTCCCGGCATGAATTGGCTGGCCAGATCGCTACCGAAAGGTTCTACCAACGGGAACATGATACGGCCACGCTCAGGATCAATCGTGATATCGGGAAGGAAATCGAAGAAACCATCGGGTTGCTGCGCGTTTTGGGGGTTCAACCGGTCGAGCCCCGTAAGCTGTATCCACAGTTTGTTTTGGGTGTTCTGCCCTTCGTACATCGCAGGCCGTTCCACGCCGCTTTCATCTTCTATACGATAAATGTTGAATCTGAAATTATTCTGTCCCACGCCGTAAGCACCGATGGAGTAGATGTTTTTCATCATCAGGTCCCAAATGGGCAGGTTCGTCTTCAGTATCTCGTTTTTCAGTAGTTTGGCCACCAGCATTTGGGGCTGGGAGGGAGTCACCGGCACATCGGTGGAGAATTCGCCCACCTGGTATTCACGCCCGCCCGCCGTATAGCGGTAGGCTACGGCCAGCACCTGATCATTATTGAGCGGCATATTGAGCGAGATGAAGCCCAATCGGCGGTCTACTGTATACTCCGTGCCTTCGCGGAGCTTTCGCGCATAAGTGAGCTTCGCGTAGTTGTCATTAGCGCCATTACCTTGGAAAAACTGCTGTGCACCATTAGATTGGGTAAGCCGCGCATCATCTGGCAACACCTGCATGAGGGTGTTGGAATACCATTGCACGGGTTCCCCCGGTATTCCCGTAGAAGGGTAGCGCGTATTCCCCGGATTGATGATTGCCGTATTATAAGGCTGGTATTCCCCGAGGTCCATCAATGCCAATACGTCTCTCGAGTCGTCTACCGAATTACTCCGGTTGCTTACCCACACCTCAATCTGGGTGATGTTTACATCGGTTGTTAAGATGGGAGCCAAGGCCATGGCCCTGTTGAAATTATCGCGGAAATATTGGGCGAGAAAATAGTGTTGGTTGTCTTCGTACTCGTCGGCCTTCAGTGCAAACTCGCTTTCCTGTGCGCCGTTCTTGATGGTGATCTCTCGCTGCTGCGATCGCTGTTGCGAGAAAATACCCGTTACGTTCAATCGGCCGAATTGCAGCTGCGTTTTAACACCAAATAAAGCCTGTGTGCCGTTAATGAGTGTGGTATTGAGCGGCATGCTCACATTTCCCAGCTCGATCCGCTTGATAATATCGTCGTCCTTTCCGGTGTAGTCCAACCGGATCTGGTTTTCAAAATCAAACTGTGCTTCGGTGTTGTAATTGGTCGTTAGCTTCAACCGATCACCGATTTGCCCGGTCAAGTTCATTTGGATGCGCTGGTCGAAGTCGAACCCCCACTGGCGCCGCTGCCGCTCGTTGAACATGGGGTTGGCGTTCTTGTTTCGTTGCGCCATGATGCTGATATCGGCACTCCCACGGGGGATGATATCGATGGTATTACCACCGAAAATCTTCTCGAAAGCTTCGCTTTGAACATAGATGGTCGGTATTAACCGATCTTGCCTATAGTCAGCTAGTTGCTGATCGGAGAGCGTGCGCCAATAATCCCGTTTCAGTAAATTACGCTCGTATTCCCGATACTCATCAATGGTGAGGTATTGCGATGGCCGGTATAATCGGTTTCCCAATTTTTCACGGATAATGTATTGGCGGGTCACCGGATCAAATATCACCTCCCGTTCGATGTTTGATGGCGTACCAAGGTCGAGCGTTTGTTTTTTTTGGTAAAGATTGAGGAAAGGAAGGTCGTTTATCGGGTACCGCAGCTTGATGCTATCTCGGCCAAGCGAATCGCGCACCTGACCTAGTACACGTCCATTTATGGCCACCATGAATAGCGGCAATAGCAGTAACAAAAGACGGATTCGTAATGTTCTTTCCAAGTAGACGTTATTTATAATACGCGAAACAGCAATTTACGCGGCCAAGTTATATAAAAAACCTCAAAGTTTCCTTAGCGCTTCCTTAATCAAGGCTTCTACGGTTAAGTCGGGATTACTTTGAAGTGCGCCGGCAAGCACCTTTTCGGCTTGTATGCGGGCAAACCCGAGCATAACCAAGGCACTCAAGGCCTCTTCGGGTATACTCTGGTGCCGGTGTACCACGGTCAACGCGTCTGGCCCCTGTTTCTTCAGTTTGTCTTGCAATTCAAGGACCATCCGTTGTGCCGTTTTCGGACCGATCCCTTTGATGCGTTTGATGAGGGGTACATTTCCTTGTATGATAGCTTCTTGTATTTCCTCGGGCGTAATCGACGAAAGGATCATCCGACCCGTGTTCGGGCCAATGCCCGATACCGATATCAGGTGCTCAAATAACCGGCGTTCACCTTCTTCCGCAAAACCGAAGAGCGTGTGTGCATCTTCCCGTACCTGGAAGCTGATGAATAATTTGCATTGTTCGTTGTCCTTGATTTGTGTGTAGGTGTGTAACGAGATATGGACATGGTAACCCACGCCACCAACATCGAGGACCACATGCGTGGGGGCTTTATACGCCAGTTTCCCATTCAGGTATTCATACATGTCGTGTTATTTCTTTTTCTGGTTATTTGTCTGTTTACTGGTTTGGGGTTCTCTCGACTGTACGTCGACCACGGCAATGGTGACCATATTGACGATCTCGCGTACCGAGCTGTCCAATTGCAGAATATGCATGGGTTTGTTCATGCCCAGAAGAATAGGACCCACGGCCTCTGCGCCGCCAATTTCCTGCAGCAGTTTATACGCAATATTGCCCGATTCGAGGTTGGGGAATACCAAGGTGTTCGCGGGCGAACCCTTCAGCGTACTGAAGGGAAAGTTGAAAGCCAGCAACTCACTGTTCATCGCGAAATTTGCCTGCATTTCACCATCCACCTGTATGTCGGGGTGCGATTTATGGAGTATCTGGACCGCCTTACGTACCTTATCCGGCACGTCGCCACTATTCGATCCAAAGTTAGAGTAGGAAAGCAGTGCGATACGCGGGGTGATATTCATTTTCGTTACCGTTTCGTGGAGCAAGATGGTAATGTCTACCAGTTCTTCGGCCGTGGGGTTCGCATTTACCGTCGTGTCGCCAAAGAATACGGGTCCTTTGGCCGTCAGCATCATATACATTCCAGCCAATTTGCTTCCCGGTTGGGTGCCGATGACATGCAGTGCGGGGCGAATGGCGGTAGCGTAGTTTTTCGTGAGTCCCGAAATGAGGGTGTCAGCCTCACCGAATTGCACCATGCTTGCCCCGAAATAATTCCTGTCGAGCATGAGCTTTTGGGCATCTAAATAAGAAACGCCCCGACGTTGCCGCTTGCCATAGAGAAAGTCTACATATTTCTGGAAGCGTTCGCCACCTTTTTCCTCCACGGGATCGATAATGGGCACATCGGCCAGTTCCAGTAGATTGTCGTCAATCAGCTGCTGTATTTTCTTTTTATTGCCCAACAGTATGGGGATGGCCACACCGTCTTCTTTAACAATTTGTGCCGCACGTAGGGTTTTATAATTGTCTGCTTCCGTAAAGACCACGCGTTTAGGGTTGCGTTTAGCGGATTCGCTCAGGTTCCGCATGATGCGATCATCTTGCCCCAACCGTTGCCGTAGTTCCTCACGGTATCGGTCCCAATCGGTAATCGGCGTGCGCGCTATACCCGTATCAATGGCGGCCTGCGCCACGGCAGGGGCTACCTCGGTGATGAGTCTAGGATCAGTAGGTTTTGGAATGATGTAGTCAGGGCCGAATTTCAGATTTTGCGCATCGTAAGCTTGGTTTACCGCCTCCGGAACGGGCTGTTTGGCCAGCTCGGCAATCGCCATCACCGCCGCTATTTTCATCTCCTCATTGATGGCTGTGGCCCTTACATCCAAAGCGCCGCGGAAGATGTAGGGGAATCCCAACACGTTGTTTACCTGGTTGGGGTAATCGGAACGGCCGGTCGCCATAATGACGTCCTGACGCGTTTCCACCGCTAAGGGATACGCAATTTCAGGGTCGGGATTAGCCATCGCAAACACGATGGGATTTTTTGCCATGGTTTTCAGCATTTCGGCCGTAACCACGTTGCCTTTGGAAAGGCCAATGAACACATCGGCACCTTTAAGCGCATCCGCTAGTGATGCTATCTTTTTCTTTGTGGCAAATTCTGCTTTTGTAGCATCGAGGTCCGGCCGGTCGTGGCGAATACAACCTTTACTGTCGAGCATGACGATGTTTTCCTTGCGGGCGCCCAACGCGATGTACATCCGGGTGCATGAGATAGCCGCAGCGCCAGCTCCGTTTACGACAATTTTAACCTTCTCTAATTTCTTTTTCTGTAGTGCACAGGCGTTGATCAGCGCCGCCCCCGAAATAATTGCCGTGCCATGTTGGTCGTCATGCATTACGGGGATGTTCAACTCCTCTTTGAGCCTGCGTTCTATCTCAAAGCACTCCGGAGCTTTGATATCCTCCAGGTTGACCCCGCCAAAGGTGGGCTCCAGGCATTTTACAATCCGAACAAATTCGTCGACGTCTTTGGTGTCTAACTCAATGTCGAAGACATCGATGTCGGCAAATATCTTGAATAGTAATCCTTTGCCTTCCATCACTGGCTTTCCGGCCTCAGGTCCGATATCGCCCAAGCCCAGCACGGCCGTGCCGTTGCTTATTACCGCAACCAGGTTGCCTTTTGCCGTATATTTATAGGCATCTTCCTTATTTTCGGCTATCCGTAAGCAGGGTTCGGCTACGCCGGGCGAGTAGGCCAGTGATAGGTCCCGTTGTGATTGTGTAGGTTTTGTAGGTACAACTGCTATTTTACCCGGTCTCCCCTTGGCGTGGTAGTCGAGGGCATCCTGCTTCCGATTCGTCTTATTCATGCGTTTTTGGTTTTTTGTGCGTGCGCTGCGTTGTCCGCAAGCGATTGGTGCAAAGGTAATAGTTTATCTTCATCCGTTGCTTACTTAAGCACATTCAGCAATTGAAACATCCGTCGCCGCATCGGTGTAGCCGATCCGTTATAGTTATTCACCAGCAGCGAAAACACCAACGGAGTGCCATCTCGGTTGGTTTGGTATCCGGCATAACCCAGCACGCCGCCAATCGTTCCGCTTTTCATCTTCATCCCGTTGTAAGTGGGTAAGCTTTCGAAATAGCTGGCAAACCAAGGTTCGCCCTTAACCGACGTCAGTATGCGGGCCAGTGCGTTGGTCGTGATCCGGTTTTCGGGCGATAGCCCGCTGCCGTCCATGATTTTCATTTCGTTGGGAGGTAGCTCCAATTTTGCTGCCCAAAACTCCTGGAGCATGTCCGCGCCATCGCGGGTGGTCGATTTTCCGGTTTGGCTTTGTGCCATGGCCAATAAGAGCGCCTCACCATACAAATTGATGCTTTTTTGGTTGAACCAGTAGACCAGTTCACCCAGTGTGGGCGAGCGATGGGTGTGGAGGGTGGTACCTCCACCGGGTAGGGTATGCCCTGCCAGCAGAAGTAAGTGGGTTGTAGTGGGTGTGCCCGTTACCGCAATTCCGTTTTGTTGCAGTGCGCCTTGCAGTTGGTAGGCAGCGTCGTAGGCGCCATCGGGCAACGAAAGGTAAATGGTTTTTTTCAGGTCGATGCCGTAGGTGCCTCTCAAGTAAACACGGCTAGAATAAGGCGCTGAAAATGCGTAAACGCGATCGCCCGTGCCGCGGTTGCCGGTAGTCGTTTCGTTTACCAATTGCACATAGCCGAGGTCGGCCGTCGTATTGCCTATGCGTGTGGCATCTCCCGGCGAGGCCCCCGCAATGAAATTGATGCCTACTGAATTTTCGCGCCAATTGAGCGCAGAGACACCGGCACCATAATAGTTGCCCATGTCTTGCCATGTCCAACCCCTTGGAGCAGTTTGCCCGTTATATAGCCGGTCATCGGCGATAACCCGTCCTTCAATTTTACGGATACCCGCAGCCTTTGCGGCTTGTGCCCAATCCGACAGCAAGGCGGTGTCGGCCGTTTGCGGAAAGCGATCGCTGCCTAAGGATGGGTCGCCCGATCCTTGGATAATAAGATCGCCTTTTAACGTGCCCGACGGGTCAATTTGGCCCGTATAATAGAGTGTGGTTCCAAACGTGTGGTTTGCGCCAAGCACATAATAAGCGGTGGCTGAGGTTACCGTTTTCAAGGTGGAAGCAGGCGCCAAGCCCATCTTTTCGTTTTTTGCAAACACGACTTCTCCCGTCTTTGCGTTGATGACCGTTAGTGAGGCGATCCCATTGGCCAAGCTCTCGTGGGTTTCAAACGTTCGGAATGCAGCGGCGATTCGCTGAGCCAATGGTTGGGCGCTTGCCGGTAGTACAAACCCTAAAAATAATACCGATAGTAATATGCGTTGCATGCAGCGGTGTTTTTCTAGGGGGCTAAGTTAGCTATTACCCGGTATACTTGGTAATTCCGTTTGCTCACCCATATCGTCGGATTCCAGGTCAGCCACTAATTTATCGATATCTTCGGGCGAAAGGTAAAGGGCCTCGATTTTATCGCGATACGCCTGTGGTAGCTCCGTATGGTTCAAAATAAAATATTTCTTCACCACCAGGTAGGGAGCCATTCCATGGTCCACGGCGTGGGCATCGGCCAAACGCTCGGCCTTACGAATGTAATTCCGCGACAGCGAATAGGAGATACCCATGCCTATCATTTCCCAAGTGCTTTTGTTTTCATAATCCATGATGTGGCCCAGCTCATGCCCCAGCCAACCCACCATCACACTGTCTGGGATCTGGTTGATGGATTCGATGCCATAGTCCAGTTTGAACGCTGGATTAATCAACACTTTATACGTCCGGTTTCGTCGCTTTTTAAACAACGATCCGATGGTCGGCCTCGCTGCCATGATGGATTTTTTCAGTTTGTCTGTAAAAACAAAGTGTATGGATGTTTCTTTTAATGCAGGATAATGAGATAATGCCTGCAGCACGGCTTCTTCAATGACCGAAGGGATGACCTTGCCCTGCGTGTATTGACGTGGTTCTTGTGCGTTCAAACGACCAAACAAGAACAATGTCAATCCAATAAGTAGCATTCGAAGCATGCGGAAATCGTTGGTGACAGGCTAAGATAAGAAAAAGTAGTCTAATATCCAATGCGGTTGGCGCGGGAATCAGGGGCAAACGCATTAACATTCTGTTGCCGATTGTAGAATTGAATTGATTTCCTATGGCGACCTGAGATCCGTCGTTCCCCGCTAATTCACGGAGTTCAAAATGTCTCCATCAAAAGGAAGGTGCGGAGCGAGACCTGACGAATGCCCTTATATGTGTTGGGTGGCATGATTGGGTCCATGGATACCACGTATTTGGCATAGTTGTCTTCGATAGCTGCGAGATTTCCAAATTCTCGTTTGATAGTTTTTTCGTCGATGAGCAGATAGCATACTTGTACGTATATGCGGCGGCCATCAGGAAAAACGCAGCTTACCGAATTTGAATTGCACCCATTCCGCCGTTAGTTATTTTTAGATGTGTTTATTTTTGTACTTTCGGCTATGTGTCTGTATTCGGTCAAGCGGAGGATCGGGAAACAAGATTGGTATGGCTTACGCGGCATTAACGGATGAAGTCAGTTGGCAATTGAGTCAGTCAATTAGGAACCGGGTGGATTAACTAACCAAAAAATAAATGGAAAGACGGAAAATGATCAAACATACCGGGGCGCTGGCCTTGGGGTTGATGGGGTTGCCCTCGATGCGGGCAGGGGAATTGTTGGCCGCAAAGTCTACCAACGCGCTCCCCCGGTGGAAAGGATTTAATGTGCTGGATTTCTTCCATCCGGATCCCCGGTTGAGGCGACAGCACACTACACCCGAACATTTCCGTTGGATGGCCGGATGGGGTTTCGATTTTGTTCGTGTGCCCATGGCATACCCGTATTATATGGATTTCGACCGGACCCGGCCGATCAATAAGGAAGAGGTATACCGTATCGATGATAAGCGGGTACAGGAGGTAATGGAATTGGTGGAACATGCCAATAAGCAAGGCCTGCATGTGAGCCTCAATTTACATCGGGCGCCTGGATTTTGCATCAATGCGGGCTTCGAAGAACCCTACAACCTCTGGACCGATCCGGAGGCCATGGAGGCGTTTACCTTCCATTGGACGTATTGGGCCAAGTTGCTTAGGAATAAGACCCGCAAAGAGATCAGTTTTGATTTGCTGAACGAACCCTGTTTCCGCGAGGATATGAACGACCAGTTTTCGCGCCGCAGTGCGGTGCCCAAAGATGTATACCGGAATCTGATTGTCAAAGGTGTTGATGCCATACGGATGGCCAACCCAACACATTTGGTCATCGCGGATGGGAATAACATAGGTACCGAGGTCATTGATAATATAGCCCATTTGGACGTTGCCCAAAGTTGCAGAGGCTATGCGCCCGGCTTGGTCTCCCATTACAAAGCTCCCTGGGTGTTCCAACATCCAGAGGACTTACCAGCGGTCACTTGGCCTAGCGAAGAAAATGGGGTGTTGCAAGACAAAGCTTGGCTTAGGCAGCATTTTGCCTCCTGGATCGATTTGGTGAACCAGTGCGGGGGCGTACATTGCGGCGAGTGCGGCGCATGGAAGGAGACCCCGCATCAAGTTGCCTTAGCCTGGATGGACGATATGTTTTCCATATTGACGGAACACGGAATTGGATTTGCGCTTTGGGAATTTGACGGGACTTTTGGTATCCTCAATTCCGATCGGAAAGACGTGGAGTATGAAGATTGGTATGGGCAAAAGCTCGACCGGAAAATGCTAAATCTATTGACGAAGTTTGTCTAGTATGTGCCTATCCTCCATAACGGGGCAGGATGGTAAGTTTGCCTTTTCCCATTATCTTTACCACCTTACCAATTTTGATGATCTTCTGCAAATAATGAGAAAAATCCTGTTACTGTTTTTACTGGTCCTTTCGGGCTCTCTTTCGTCCGAGGCGGCCTTGGTTAAACCACGGAGCTCAATGCTCCCGATAAACCTTCGGAGCGAATACCTTGACAACTCGGTAGGGATCACCATCCAATCGCCACGGCTAAGCTGGGTGCTGGAAGCAACGGATAAAGGAGACTTTGCACAACGCCAGACAGCATACCGCGTGTTGGTGTCATCTACAGCTCGATTATTGACCAAAGAACACGGCGATGTGTGGGATAGCGGCTGGGTAAAGTCGGACGAAACACAACACATCACATACCATGGGAAGGAGCTAAGATCTGACCGCACTTACCATTGGAAAGTACAGGTGAAGGACGAACAGGGTAGGGTGTCTGCGTGGAGCAATCCGGCCTATTGGACAACCGGACTGTTCAATGCGAGTGAATGGACAGCGGAATGGATTGGCAGCGGCGAATTATATGATCGCGCGGCGAGTGAGAACAACATCACCGACCCCTGGTTCAGGAAAACAGTGGAACTTCGTAAGAAGCCGGGGAAAGCGACGATATTCGTGGCTTCCGTGGGCTATCATGAATTGTATGTAAACGGTGAACGCATCGGGGACGAGGTGCTGGCTCCCGCAGTGACAGACCATACCAAACGGGCCCGGTACGTCGCCTATGATATCGCTGATAAACTCAAGCGCGGCACCAATGTGATTGCCCTTTGGCTGGGAACGTCGTGGTCGATTTTTCCGGGATATATCCTTCATGAGGATCGGCCGCTTACCCCAATCGTGAGTGCACAAATGGAGGTATACGAGGATGTCTCGCCAGCGGATAACGCGCAGCCCTTGATAAGGATGATTACTGACTCGTCATGGAAAACGCACCCCAGCCCCAATCGGCTGCTGGGAAAGTGGGATTTCAGAAACATGGGCGGCGAAATATGGGATGCCCGGAAAGAAATCGCCGACTGGAACAAAGTAACCTGTGACGAAACCACCTGGAGACCAGCCACCGAATACACGCCTAACCTGACGCTTTCGCCCCAGCTGGTAGCGGGCAACCGTCTATTTGATGAAATTACGCCAGTAAGCATCGAAGAACGGGCCGATGGCTCTTTTCGGGTAGATATGGGGGTCAATTTTGCCGGGTGGACCGAGGTAGAAGTGAAGGGACAAGAAGGCGATACCATCCGTTTCCAGTATTCCGAGCGGGAACAGGACGATATGACGTTCAACCTGCATAGTGCGTATGTAATCGGTGCTACGGGCAAGGGCACATTCCGCAACCGTTTCAACTACAGCTCGGGACGGTGGATCACTATACAGGGATTGGATGAGGCGCCAGATATCAATGATATACGGGGGTGGATGGTCCGGACGGATTATGAAAATGCCGCACAGTTTGAATCGTCGGATACGTTGCAGAACTGGATATATGACCGGGTGCGGTGGACATTTGAGAACTTGTCGCTCGGTGGTTTCATCGTCGACTGCCCGCAGCGCGAGCGCATGGGGTACGGGGGCGATGCCCATGCAACGAGCGAAACCGGCATGTTCAATTACCATTTGGGTGCTTTTTATACGAAATGGATGCAAGACTGGCGCGACGTGCAAGGCACGGAGCCCATGGTGGGAAATATGCTCGACACCAACTATGCCCGCAAAGCGGTAACCAGCGGTCGGCTCTTCCATAATGGGGTGCTTCCCCATACTGCTCCGACATATTGGGGCGGCGGTGGCCCTGCTTGGGGTGGGATCGTGGTTACGCTGCCATGGTTCATGTATCAGCATTACGGCGACAAGCTTGTGCTGGAGAATAATTTCGAGCTCATTCAAGGTTGGTTAGCGTTCCTAAAATCACACACAAAAGATAATTTGTTGCAACGATTTGGCGGTCAATGGGATTTTCTGGGCGACTGGCTTTGGCCTAACGCGACGGCCGAAGGCATGAACAACGATAAACCGGAAACACTTTGCTTGAATAATGCCTATTACGTGTTCAACTTGCGTACGGCGGCAAAAATTGCGCGGGTTACCGGCCATGGAGCCGAAGCATCCGAGTGGGAGGCACAAGCTGAAGCGTCGGCAAAAGCGGTGCATGCCCGCTTTTTCAATGCGGCAGATCATAGCTATGCCGATGGGTCTATGGCCAACCTCGCTGCGGCCCTGTTGGCTGATATTCCCCCTGCATCACTTCGTAGCGAGGTGATGCAACGCCTGGAGAAGGAAATTCTTGACGTAAGGGATGGCCATATCCATGCCGGCATTACGGGTGGAGCACTGCTTTTTAAGCTGCTCCGCAATGAAGGTCGGGACGACTTGATTTATAGCATGGTGTCGCAAACTACCTATCCCAGCTGGGGGTATATGAAAGCCAATGACGCAACCACCCTCTGGGAGATGTGGGAGAAGGATCTGCCGGGACACTCGCTGCTGCATAGTTCGTACCTTTACCCGGGGGCGTGGTATATTGATGGTGTCGCTGGCATTAAGCGCGATCCGGAACACCCGGGGTTCAAACAGTTTATCATCCGTCCGGCATTGCCCGGTGCAACGGAGGTGAAGTGGGCGAATGCGTCGTTTGAATCGCCCGTGGGTACGATCAGGTCGAATTGGTCGCGTAGGGGTGGTCAGTTAGCATTAGAAATGACGGTGCCGCCCAACAGTGTAGCGTGGCTACAACTGGCAACCGACGAAGCCGTAGATATCTCAGCGTATCCAAGCATCGAGAAGCCGACCGAACAAAACGGTTTGTTGCAGTATAAAGTATTGCCCGGTACATACCAACTGAAGCAAATAGCACCATAACTAATCTTGTTGATACGTCATAATATTTATTTATAACAACATGTTTGAATCTTTAAACGATACCCGCAGACTATTTATCCGAACCTTTGTATTGGCTGTCTTTCTCGCTGGGAGCACCGTCACTTTTTTAAAAGCGCAACAGGGGAAGATTACGTTCGCCCCCTATTTCGTCGCCGCCGAAAGTTTCGAAACCGTCGGTGTGCTAGACGTGAATAACGATGGTAAGCCAGACCTTGTTTCGGGCGATTTTTACTATCTCAACGATGCCGACGTCAGTACCATCTTCCGCAAGCGCCACCGGCTGGGGCAGCAGAAAGCCTTCGGCGAATACTTCGATGATTTCGCGACCATTCCGTTGGATGTCAACCAAGACGGCCGTATGGATTTCATCACCGGCGGTTGGTTCGGTGAGGAGTTGCGTTGGCACGAGAACGTGGGAGCTGACGGTGAATGGCCAGCCCACATTATTGCAAAGGTAGGTAACGTAGAAACCGTGAGGGCATGGGATCTCGATAATGATGGTCAGGTTGAAATTGTGCCGAACACGCCCAATGCGCCGCTCCATTATTTTAAGTTGGAAGGTCCCGGCAAATTTGTCCGTTACGAGGTGGGAGATTATAAAAGTCACGGCCTGGGCTATGGCGATATCAACGGCGACGGAAAGGGCGATTTTGTCGTGACCAATGGTTGGGTAGAAAATAAGGGAAACCACCAATGGGTGTTTCATCCCGATTTTGACCTGGGGCCGCATGCGAGTATTCCAATCATCGTAGCCGACCTCAACGGAGATGGCAAGAGCGACCTGATTGCAGGTAATGGACACGGTTACGGTATCTATTGGTACGAACAGCAGGTAGATGGGAAAGGGAAGCGTTCGTTTAAAAAGCATCTCATCGACGACACCGCCTCACAATACCACGAACTGGTGTGGACCGATATTACAGGCGACGGTAAACCCGAACTGATTACGGGCAAACGTTACCGGGCACATAACGGCGGAGACCCAGGGGCAAATGACGACGTTGGTTTGTATTATTTTACCTGGGATGGCCAGTCATTCACGAAGAATAACATCGCATATGGCCCTGCCGGTGTTGGTAAAGGCACGGGCATATATATGCAAGTAGCCGACCTTAGGGGTACGGGTAGAAAAGATATTGTCGTGGCCGGAAAAGATGGCCTTTGGGTATTCTTCAACGAAGGAATCCAATAAAGAGTTTACGTCCAATCACCAATCGTCTGATTACACATCGCTAATTAATCTAAGAATGTTAAAAATAAAGTTGCTTTTGTTTGCCAGTGGAATAATGGGTACGCTGCTGGCTGGTACCTGCTTGGAGCTCCCCGCTCAACGATTGGGCTCCGATGATGCACTGGAGTTCAAACAAGGTGAGCGAATCCTTTTTCTCGGCGGGTCGCTTTTTGAGAATGAACTAAAAAATGGATACCTTGAGTATGCGATTTCCAGCCGTTGGCCCGATAAGGACCTCACATTCCGTAACCTCGGCTGGACTGGCGACAACGTCTTCGCGGAAGCGCGGAGCACGTTTACATCGCCCCCAACTCCCTATCAGCAATTGTTCCAGCAGATCAGAAGCACACACCCCGATCGCGTACTGATTGCGTATGGCGGTGTGGAATCCCAAAAGGGAGAAGCGGGGCTTGATGCATTCGTTAACGGCCTCGGGGTGCTAATCGATTCTGTCGATGCGCTGGGTGCACAGACGATCCTCCTGTCAACGATTCCGGTAAAGCACGCAGGTAGTTCGGAAAATACGATTACTCAAAACGAAAATCTCAAGCTGTATGCCGATGCGATTTCGTCAATGGCAGCGAAACGCAAAAAAAGATACATCGACCTTTATACGCCCCTAGCGGGAAATACAGACGATATCTATCTTGACAACGGTATCCACCTGAATGACGCGGGGTATTATTTCTTGGCGCAAGTCATTGAACAATCCTTCGGGTGGCCTCCGAGAGCATCAAAAGTAACCGTGAATACCGCTAAATCGACTGCCACGGCCTCCGGACCCGCGAAAATCATTTCAAGCGACGGTGATCACGTCGTATTCAGCATCGAAGAGCCTGTGCTTCCGCTCCCCGTACCTGATTCGGGTAAACCGGTTGTACAGGCATCAGTGTCCGTTCAGATAAACGGGCTGGCGGATGGGTACTACACCTTGACGGAGGAGGGCCGGCAGTTGGTTACCGCATCGGCTGCCGACTGGGCAACAGGCATGGTGTTGGACCATGGCATATCGCAGGAACAGGCCGCAGAAATCGGTGGCTACATCGTTAAGAAAAACGAACTGTTCTTTGAGCAGTACCGCCCCTTGAACAGGACGTATATCTTAGGGTTTAGGTCGTACGAACAGGGCCGGCACAAACAAGGCCTCGAAGATCTAGACCTTATCATTGCGTGGCTAGAAGGACAAATCAACCTGCACCGTAAACCGGTGATCAAAACGTATGAACTTAGCCAATTGAACAAGACAAACAGATGAAATTGATACGTATGTTATCGGCCTTCCGCGGCCTATTCGTTGCGCCATTGTTGCTAATCAGTGCTTGTTCAACCCAGCCGGACGAGCCCGAGGAATATCCTGAAGATGACCCCAGAAACGAACTCGCATCGTTCGAGGTTGCGGAAGGGTTTGAAGTGACGCTATTCGCGGCGGAGCCGCTTGTTGCAAAGCCTATCCAGATGAACTGGGATGCTCAGGGGCGCTTGTGGGTCATCACCAGCACGGCGTACCCGCTCTCCAAAACCGGAGAGGAAGCCAATGATAAAGTGTTTATCCTGGAAGATACCGATGGAGATGGTGTTGCCGATAAATCCACCGTTTTTGCTGAGGGTCTCGTTCAGCCAACCGGAATCCTCCCCGGCGATGGCGGAGTTTACGTGGCCAATGCGACGGAAATCCTGCACCTGTCAGACACGGATGGCGACGGTAAAGCAGACACCCGAAAGACGATTGTCAGCGGTTTCGGCACGGGCGATACCCACCATTTAATCCACACGTTCCGCTGGGGACCCGAGGGGCGGCTGTATTTCAACCAGTCCATTTATATCTACAGCCACGTGGAAACCCCCTGGGGAATCAGGCGGCTTGAAGGGGGCGGGGTATGGAAACTCCAGCCTCATACACTCGAACTGGATGTTTACGCCAAGGGGCTTGTGAACCCGTGGGGGCTACGCTTTGATCAATACGGTCAATCGTTCCTCACCGACGGGGCGGGTGGCGAAGGGATCAATTATGCATTTCCCGGAGCAACGTTTGTTTCGTCCCCCGGTGCCGAAAAAATACTTCGCGGACTGAACCCGGGGCAGCCGAAGCATTCCGGATTGGACATCGTATCTGGACGGCACTTGCCCGATTCCATGCAAGGCAGCCTGATCACCAATGATTTTCGGGCCAACCGTGTCAACCGCTTCGAATTAGAAGAACAGGGGAGCGGATACGCCTCCAAGCAGATGGCCGACCTGCTGTGGACCGATCACGTCGCGTTCCGCCCGGTAGATGTCTCCATTGGCCCCGATGGTGCGATTTACATCGCCGATTGGTACAACCCGATTATCCAGCATGGCGAGGTCGACTTCCACGACCCGCGGCGAGATAAAGAACACGGGCGAATCTGGCGCATAACGGCTAAAAAAAGCCGATTAGTAAAGAAGCCGAAATTGGTAGGTGCCTCGGTCGACGAACTGTTGGAAGCATTGGAAGCACCCGAAGCGTGGACACGTGATCAAGCCCGGCGACTCCTGAAAGAACAGGGAGCCGAAGCGGTGGCGGTGCCGCTGCAGCAATGGATTGATGAGCTTGATAAAGAAAGTGAGGACTACGAAAGACTGAAGCTCGAAGGTCTGTGGGTATTCCAATCGATTGATACCTACAACGACACACTTTTGCGAAGCCTCTTGGCGGCAGAAAGCCACGAAGTGAGGGCTGCTGCCCTACGTGCGCTCCAGCTTTGGCATAGTCGCGTTGAGCACCTAGAGGCCATCTTGCAGAAAGCCGTGAAGGATCCACACCCACAGGTGCGCCTTGAAGCGGTTATCGCACTCAGGGAACTGGGCGACGCTGCCGCGGCCAACGTAGCGCTTGATGTGCTGGACCAGTCGATGGATGAATTCCTCGATTTTGCGTTGTGGCAAACCATGCGTCAGCTTGAATCGCAATGGATGAGCAGCCTGAAAAACGATCCGGAGTTCTTCGGGAATCCTGCGAAAACGACATACGCGTTAAAGTCGGCCGCCAGTGCGGATGCCATTACCCTATTAACGCATATTTATAAAGAAGGCCAAGTTCCCCAGCAATATAAGACCGATGCGCTGGCGGCAATAGCCGCACGCGGACAAGTGCAAGACCTGAATGATATTCTCGATGTGGCGGTAGGCTGGTTTGCTGAAAAAAAGGACGTTGCAGAAGAGCTTGGCACCGTCGAAAATGCGGCGAAAAACAGGCAGGTAAGAGCGGACCGCCAACTCGGTCGTCTCCAAGCCATCATTATGGGTACTGATGAAGCTTCGGCCATCGCCGCAATGAAAGTAGCGGGCGCGTTAAAAGTAGGCGCACTTGAACCGCCGATTACCAAACACCTGAAGCACGAAAATCGTAAGTATGCGAAGACTGCTATGGCGGCGTTGGCAGCCATAAACCCGAGATCGGCCCAAGCCCATTTGAAGCAGCTGACCAACGGAAAGCAGCCATTGGACCTTCGGTTGATTGCCGTTGCACAGCTGGCGCACCTCAATGCCGCTGACGCCGCTAGGATCGGCGTAGGGTTGTTGGATGATTTGGACACCCCGGATCAGGCTAAGGAAGTGTTCGATGCGTTTATCGGCGATGGGGGGCGTACCCAGGTTCTGGGCGAAGTGCTAGTAGACACACGCATCCCTGAGGCCGTGGCCCTGGCGGCACGCCAGCACCTGCAGAGTGCCATTCCGGGTAGCCGTAGAGAAGCCGACGATGTCAAATTACTGATTCAAGGGCTGGAAGCATCGGGCGGTGTACTGCCGGTTGAACGGATGTCGCTGGACCTCGATGATGAGCAGATTAAACAACTCGCCTCTGATGTTCAGAAAAGCGGTAACCCCGTCCGCGGGGAGCTTGTCTTCCGCAGACCCGAACTCACTTGCCTGTCGTGCCATGCCATCGGTGGCGCCGGTGGACTGACAGGTCCCGACTTGAGTAGTTTGGGAACGAGCTCGCCAGCCGAAACGATTATCAAATCCATTATCTTTCCGACGGAATCGATTAAAGAGGGGTATGAGATGCAACGGGTGACCCGCAAAGATGGGACGGAGGTAATCGGCTACCTGATTGCCGACAAGCCCGGCGAGATTACGATCAGGGACTTTGCCGGTAATGAGGTTGCTATTCCGAAAGACAACGTACAGGTAAGGGAAAAAGTGCCGGGTTCGCTCATGCCGCCGGGCTTGGCCGCGAGCCTGGATGAGCAGGAGTTCGTCGACTTGGTCAGTTACCTTTCAAAACTCGGTACCGCCGGTGACTTCAGGGTGCCGACAGCGCGATTTGCAAGACGGTGGGAAACCGTACCGGCCAACGATGACATCGTGGCAAGAATCAAAGAAAAAGGAATAGAAGCGATTGCCGAAGAAGATATACCCGAAGGTAAGGCCCATTACAGTACGGTTTCAGGGGCGCTTCCCATTGAAGAATTGCCGCTCGTCGAAACCGGCGACGATAAGCGTTATAGCTTTGTGAAGTTCCGCCTCGAAGTGCTTACGCCGGGCGACATCACGCTGAGCTTCGACGATGCAAATGGCGTTGCCAGCTGGGCCGGAGCAAAAGCTGTCGCAATCGAAGAAAACAAGCTTACCACTTCGCTCGCGCAGGGGGTGCACCAGTTTACATTCGCGATAGACCGGAATCTCCGCAAAGAAGGAACGCTGCGGGTGCAGCTCACGGATGACGGAAATGCTCAAGCACGGCTGGTGATAAAGTAGCCGATTCCGCACGCTCCAACGGTTTTGTGACAAACGAAGGAACATCCACATTTGACGAAGCGCGTAAAATTCGTAATTTTGTGGATTGCACCATTTTTTCACTGAAAGGGAGATACTGTGGACGTAAATACAAGCGAGGTTACCATCGGTGACGCCATCGGGCGCGCATTGAAGTCGCACTTGCAGGCACCGGCGTGGCAAGGATTGTTGTCTCAGGTCGAAAATCTTGCTATCGACCCGAATCCGAGCCTGGTTGCCCGGGTATTCACCTCGTTGCCCAGGCAACTCAAATCGGATAGCACAATCGTTAGATTGGCAAGGGTTTGGGTGTTAACGCATCTTCCCAAGCACGAAGAAGCCGAGTATGTGCAGCTGATCGAGCGGTTGTTTAAATACGGCGACATGGAGGAATTGGTTGCCCTCTATTCGGCGTTACAGGTTTTTCACTACCCAGAAGCCTGGCTGCTTCGCTGCAAAGAAGGCATCCGGAGCAATATCGGTCCGGTGCGGCATGCCGTCATGGTGAACAATCCATATCCGGCCCGGTTCTTGGATGAAGAAGCGTGGAACCAGTTGGTGCTTAAAGCGTTTTTTACCGACGAAGATATCCCGCATATCATCGGACTGAAACCGCGTAACAATTTACGGTTGGCGCAAGCATTGACCGACTACGCGTACGAGCGCCACGCGGCGCAACGTGAAATCAATCCGATGCTGTGGATACTCGTGGGACCTTTCATGGATGATCGAGCCTTTGAGCTGATGGAACGTATCGTGACGGAAAGCCATGCACCCCTCGAACAGCAGGCTATCGTATATGCGTTTACCCACAGCGGATATGGCCCTGCGTTGCAATACCTGAAGGAAAATGACGTTCCCGATTCGTTTTCGGAATACCGCGGCACGCTTTGGGAAACGTGGGAAAGTGATACAGGAGAAACTAAAGAGATAAATCAGTAATGTGTAGCTATCATGAGCAGGATCGCGCGTCTATGGGACAGCGCGTGGCGTTGGATCTGGATTTAGTCAAGGGATTCAAGTTTTTCGATCCGCATATCCATATGGTTTCGCGGACTACCGACGATTACCAGGCCATGGCCGATGCGGGGATTGTCGGGTTGATTGAGCCGGCATTCTGGGTTGGTCAGCCGCGTACCGGTATCGATACCTTCCGCGATTATTATAGCAGCCTGATTGGCTGGGAGCGATTCCGGTCGTCGCAGTTTGGTATCCGTCATTTCTGTACCATCGGCTTGAATTCGCGCGAGGCCAATAACGAAGCGCTAGCCGAAGAGGTGATGGAACTCCTGCCTTTTTACATCTATAAGGAAGGCGTTGTCGGTATCGGAGAGATTGGTTTTGATGACCAGACGGCCGCGGAAGAAAAGTATTATCGCTTACAGCTGGAGCTGGCCAAGGAAGCTGGACTGCCGGTGCAGGTGCACACGCCCCATCGCGACAAAACCCGTGGCACCTCCCGCAGCATGGATATTGCCCTTGAGCATGGCCTCGACCCTAAAATGGTCATCATTGACCACAACACGGAAGAAACCGTGAAGGAGGTGCTCGACAAAGGGTTCTGGGCTGCGTTTACCATCTATCCATTTACCAAAATGGGCAATGAGCGCATGGTGCAGATCGTTAAGGAATACGGTCCGGAGCGCATCATGGTCAACTCCGCAGCCGATTGGGGAATCAGCGATCCGTTGGCGGTACCCAAAACCGCAGCCCTGATGGTGAAGAGTGGGATAAGCCGGGAAGCCATCGAACAGGTGTGTTTTAAAAACGCGATAGCCGCATTCGGCCAAAGCGGTCAGTTGGACGAAGGGATGTTTTCCGAAAAGGTCCAAATCGACCAAGCGCAGAAATTCGAGGGCAATTCGGTGTTACGCGGCGGGCAGCAGCCGCGCCGGGATGCAGGGTCTATCATTATATCCTAGCGCGGGATGGCAGGCTTGAAACCGTACCTGCAATTGATGCGGCCGGCAAACATCGTTACGGCGATTTCCGATGTGTGTGCAGGTACCGCTATCGCCCTGTTGTTTGTCCCGGAGGGATCGACGCTCGATTGGCCGGTGTTGGTGGCACTGATCATTGCCACCATAGGCCTGTATGGGGGAGGCGTGGTTTTCAACGATGTGTTTGATGCCGATCTCGACGCGCGCGAACGGCCTGAGCGGCCCATTCCGAGTGGGAAGGTCTCCGTAGGCGGGGCCACCAAACTGGCCATGGCGCTCTTCCTCATCGGTGTGGTAGCCGCCGGCGTTGTGGGTGTGGTGGCCGCCATGGTTGCCCTTTCCATCGTGGTGATGTGTTTGCTTTATGATAAATGGGCAAAACACCACGCTATTGCCGGTCCGTTGGTCATGGGGCTGTGCCGCGGTCTCAATTTGGCACTGGGCATGAGTTATTCGGTGGTGGCATTAGACCGGGTTTGGTTTATCGCATTCGTGCCTGTTGTCTATATTGCGGCAGTCACCACCATCAGTCGGGGGGAAGTCCATGGCGGACAGCGGGCGCCCCTGTATTTGTCCGCCTTATTATATGGCATTGTTGTAGCCTGTATCGTGGCTTTCGGTCTGCACTACCAAAGCGGCGTATGGGCTGTTGGGATGGTGTTGCCGTTTGTGGCGTTTGTGTTCCCGCCGTTGGTCAAGGCCATCCGGACGCTTCAGGCAGGTGATGTGCGTAAATCCGTCAAACACGGCGTGATCGGACTGATTTTTATGAACGCCGCTTGGACAGCGGCCGCGGGTATGTGGGGGCTTACGCTGGTTACCCTGTTGTTGTTCCCGCTGTCCATTTGGTTGGCAAAGCGGTTTGCCGTTACTTAATTTGTTTATGAAGGCTATTATAAAGCAGAAATTTTCGGTTTCTTACCAATACGATATCCATTTCACATCGGGACTGTTTGCGCCCGAAAACCGTTTACTGAGCGACTTCTTTGCAGCGCGCCTAGGGGGCACGGTGCCCAAATTGCTGGTGGTGGTCGATGAGGGGGTCGTTACCCACCATCCGGCACTCATCGAGCGGATACGCGATTACCTCGAACCCGAGTCCGCCGTGCAACTGGTGGGTGAAATCTTACGGGTCCCGGGTGGCGAGGCCATCAAAAACCAGCAGGAAAGTGTGGATCGCATCATCGAATCGGTAAACCAATACGGCATCGATCGCCATTCATACATCATGGCCATCGGTGGTGGGGCGGTACTCGACGCGGTAGGATATGCAGCTGCGGTTGCCCACCGTGGTGTTCGTCACCTCCGGGTACCCACAACCGTTCTTTCCCAGAACGACTCGGGTATGGGTGTGAAGAATGGCATCAATTACCGCGGAAAGAAAAACTTCGTGGGCACGTTTAGCCCACCAGTGGCAGTCTTCAACGACAACCTTTTCCTGTTGACGCTGAGTGACCGCGCGTGGGTATCGGGCATATCCGAGGCGGTGAAAGTAGCGCTCATTAAGGATGCCGCCTTCTTCGATTGGATTGAGGCCCATGCCGATCGTCTCCGCCGACGCGATAGCGAAGCCATGGATTACCTGATCTTCCGGTGCGCGGAGCTACACCTCCAGCACATTGCGGGCGAGGATCCCTTTGAGTTTGGTTCGTCCCGCCCCTTGGATTTCGGCCACTGGAGCGCCCATAAATTGGAACAACTTTCTCATTTTGAGGTGTTGCACGGTGAGGCTGTCGCCATCGGTATCGCACTCGACGCCGTGTATTCGGCAATCACGGATAGGTTACCGCCTCACGATGCACAGCGCGTGCTAACCGTATTACAAGACCTTGGATTGCCTATTTTTCATCCGTTGTTGGAAGGCGAGCAGACCACGCATCCGCTGCTGGCAGGCTTGGAGGAATTCCGTGAGCACCTGGGCGGGCAGCTTACCATTATGCTGCTTCAAGCCATCGGAAAGGGTGTGGAAGTCCACGCGCTAGATACAGCTCAGGTATTACGGGCAGCCGCAGCATTGCAAGAAGGCGTTAATTTAGTAAGTTAATATGGTTACCGACTACGGACATTTCACTTATTGCACGAATATACATGGCGGCGAAAAATGGGAAGACCATTTCGAACTGCTTCGCCAGCACTTTCCACAGGTGAAGCAGGCCGTGTCGCCGCATCACCCCATGGGGGTGGGTCTCCGGCTCTCCGATATGGCCAGTAAGGCATTGCTCGATAAGGGAAAACTCAATGAACTAAAAAACTGGCTAGCAGATGAAGCCGGTTATGTGTTCACGATGAATGGATTCCCATTCGGCGATTTCCATGAAGATGTGGTGAAAGCGCACGTGCACACCCCCGATTGGACAACACCGGAAAGGTTGGCATACACGAAGCGCCTGTTCGACATTCTCGCCCAATTGCTGCCGGAGGGTATGGATGGGGGAGTCTCTACCTCGCCATTGGCGTATCGGCATTGGTATAACGAAACCGATAGCAAATGGCAGGCCATGCGCGAACGGGCTACACAGCAAATTGCTGAAGTGGCATTACACCTTACGCGGATACACCACGAACAGCATAAAGTTTTGCACCTGGATATCGAGCCCGAGCCGGACGGCGTGTTGGAAACGGGCGAGGAGTTTATCGGCTGGTACACCAAAGAGCTCGTTCCTGTAGGTGTGAAACTGTTGGTTGGAACGCTGGGGATCACAGCTACTGAAGCAGAAGCAGCGATTAAGCGCCACATCCGACTGTGCTATGATGTTTGCCATTTTGCTTTGGGCTATGAAAACCACCAGGCTGTTGTAGACGCATTGTCGCAACAGGGCATTCAGATTGGGAAGTTCCAGATCAGCGCAGCATTAAAGGCGACATTGCCTCGCGACAGCACGGGCAGGCAGGCTATCGGTGAAGCGTTCATGGCCTTTAACGAGCCCACCTACTTACATCAGGTTATCGCGAAGCAAGCCGATGGCCAAGTCCGTCGTTTCAAGGATTTGCCCGATGCGCAGGCTGCAATTTTGGACGAGCGGGCCACCGAGTGGCGTTCGCATTTCCATATCCCGATATTCCTGGAAGATTTGGGTATGTTGCAATCCACGCAATCCGATATCATCGAGGTGTTAGCTATACAGCGAAACAAGTCGCTCACCGGCCACCTAGAAGTGGAAACATACACTTGGGGCGTGCTGCCCCAGCAATTACAACTACCCATTGCCGAATCCATCTCGCGCGAACTCCGTTGGGTGGTTAATCAAATGGGTGAATAACGTTGCTATGAAGAAAACAGTCGTCATTGATATCGTAGGGTTATCTTCCGCCGTAATCGGCGAACATACGCCGTTTTTAGCTGAATATATCAAGCAAGCCCACGTAAGCCGGATAAAGCCCCATGTACCTGCCGTTACCACGTCCATGCAAACCACTTACCTCACGGGCACGTGGCCGTCGCAGCACGGCATTGTGGGGAATGGGTGGTACGATCGTACCGATAGCGAAGTCAAATTTTGGAAACAATCGAATAAACTGGTGCAGGGTGAAAGCGTGTGGGATGTGGCTAAACGCATGGACCCTACGTTTACATGTGCCCAACTGTTTTGGTGGTATAATATGTATAGTGGGGCTGATTATTCCGTTACGCCGCGGCCCAATTACCTGGCCGATGGAAGGAAGATGCCCGACTGTTATTCCCATCCGGCAACCTTACGCGATGAACTGCAGCAACAATTCGGGCAATTCCCCTTGTTTAGTTTCTGGGGTCCCGGAGCGAATATTGCATCATCCGAGTGGATCGCCAATGCTGCTATGTACGTGGACGACAAGTATAACCCCACGCTTAACCTCATATACCTGCCGCACCTTGATTATTGCCAGCAGAAATTTGGTCCCGATACCAGCGAAATTGGAAAGGAGCTGCGTGAAATCGATACATTAGTGGAACGGTTGGTGGGTTTTTACGAAGGCAAAGGGGCAAACATACTGCTGCTGTCCGAATATGGTATTGTGCCTGTTTCGCGGCCGGTACATATCAACCGGTTGCTCCGCAAGGCTGGCCTGTTGGCCGTACGGATAGAAAGGGGACTGGAGCTGCTCGACGCTGGCGCGTCCCAAGCGTTCGCTGTGGCCGATCATCAAGTGGCCCACATCTATACGCAAAACGAGGCGATTAAGGCGAAGGTAGTTGCGTTGCTGGCCGGAACACCGGGGATAGCGCGGTTGCTGGACGACGATGGGAAAAAGCAATACCACATCGACCACGAGCGGGCCGGCGACATCGTGGCGGTTTCCGAGCCCGACAGCTGGTTTACCTACTATTTCTGGCTCGATGACCGTGTTGCCCCCGATTATGCCCGCGTGGTAGATATCCATAAGAAACCCGGTTATGACCCGGTGGAAATGTTTATGTCGTCTAAACTACGTGCCGGCTACAAGCTGCTTCGCAAAAAACTGGGCTTCCGGTATGTGATGGATGTGATACCGCTGGATGCCACGCTGGTGAAGGGTTCGCATGGGGCAGTGGATATCCCAACGGAATATTACCCTGTGCTAATCAGCAAAGACAAGCAATATGATGCGGAGTTGGAAGCCATTTCCATAAAGGATGTTGTTTTAGCAAGCCTGTTTACCTGAATCATTTTTCCGTCGGCCGCGTATGGGATGCCCGAAGTGACTTCGGCGAAACACCAAATTTCTTCTTGAAGAGACGCGAAAAATAAAACGGCGAATCGAAGCCCGTATGGTAACCGATTTCGGTAACGGTTAGATGGGTTGTCTTCAATAATTCTTCAGCCTTATTGAGCCGAAGGTTAAGGTGGTATTGGTTGGGCGATTCGCCCGTAACGCGTTTGAATGATTTCCGGAATGAAGAATAGCTAATGGGGAATTCTGCAACAAGATCTTCCATGCGGACAGGGTTCGCCAGTTCGTTCTGAAGCTTTAGGATGGCTTTGGAGACCCAAACAGATGCCGGGTCGTTATCCGTCTTTTCGGTTATATTGATCCGATTGATTAAGCCGATAATCTGCAAGGTAATACCCGCCATCACTTGCTGATATCCAACCTCCACCTGTGAAACCGTACGCAGTAGCTGCGTAAACGCACTGAGTAAGTCTTTGCTTAATCCCGTTTTGACAAATGGTGCTTCTGGTCGGAACAGGCGATTCATGACATGCCTTGGATAGTCACCGTTAAAACCAATCCAATATTCCTCCCACCCAAATTCAGGGTCAGGCTTGTATCGATGCCAGATGCCGGGAAACAGCAGAAAGCAGGTGCCCGATTCAATGACTTTAGGTGGTGTTTTGGCCGATTCGAACAGGCCGCGCCCACCGGTAATGAAGACAACATAGTATCCATCAAGGATACGCCCTTTATTCCAAGAAAATACATGGTCTGCCGGGTGCTGGCCTACTTCGGGATACCGGCTGTGTTTGTCAATTTTAGTATAGCCAACCGTATTGATATAGAATCCTAGATCCCGATCTATATTTCTTATATGCAGGTATTTGTGGTAGTTTTCCATGACGAGTTTTTGCATATGATTTGTCAAACATACCGAAAGTAATAAGGATTTGCAACTACCTGTAGTTCGCATCTGTTGACTTAAAAAATGTCAAAAAGTGCAAAGAATGGCCGAAATCGGTCATGTTATCTCCCGGGCAGAAGGCGATATTTGTCTTGTACATTCACCAATTGTAATCGTGTTATGAATATAGACGTAAGTGAGCAGCAAATCAATTTTTATCGTGAAAACGGCTATGTCGTTATCGAGGACTTTCTTAATGCCGATGAACTGGAACATTGGAGGCAAGTCGTGACCCAGGCCGTTCGCGAGCGGAATGGGTTGAAAATGCCTGGAAAGGAGGTTCGTATTGGAGACGACGACGGCATTAATGAAGACGCAGCCTATTTCAATAACGTGTTTGATCAGCTGTTGAACTTATGGCAGACCAACGAAGAAATGAAACAGCTCATGGTCGATGAGCGTATCGGCAAAATGGCGGCTGATTTAGCGGGCGTGGATGGCATCCGTATTTGGCATGATCAAGCGTTAATCAAACGGCCTTGGGCCAACCCAACTTCCTGGCATCTCGATACACCGTTCTGGTCGTTTTCCGATCGGCAGGCACTTTCCATTTGGGTTGCCCTGGATGACGCCACACTCGAAAACGGATGTTTGTTTTTTATCCCGGGATCCCACAAAACAACCACGTTCGAAAATGCTGGAATCGGAAAAAACATGGGTGGTATCTTTGAGGTCTACCCTGAGTTCAAACAGACCAAATCCCATGCTGCCGCCATGAAAGCGGGTAGCTGTTCTTTCCATAACGGATTAACTATACACGGTGCCCACGCCAATATGACTCCCGGGTTTCGGCGAGCGATGACCTGTGCGTACATGCCGGATGGAAACCGATATAACGGGATACCCAATATACTGCCGGACGAGTATCTCAAAACGCTCAAGGAGGGCGATATATTAGATAATGAGGAACAAAACCCGCTGATATATAAACGGTGATGAAAATCGATTTCTACTGTCCGCGATGGGGCTCCGAACATACCGGATGGCCGCTGTTTGCTACGCAAGTGACGCAAGCCGGTTTTACGGGCGTGGAAGTTTTCCCCTTAGGGGATACACCCAACAATGCGGGTATGACCGATGTCCTTAGCGATGCAGGTTTGTCTTATATCCTCCTTCATGCCGAATTGCACGAGGGAAAAGACTTCAATCGGTATAAGGACGCATTGGAACGTAACCTGTATGCCCTGTTGGAATACCAGAGCCGGGATGCCAAACCCCAGTTTATTGTTTCGCAAACCGGACGGGAATATTATAGCCCGGCCCAGATGGCCGAGTGTTTCGCCATATGCGATCGGATCAGCCGGGAATCCTCGGTAAAGATTATCCAAGAAACGCACCGCAATAAATGGTCGTTTGCCGCGCATATTGTCAAAGATTATCTCACGGAGTTCCCATCGTTGGAACTTGCCCTCGATTTTTCACATTGGGTCTGCGTTTCGGAAAGCTACCTGGAAGACCAAGACGATGCCATTGAGTTGGCTATCAAGCATGGCCGACACCTGCATGCCCGCGTTGGCTTTCCGGAAGGGCCACAGGTCACTGATCCGCGGGCGCCTGAAAATGAAATTGCATTGATGCATCACCTGGCATGGTGGGATCGATGGATAGCGCACCTGAAGGAAGTAGGCGTCGAGCGTGCAACCATTACGCCTGAATTCGGTCCCTATCCATATATGCCGTATTCGCCATTTACAACAACCCCCCTTGCCAGCCAATGGGAGATCAATTGTTGGATAATGCGGTTGCTTAAGGAGCGGTATGAATCGTGATTACAGGGCAGCGCGGGACGCTGATTGGTAGAAAACGTGGTATATTTTGGCACCGACATTTAAAAAAATGGAAATCGGGTTTGAAACAGATAGAAAGGAGGAAAGTATGGGTGATTGAGGCGTATATCAACGGACGCTATACGGCGACCTGTTATTTGACAAACCAACGATAAGTATAACCAATATACAAAAATAACCGAAATTGATATGTATAAAGTATTTACGGCAACCGGTCCTAGAAAACCGGTTCATCAGTCATCTTCTTGTTTGGCGGTGATGAAAACGCTGATGTTATTGGCCCTGCTCTTTGCGAGCTCAGCCATAGCGGTGGCACAGGAGCCAGTTGTTGGACTGGTGCGCGATTCGACGGGGAACCCATTGGAAGGCGTATCGGTGAAGGTGCGGGGCACATCCCGTGGCGTAGCTACGGATGCCAGCGGACAATTCCAGATACCAGCCTCAACAGGAGAAGTGTTGGTATTCAGTGCGATAGGTTTTCGGTCGGAAGAACTTACACTAGGTAATCAGCGCACGGTGGGTGTTGTGTTACAGCTCGAGGCTTCTGATTTGGACGAAGTGGTCGTTGTGGGTTATGGCACCATGAAACGGAAAGATTTTACCGGTTCCGTTGGGTCATTGAATCTCGAAAATTCACCCGTTGCGTTAGCGCCTAATCTCAACGCGCTGGAAGCGCTTAAGGGCAGTATCAGTGGCCTGAATATCGGCGCAACAAACTCGGCGGGCGGAGAACCGGCGATGCAGATCCGCGGGCAGAACTCCATCAACGGTAATAATACACCGTTGATTGTATTGGACGGCGTGATTTTCATGGGTAGCCTGAGTGACATCAATCCGAATGATATCGCAACGATCGATGTTCTCAAAGACGCAACCTCAGCTGCAACATACGGATCGCGTTCGGCCAACGGCGTCATCGCCGTGACCACCAAGCGAGGCCGTACCGGTAAACCGGTGATCAGTTTCAATGCTTCCACGGGTTTCCAGCAATGGCAAAACCAGCCGGTGATGCTTCGGGCTGAAGAATGGGTGGAAGTGGTCAACGCACGTAATCAATATCCCGAAGGGACAATCAGTTGGTTGAAAAGCGGCGAGCTGGCGAATCGGGATGCCGGCCGTGAAACCGTATGGTTGGATGAAGTGACCCGGACAGGTGTAATGCAGAATTATCAAGCGGCAATCTCCGGTGCGACCGAAAACATCAATTATTACCTGTCTACATCATTTGATGATAACAAAGGCATCACCGTGGGGGATCAGTTCAACCGCATCGCGATCTTGGGGAAAATGAATACCCACATCACGAGTTGGCTGGAGGTGGGCGTAGACGCAGGTTTTTCTAAGCGCGATTACTCGGGGGTCTCGGCCAACGTAGGGGCAGCGCAGAGCATGTCGCCTTATGGTGTCATGTACCGCGATGATCAGGGCAACCTCGAAAAGTATCCATACACCCAATCGCTTGTCAACCCCTTGTGGGGAGTCGATGACAATACCCGTGATAACGAGGATTTCCTTCATAACTATCGATTGAATACTCATGCGATTGTCAAGCTGCCTTGGGTGGAAGGGTTGAGCTATCGGGTCAATTACCTGCTTAATCAAGACGAAACCCACTATGGGAATTTTTTCTATGAAGATTATTATGTGCAAGAAGGGGAATCTCCCGATCGTTATTCGCCGGCGGTTCTTCAAGGGTTGTTGACCAATGCCAACGGTACGATTGAGAAAAGGAAAGGTAATAGCTATGTTTGGGATAATATTCTTAATTTCAATCGTACATTTGATCGTCACTCACTTGACGTTACGTTGGTGGCTACACGAGATCATATGAAGTACGAGCGATACGTAACGACGGGACGGGACTTTGCTGCGAACGGCAATACTACACTCGGTCTTCAAGGCTTACACAAAGCCACAGTGCAGCGCATTGATTACGACGGAACCGACCTTAATAATATGACTACGCGTAATTATGAGCGTTCTAACATCGGCTATCTTGGCCGGGTCAATTACTCGCTCGATGATACGTATTATTTCACCGGCTCATACCGTCGTGATGGCGCCTCTGTTTTTGGGACGGACAACAAGTGGGCTGATTTCTTTGGCGCCGGGTTTTCCTGGAGGGTGACCAATGCTGCGTTCATGGAATCGGTTGGGATACTGGATGATTTAAAATTGAAAGCATCGTGGGGTCAAAACGGTAATCAAGGGCTAAACCCTTATGGTACCTTGTCTGCTGTGGCGAATGCGGCCAGTGGCGGTGCGAGGTACGAGTTTTCAAATACACCGGGCCAAATCTATTATGGATTGTACCAAGGTACACTTGGCAACGCTTCCCTTGGCTGGGAAACCACGTCTTCATGGAATGCCGGGTTTGAGTCGACCTGGCTAGGCAACCGCATTTTTGCAGATTTAGATCTGTATTTTGCAAAAACCACGGACCAGATTTTTACACGGAATATCCCGGTCATGACCGGTTTCAAAACCATGATGACCTCCATGGGTCAGGTAAATAACACGGGCGTAGAAGCAACGGTCCGTACCGTGAATATACAAAAGCCGGAGTTGACTTGGAGCACCACTCTTACCTTTTGGCAGAACACGAACAGGCTGGTTTCCCTATACGGCGACGATTTGGACGGGGATGGCGTGGAAGATGATGATATTGCTAATAGTTTATTCATCGGGAAATCGTTGGGAGCCATCTACGGTTACGAGCAAATCGGCATTGTACAGGAAGGCGATACCGAGTACATCGGGCTAACCGGTGCCGCACCCGGTGCGCCGAAATATCGGGATTTAGACGGCGAGCCGGGAATCACCGCCGCCGACCGGAAAATCCTGGGATACAATAAGGAAAATTTCCGCTTGAATTTCAGTAGCAGCTTGACGTATAAGAATTTCGGATTCTATGTGATGGTCACCGGAACTTTCGGCGGCAATAATATGTATTTGCGGTCCAACCCGGCAGCTTATATAACGAGTGGTACGGGACGGGGCTTTAATGACAACCGACATTATATACCCTATTGGACACCGGAAAATCCCAGTAATGTATATCCCTCTGCGGTGTTTTCAGGCGACGGCCGCTTTCTAGGTTTGCAGAACCGCGGATTCGTGCGCGTTCAAGACATCACCCTTTCTTACACGTTTAATCAGCCCTGGGTGTCGGCAGCACGTATCGGCTCGCTAAAGGTGTTTGCGACAGCGAAGAACCTAGCCACGTTCACCGATTGGTTCGGTGGAGATCCGGAGACGGGCGCACGGGTAAGGGATAATACTATGCCTGTAGCCGCAACATATTCGTTGGGCGTAAACCTGAGTTTTTAATTATTATCAGATGAGAGACATGAAAAGAATTTATCAATATAGCTTCGGAATGGCATTTAGCCTGCTGCTGGGTTTGGCGGGTTGTAAATCGGACAAGGAATTCTTAACGGAGATTCCCCCTACGTTTTATACCATTGACAATGCGTTCAGTACCTCGGCGCAAATTGATCAAGCATTGGTGGCCATATACTCGCAGTTGCGCGATCTGTGGGCAAACCCGAGTGAGGAACAGTGGATTTTCGTGCTGCGTGGCAACGGTACCGACATGTACGATGCACCTAGCATCCGCCGTGGGAATTCGTTCAACAACTACGGCAATATCAATCCAGACAACGGAACTTTTTACAATGCCTACAGCACCTGGTACCAAATTATTGCCAAGGCAAACCTCGCGATTTACTCCGCCGATCTGGAGCAGATTTCGTGGTCTAATGCGGAGGAAAAATCTTATGCGATAGCCCAGGCACGTTTTTTTAGAGCTTTTGCCTACCTGAATCTGGGTGAGTTGTTCGGCGGTGTGCCGATGGTCACGGAAATTACGATAGGACCAAAGTATGATTTTTCGCGGACGACGAGAGTTGAAACCTATCAATTCGTCATCGACGAACTCCTGGCTGTTGAAAACGACCTGCCGCCGACGACCGGCGAAGGCGGGCGCCTCGTTCGGGGTGCAGCCCAGCACATGCTGGCCAGGGCGTACCTCGCGCAAGGTATACAATTCTCAGCAAACGGAGATGAGGGGGCTGCCCAATCGGCGTTTGTCCAGTCGGCAGCCAATGCAGATAAGGTCATCAATGGTGGGACATTTTCTTTGATGACATCGCGCTTTGGCTCGCGGCAGGACGAGGAACAAGGCAATGTGTATTGGGACCTTTTTCAGGAAGACAATGTCAATTATCAGGATGGGAATACCGAGTGTATCTGGGCGCTCCAGATTGATTATGCAGCCTACCGCGCAGAAGACGGCAAGTCTAAACTGCCGTATTCGCGCACCTATGGGCCGGTGTTCCGTGACGGTGCGTTAGGGCACCTTACCGGAACGGCAGAAGATGTTGGGGGTAGAGGTATCGCGCAAATAATACCGACGATGTACACGCGCGATGAGGTCTATGCCGGTAAATGGAATGACGATATGCGGAATTCCGATATTGTTTTTCGCCGTACATTTATCGGAAATGTTCCGTCGTCGCCCTATTACGGCAAACCCGTGCCTTGGGAGGTCATGTATAACGGTAGCAATGATGAAAGTATAAACAAGGCGAATCAAAGTTTGTGCTACCCCGTTTCTTGCAAGATCGCGACCGATCGGTATACAGGATTGGAAGACGGCGAAAACAGAAGCAACTTGTTCCGGGACGATTATTTTATTCGTTTGTCTGAAACCATCTTGCTGCGCGCAGAAGCCAAACAACGGTTGGGAGATAAATCGGGCGCCGCTACGGATATCAACTTATTACGTGAACGGGCACAGTGCGGCTATATGGTCACCGCGGCTGATGTTGACGATCGTTTTAATTTGATTTTGGACGAGCGTGCGCGTGAACTGATTTATGAAGAGAGCCGCTGGAATACCCTATTGCGGATGGGAGGTACGATTGCTGTAGATCGAATCCGCGAGTATGCCTTTTGGCCGGAGGCGGAAGCTACGTTGACGTTTGATTATAACCTGTGGCCCATTCCCAATACCGTCATCGATACCAATAAAGATGTGCCACTGGAACAGAACGAAGGATGGAAAAATAGATAGGTAGCCATGGAAACCGTCCAGTCAATTTAACGAATGGTTGATGAAAATTTTTGGGATTTTACTTTTTCTTTTTACATGTGTGCAGCTGTGTTTTTCCCAGCAACACGATAAGCTCAATGTCTTGTTTATCATTTCAGATGACCTGACGGCTACCGCCGTTTCCGCATATGGAAACACCGCCAGCCAGACACCAAATATTGACCTCTTAGCATCTGAGGGGATAAGGTATACACACGCGTATTCCCAATATCCCATATGTGGCCCTTCCCGGGCTTCCTTGATGTTCGGCTATTACCCCACGGCGACTGGAACGTATGGCTATGTTAGCGGTCGGGAAGACGTTGGGCCGGATAGGAAATCCTGGGCACAGCTGTTTAAGGATAACGGCTATTACACGGCCCGGGTAAGTAAGATATTTCACATGGGGACCGCCGACATGATCAATGGTGCGGATGGTGCAGACGACGTGGCCTCATGGACGGAACGGTTCAATAGCCAGGATCCGTTGTGGAACGCAGCGGGCGAAGGGGAGCTGGTTCAGAAAAATCCGTTTGGTCTGGAGCCGCCAAAGCAGGGTAGGAATCTCATGTCCATCGTCAGGGCCGAAGGGGACGACTCCGATTATTCCGACGGAAAAACCGCAGATAAAGTTTCTGAATTACTTCGTAAACATAAAGACAAACCCTTTTTTATTGCAGCGGGTTTTTTTCGACCGCATGTACCCTTCGTGGCGCCAAAAAAGTACTTCCGCGCCTATCCGTATGAACAGGTCGTGCTGCCGCCGAAAGTAGCAGACGATTGGGATGATATACCTGCACCCGGCATCAATTACGTGACCAGCCTCAATGGGCTGATGAGTGAAGAACAGGAAAAGAAGGCTATTGCTGCCTATTACTCCACCGTGTCTTATATGGACAGGCAGTTAGGTAAAATCCTTCAGACGTTGAAAGCGGAGGGCTTGGAAAACAATACTGTTGTTATTTTTACATCAGATCACGGCTACCATCTTGGCGAACATGATTTTTGGATGAAGGTGGGCCTGCATGAAGAATCGGTGCGGGTGCCGCTGATCATTAAAATGCCCGGGAAGCAACCGGCCATATGCCATTCCCTTGTTGAGCTGATTGACCTGTATCCTACCGTGGCTGAATTAGCGGGGTTGCCTGTTTCACGGCATCTGCAAGGAAAAAGCCTGGTAACCACATTGGATAAACCCGAACATCAGGTCAGGAATATGGCTTTTTCTGTTAGCACCAACGGCAAGAGGTTAGGGGAAGCGTTCCTGGTTCGAACGGAAAAGTGGAGTTATATCCAGTATGGGGACGATGCGGCCCAAGGGATGGAGCTATACGATATGGAATACGATTCAAAACAATACAACAACCTGGCTCATTTTCCGAGATACAAGCCCATCGTGCAGGAGCTGCAGCTTCAACTGAAACAGAAACTGAAAGCGGTCCGTACGAATGACCTGAGCGCCCGATGAGCATGTTGAAGCATATAAATTAATACTTGTTATGAAAAAATTAATACTGACCGTTTTATTACCGGGAATAATTTCTGCGCTTTTTTTGGGGGGATCCTCTTGGAAAAGTTACTCTGAAATCCCTAAGACGGATTCACTCGCTTATTTATTTAAAACCCCTGCAAGCAAAAGCGGGATACGGTGTTGGTGGTGGTGGTTGAACGCTAATGTTACGAAAGAATCCATAACAAGTGATTTGGAAGCAATGAAAGAGAAAGGGTTCAGTGGGGCCAGTATAATTGATGCCGGTGGCGATACGCATCGTGGGAACGGGCCTGTGCCGGCAGGCCCTAAGTTTGGAAGTCCCGCTTGGCAGGAGCTGTACATTTATGCCGTTAAGGAAGCCGAACGGTTGGATTTGGAGTTGGGCTTGATGATTCAAAGTGGTTGGAACGTCGGGGGGCCCGATGTAACGGTGGAAGAGAGTAATAAGCACCTAACTTGGTCGGAAGTGCGTGTCAAAGGCGGTGCGGCAGTAAAGCGTGCATTACCCGAGCCCCCTTCGAAAGAGGGATTTTATAGGGATATTGCAGTTCTTGCGTTTCCGGCTAAAGAGCAGACGTCACGCCCGCCGATTCGCGACCTCCGGCTGAAAGCAGCCTTCGGTTCGGCGGGAATGTCGGCTCCGAAGACCTGGCATTTATTAACAGATACGGCAGGCATACCGGGTGAGGAGGACGCGCTGATAGATCAGGTACAGGATATTACTTCTGCGTTCGATGCCGGAAGTGGTATATTAACATGGGAAGTGCCTGCCGGTGATTGGGTGGTGATGCGCTTCGGATATACCACTTCCAATGCCAGGGTAAAAACATCCAGCGACGAGTGGCAGGGTTATATAATAGATTTTATGAGTAAAAAGCGGTTCAACCGCTATTGGGACTCCAATGTCAAACCACTGTTGGATACCATAGGTCCGTTAGCCGGTACGACCTTAAAATATGTACAGACAGACAGCTGGGAAGGAGGTGGACTTAACTGGACCGAACTATTCAGGGATGAATTCAAAAACAGACGCGGATACGACCTGTTACCGTACTTGCCAGTTGTAGCTGGGAAAATAATCGAAAACCGGGATGTGAGCAATCGTTTCTTGGCAGACTTACGCAAAACCGTCGGCGATTGTATCGCTGAAAACCATTACGGGGTATTTGCAGAAAGGGCGAAGGAATATGGTATCGGTATCCTCCCCGAATCGGCCGGCCCGCATGGCGGCCCTTTTGACGGGTTGAAAAACTATGGCAAAAGCCAGATTATGATGAGCGAATTCTGGGCTCCATCCCCCCATCGTGCAGAACCGGTAGATCGGTTCTTTGTAAAACAGGCGTCCAGCGCAGCGCATATTTATGACCGTCATTTAATAGGAGCAGAAGCTTTTACTACCATTGGTAAGCATTGGGACGATGTTATCTGGGCTGATCTGAAATCCAGTTTTGATCATGAGGTTTGCGCGGGACTTAACTTGGTGTACTTGCATACGTTTGCCTCATCCCCTAAAGAAATGGGCCTTCCTGGACAGGCTTATTTTGCCGGGACACACATCAACCCCAATATCACGTGGTGGGATCTGGCTGGTGATTTCTTTGATTATATGGCACGTATTCAACACATGATGCAACAGGGACGGTTTGTCGCCGATGTACTTTATTATTACGGGGACCATGTTCCGAATATTGCAGGGAGAAAAGCGGACGACCCGGCTAACGCTCTACCTGAATATGATTATGACGTCATCAATGAAGAAATGCTGTTGAAGCTCCAGGTAAAGAATAAACGCGTGACCTTGCCACACGGCATGAGTTACCGTATATTGGTATTGCCTGCCCAGAAGGTTCTTTCATTGGCTGCAGCCAGAAAAGTCGAGGAGTTGGTAGAAGCAGGGGCAATCATTGTCGGTCCCAAACCGAGCACCACGAGCAGCCTCGTTAACTACCCGCAGTCGGAATCCGAATTGAAGAAAATTGCGGACAAGTTGTGGGGGGATGCGTCGACCCCATCGGGGATCCGTGGGATCGGCAAGGGTAAAGTAATTTGGGGGATGACCGCCAGAGAAGCATTGGCGGCAGAACATATACAGCCGGATTTCCTGGTGAAGGGCGCTGACCAAGACTCGGTAGTTGATTATATTCATCATACGCTCCCCGGCATGGATTACTATTTCGTGAGTAACCAAAGCAAGGGAACTGTGCGCTTTTCCGCTTCGTTCAGAGTCGCCGGCAAACAACCCGAACTGTGGGACCCGGTCACCGGCGAAATCAGGGATGCGAACGCATTCCTGCAGGAAGACGGGCGCACAGTCGTTCCACTTGAACTTAATCCGTATGGTTCCGTATTTGTCGTGTTCCGAAAGTCAATCGGAGAAAATAGCGAGGGGGAAGGCACACAAAACTACCCTGCTTATCAGCCCCTGCTTACGATAACCGGTGCATGGGATCTGCAGTTTGATTCGGAGTGGGGAGGGCCAGCTGAGCCGGTGAAATTTGATTCTTTGCGAAGTTGGACTGATCATAACGAAGAAGGCATAAAATATTACTCTGGTAAAGTGATGTACACAAAGCATTTCGACAGTCCCGCCCCGGCGGAAGGCGGGGACATCGTGCTGGACCTCGGGCAAATACACGACGTCGGAATAGCACGTGTATGGCTTAATGGCCGGGACTTAGGGGTTGTTTGGGCCCCTCCCTATCGGGTGAAAATCACAGATGTGCTTAGAAGTGAAGGTAATGAACTGAAAGTGGAAGTCGTGAACTCTTGGAGAAACCGACTGGTGGGCGATCGGGGCAAGCCGAAGGACCAGCAGTTTACCTCGACGAATATCAAGATCCTCGCGGAATGGGAATTGTTGCCCTCCGGCCTGTTCGGGCCTGTGCAACTGTTAACATCGGTACCAAAATGAAACAGTTCGTGACCGTCTTTATAAATTATGAAAGGTGGAGTTGGCGCGACTGAATTCAGACATATCCTGCATCACGGAGACAATGCAACATTTGATTAATCGATTGATGATGATAAGATACACGCCGCAAAAATACGGTTGGTTATTGCTAATGTTGATGATTAGTACAGGTCAGTTGGCCGTTGCAGGCACGGTGAAGCCCACCGGCTTAATGACCAACTTGTTGACCAATCCCCAGAAATCCGTCATTACTACATCGGTGCCGGTATTCAGTTGGATAGTGCCCACATTGGAACGTAATGATTATCAGACAGCCTATCAACTATTGGTTGCTTCATCTCCAGCGTTGCTGGAGCAAGGCCGGCCCGACCTGTGGAACAGCGGAAAAACCGAAGATGGAAACAGCCTGCATGTGGCGTACACTGGTGACCCCCTCGATTCCCATACGGTGTATTATTGGCAGGTACGGACTTGGAATAAAAGCGGAACGGCTTCTGCATATAGCGAAATCCAGCAATTCCATATCGGCGATGCGGGGCGCGAAAAGCGATGGCCCGGCGAAAGCCGTTGGGTGCAATTGGATACCGGACAGGGCGAGAAAATATGGACGTTTGAGGACCGAGCACCTATCCAGTACCATCCGGCTTATCCCATTCAAGTCGACCGTAAATCCGAGGGCGATTGGTTTATTGCGTTCGAACGGGCCGGATTTGCCAACGTGGCGCTTACATTGAATTGGAAGGTAGGCCCCGGCCAGCGGACGGATACCACGCTGCAGGTCCGTATAGGCGAAAAAAATGTCGGCGACTCCATTGATGCCAAGCCGGGTGGTGGCGTGATTTACCGCGAATACCCGTTGTCCATCCACGCAGGCACAGACACCTATTATTTGGATATCCCACGGTTCAAACCGCATTATCCGCATAGCCAAACCATGCCTGAGCATATGATGGAGGTGATCCCATTCCGGTTCGTTGAGATTTCGGGTGGCGGCCTGGATCTTGCGGTGGTATCGGCCGAGCAGTTGAGCCTTCACGTCCCGTTCGACGAAGATGCGTCATATTTTGTCAGCAGTGACACATTGCTGAACGATATTTATGACCTGTGCCGCTATTCGGTTATCGCCAATACCTTTAATGGCGATTATGCCGCCAGCCAACGCGAACGGATGATGTATGAAGCCGATGCCTATATACACCAACTTGGTCATTATGCCGTGGATCGCGAATTTGCTACCGCCCGCTATAGCTTGGAAAACATGATTTATCATGCCACTTGGCCAACGGAGTGGATATCCCACTCGATTATGATGGTATGGATGGATTTCCTCCACACGGGAGACACGAGCGTCATCCGGCAAAATTACGACGTCCTTAAGCCAAAGTTAATGACGGCCCTAACGATGCCAAACGGCTTGATATCCACCACGACCGGCTTGGTTACTGACGAATTCAAAAAGGCCATCTTTTTCAATGGCGAAACATTGCGCGACATTGTGGATTGGCCGCAACGTTCTTCCGCCATCCCCGAAGGAGGGGAAACGGATGGATACGTGTTCACCGATTATAACACGGTGGTTAATGCCTTCCACTACCATACGTTGAAGCTGATGGAGAAGATGGCGCGGGCCGTGGGCAGAAATCGTGAAGCCGACGAATTGCAGAAAACGTCTGCACGGTTTTCCAAGCTGTTCCAACGGCATTTCTTTGATAACCGGCAGGGGGTATATATCGACGGTATCGGCACTGACCATGCGTCACTCCATGCCAATTTATACCCATTGGCGTTTGGCCTCGTGCCTGAGAAAAACAAGCATCGGGTGTTGGAGTATATCAAAACAAAAGGCATGGCCTGCGGTGTCTACAGTGCTAATTACCTGTTGGAGGGCCTATTCAACGCTGGCGAGGGAGCGTACGCCATGTCGCTGCTTACCTCAACAAGTGATCGCAGCTGGTATAATATGTTGCGCGTGGGCGCAACGATGACCACCGAGGCTTGGGACACGAAATATAAGAATAACAACGGTTGGAGCCATGCTTGGAGTGCCTCTCCAGCCCATATCCTGCCACGGAAAGTGATGGGTGTCACGCCGGCAGCGCCGGGCTTCAGGCGGGTAACAATTAAGCCACAGCCCTCGGGGTTAACATGGGCGAAGGCAAAATTACCCACTATACGCGGCCCGATCGAAACAGGCTTCGACCAACAAGCAAACGCTTTTTCGCTGACCGTAACTTTACCGGCCAACATGAAAGCGGATGTATATTTGCCGATACCAACGGAAGTAAGTAATTTCACGCTCTTGCAAAACGGCATCATGACAGCTGCGGAGAGAAAGGGAAATTACCTTCTGCTGCAAAATGTCGGTGCCGGGAGGCATGAATTTAAATTGAATTATTGATGCGTAAATTTCCATTAGCTTGCTTTTTCGCCCTGTTAGGGGTGTCGACCACGGTAATGACTACCCTGGGCCAGCAGCACCGGGTGGTCAACCTCAAGGTAGACCTCTTGCAACACCCCATGCTGCACGTGGTGAATGGTTACCCCGTAGTAGGCGACAAGATCAGTGGCGGAAATCAGCCGTTGATCGCTAATAAACAACCGGCATTCGGATGGGAATTGGCCGCTATCGGCGAAGCAACCATGCAATCTGCTTACCGGATTATCGTGGCGACCAATCAGGATAGTCTCGCAAAAGGCATTGGAGACGTTTGGGACTCGGGGAAGGTCAGGTCGGCCGCTTCGACCAATGTCAGTTATCACGGCCAGCCTTTGCAACCTCATACCGACTATGCCTGGCAGGTTATGCTATGGAACCAAGACGATGCATCGTTGGGATGGTCGGCCGTTGGCCATTTCCGCACAGCGGGCACCCTACACGATTACCAAACCGCTTTTTACCCCTTGCAGAAAACCGACGAGGTGCCGGAAAGCCTGCGGGTATTTCCAAACGAAATACGGGCCGACTTTGGGAAGGCGTCTTTTGGTCAACTGCAGCTCACGTTGACATCTTCTGTAAGCACCGACACACTCACGGTGCGGCTCGGTGAAGCGATAAACGCCGATGGGACCATCAACCGCAAGCCGGGCGGGACCATCCGGTACGCCGAATATCAGCTACCCTTGCAGCGTGGACAGCATACGTATCAGCTACAGTTTACACCCAATAAGCGAAATACGGGCAGGCAGGCCATCAAAATGCCCGCATATATCGGTGAGGTACTGCCGTTCCGTTACGTGGAGCTCCAGGGGTATGCCCGAAAGGTCGAACCCGGCGATATCGTCCGCGCTACCGTCCATTATCCATTCGATGATTTCGCTTCCCATTTCGAGAGCTCCGATTCGGTGTTGAACGCCGTTTGGGAGCTCTGTAAATACAGTATTAAGGCCACATCGTTTGCCGGAATCTACGTTGATGGCGATCGCGAACGCATTCCATATGAGGCAGATGCCTATATTAATCAACTTGGCCATTACGGCGTGGATAAGGAATACACGATGGCACGCCGATCGCATGAATACCTGCTCCACCACGCCACATGGCCCACCGAATGGATCCTGCAGTCGGTGCTAATGGCTTACAACGATTACCTGTATACCGGCGACATCCGCTCGGTCGAATACCATTACGACGATTTGAAAGCCAAATTGCTGTTGCCATTGCGTGAGGGCAATGGCCTCATCAGCACCCGTAAGGGCAAACAAACACCCCAGTTGATGGAGGCTGTGCATTATCGGGGCGATTCGCTGCGCGATATTGTGGACTGGCCGCATACGGGTGGTTTCGGCATGGTAGGTAACGGCGAAACAGACGGATTTGTCTTTACCGAGTATAATGCGGTGGTGAATGCGTTTCATTATAAAGCGTTGTGTGATATGGCTGAGCTCGCGGAGGCCCTCGGGCGCGAAGCCGATGCCGCGGCATTTGCTGAAAAGGCGGAGGAAACCTACCGTGCATTCCAGTCCTTGCTATGGGATAACCGCTCGGGTACCTATCGCGATGGGCTGGATACCGACCATGCTTCCTTGCATACCAATATGATGGCATTGGCATTTGGGTTGGTTCCCGCTGCCAAGACCGATCGGGTAGCCACATTCATCCGCTCACGCGGGATGGCATGCAGCGTATACGGAAGCCAATTCCTGATGGACGCGATTTATGCGGCCGGCGATGCCGACTACGGCTTATCGTTACTTACGTCGCAGGATGACCGCAGTTGGTACAATATGATCCGGGCCGGAAGCACCATTACCATGGAAGCATGGGATAATAAGTACAAACCCAACCAGGATTGGAACCACGCATGGGGGGCGGTCCCCGCGAATACCATTCCGCGCAAATTGATGGGGGTGGAGCCGTTGCAGCCCGGCTGGGCGGTCTTTCGCGTGCGGCCGCAAATCGGTTCGCTGGCGTGGGCCAAGGCTGTCGTGCCTACCATCCGGGGAAGCGTGCTGGTCTCCTGCCGACAAGAGAGCGGAACGTATACGTTGGAACTGACCGTACCCGGAAATAGTACGGCCAATGTGCAGCTGCCCTATCCAGGTAAGAGGCGCCCCGATATCACCGTCAATGGTGAGTCCGTACGCGTGAAACACACGGATGGCTGGCTGGAATTTCCCCCGCTTACGGGTGGGAACTATCAAATCACGGTCGACCTACGCTGACGAGTCCACGAAACAAGGGCATAGCTGCCATCGGGTAAGCACAGGATGGGAGTTCCCGTTATCCTGCCTATCTTGCGTTGATTAATTTAATGGTAAGCTAACGTCTAATGAAACGACTGTACATCTTTTCAACTGTATTCTTTTTATTGCAATTTATTGCACCCTGTTTTGCTGATGGCGAAACAGAGATCGTGCGGACTTTCGTGTCGCCCGTACGTGTCCTTTGGCAAACGGGCCAAGTTTCCAATACGGAGCAATTGCTCAAGCCGGGCAACGGGCAAGCGGACCTTACCAATGCCAGTATTTGCGTGCTCAAGAACGAAGGGGATGAGCAATCGAGTATATTGCTCGATTTCGGCAAGGAACTGCATGGCGGACTGGAGATCGTTACCGGCATGTGGTCGCCCGGCAACGTCCCGCGCAACATCCGTGTCCGCTTTGGCGAGTCGGCAAGTGAGGCGATGGCCGAGATCGGCGAAAAGGGGGCGACGAATGACCACGCCATCCGTGATATGAACATCCAGGTGCCCTGGTTGGGTAAAGCCCAGGTGGGCGAGAGCGGCTTCCGGTTTGTTCGCATCGATTTGCTCGATGAAGATGCCGAATTGCACTTGAAAGAAGTACGGGCAATTTTCACCTATCGTGATATTCCCTACTTGGGCTCTTTCAATAGTAGCGACGAGCGGTTGAACGAAATCTGGAAAACCGGTGCCTATACCGTTCATCTTAATATGCAGGATTACCTTTGGGATGGTATCAAGCGCGACCGCCTTGTGTGGGTAGGCGATCTCCACCCCGAAGTAGCTACGGTAAACACCGTGTTCGGCTATAACGAAGTGGTACCGAAAAGCTTGGATCTGGCCCGGGATGTAACGCCCCTGCCCGGTTGGATGAGCGGCATCAGCACCTACTCCATGTGGTGGATTATCCTCCATCACGATTGGTATATGCATCATGGCAATTTGGCTTACCTCAAGGAACAGCAACCTTATCTCTCCGACTTGGTCAAACAGATCGTTTCCAAAATCGGCCCCGATGGGAAGGAGCAAATGGACGGAAACCGGTTCCTCGATTGGCCATCCAGCGAAGATGAAGCCGCCGTGCATGCCGGCCTGCAGGCCATGAGCATGTGGTCGTTGTCCATCGCTGCTAAAATAGGTGAGATCATCGGCGATACGGAGACGAGCCGCATTGCCAACGAAGCGGTGAAACGGTTGAAAAAATACACCCCGCCTATGGGTCATTCGAAGCAAGCGGCAGCACTCATGGCGCTTACGGGTATGGTAGACGCCGAGACAGCCAATGACGATGTGCTGGCGGTAGGTGGTGCAAAGAATTTCTCCACCTTTTATGGCTACTATATGCTGCAAGCCATGGCCAAAGCGGACAATTATGAAGGCGCATTGGATGTCATCCGTAACTATTGGGGTGCCATGCTCGATTTGGGAGCGACCACCTTCTGGGAAGACTTCAATATGGAGTGGCTGCCGAATGCGGGCCGGATCGATGAGCTCGTGCCCGCAGGCAAAAAAGATATCCACGGCGACTACGGTGCGTATTGCTATGTCGGATTTCGCCATAGCTTGTGCCACGGATGGGCATCTGGCCCCACGTCGTGGCTCACGGAGCATGTCTTGGGCATAAAAGTGGTAGCCCCGGGAAGTAAGACGATTCTTGTAGATCCGCACCTGGGCGATCTGGAGTATGCCGAAGGGACATACCCCACACCTTATGGGGTGATACACGTTAGTCACCGGAAAGACAAAAACGGTAAGGTCGTATCAGAGATTGCGGCACCGAAAGAGGTCAATATCATACGCAGTCGCTAACCGTTATGACCTATAGGCTCGCGGGCCTATAGGTCATAACGGTAGATTAACGATGAACTCAGCATACCATGCAACGGATAGCTTTTAAGATGAAACTGATGGCGGGTTGCCGCGACGAGTACAAGCGACGCCACGATGCCATCTGGCCCGAATTGGCCGCTCTGTTAAAAGAAAACGGTGTCTGCGACTACGCCATTTTCCTGGATGAAGAGACGAATACCTTGTTCGCCGTACAGGGGCAGGTTGGTGACCAATCGTCGCAAGATTTGGGCAGTGCCCCCATCGTGCAGCGGTGGTGGGCATACATGGCCGATCTCATGGAAACCAATGCCGATAATTCGCCGGTGAGCATTCCGCTCACCGAAGTGTTTTATATGCCATAGTTATCCGGTCTAAAGCGAGCCTGTCGACCAATCGTATCATAGAAGCTGGAATAAAATGACGCAAATTTCACGATAATATCGATTTATCCGGTTAATTTTAGCCCCGGGTAAAAAAAAATTGCAAGCATGAAACCTGTTTCTGTGTTCGAACATATTTACATTAATGAGTACTCCGCCACGCCCAAATACCAGCAGCTGGCAAATGCAGTAATCAACGCCATTGAAAATGGGAAAATAAAAAAGGGCGATATGCTCCCATCCATCAATGAGCTGAGTTATGTCTTGGAAATATCGCGCGATACTGCCGAGAAAGGGTACAAGCACCTCAAGCAACTCGGTGTGCTGGGGTCGGTTCCCGGTAAAGGTTATTACATCGCCGACGCTAATTTCAAGCGGAAATTGCAAATCGTCTTGTTTTTTAACAAGCTAAGTGCACATAAGAAAATCGTATACGATGCGTTTGTGGATGCCATCGGCGCCGATGCGTCTGTCGATTTTTACGTGTATAATAACGACCTTCCACTCTTCCGTAAGCTGCTTGAGAACCTGAAGCAGAATTATACCCATTACGTCATTATTCCACACTTTATCGAAGCGCGGGATACGGCGGGTGAAATCATCAACAACATCCCCAAGGAAAAGTTGGTGCTTGTGGATAAATTGGTGCCCGGCGTTGGGGGCGAATATGCGGCGGTGTATGAGAATTTCGAGAAGGATATCTATAAAGCCCTCGAACAGGCCAAAGAGCAATTGAGTAAATACCACACGTTGAAGTTGATATTTCCCGATAAAAGTTATTTTCCAAAAGGCATCATCAAAGGGTTTTACCGTTTCTGCCAGCAATATGCTTTCAATCACCTGTTGGTGAGTGATATTTCGGAAGAACCCATATCGTCGGGCGAGATCTACATTAACCTGATGGAAGACGATTTGGTGAAATTGCTCGATCGTGTGATTTCCCTCAAGTTGAAAATAGGGAAGGACGTGGGCATCATTTCATACAATGAGACGCCTTTGAAAAAATTCATCCTTAACGGGATCACCACCATCTCCACCGATTTCAAGCAGATGGGGGAGACCGCAGCCCGTCTTATCTTGGAGAATTCGAAACAGCATGAGGAAGTGCCGTTTTACCTGACACTCCGGCCGTCACTTTAGTGAGCTTGTGAACTTGTGAGGTTGTGAGCTCCGTGAAAATTACGCGACTATTGTTTGGCCGGCGCTACAGGGAACTGATCCATCACGCCGGTAACGATTTCCGGTAATTTATTGATGGCGTCTTCCGGCGAACGGACCTGCCCGCTACCGCGCGCTTGCCAAATCACCGTGTTGGATTGCCGGTCGCGCGCTTCGATGATAACGTGGCCAGCGCGGTAACGTTCTTCGCCGACCGGTCGGTTCCAGCCGTATCCGTAGTATCCCCAACCAGGTCCCCACATCCACGGATGGTACCCCCACATGCCCCAGGGGCCGTACGGGCGCCCACTGTAAAGTGGTCGGCTTTTGTTATTCACAATAACAATGTAACGGAATAATAAATCGGGATTGTCCTTGCTGTATGTCAACCCACGGGCTTCCAGCTCCCGGTTGGCCGTCTCTAAAATATTGGCATTGGCAATATCGTTGTCGAAATAGGATTTTGACAATGAATCTACCGGTGAGAGCCAGCCGTAGGTGTGGTATCGTGAAAAATCGGTGCTTTGTATTTTAGTGGTATGGTATTGATAAGCCGAACACGATGCCAGCACCATCAGGGGGACAAGATATAGAATGAATTTTTTCATGGCTATGGCCTCCTAATCATTTGCTTATAAGACTTAGACGATGTCCGGGCGGGATGGTTTAATCGGGTAGGGGACCACCGATACAGTTGGATCGTCACAACGGATACGTAGCCACCAGCGGCATGGCACGCCCGGCACCGAAGGCTTTGCTGCTTACGCGCAATACGGGCGGGGCCTGGAAACGTTTAAATTCGGCCCTGTTTACCAAATGCAACACGCGATTTACCAACGCTTCTTCAAATCCGAGCGCAATGATTTGCGTGGCGCTCTTTTCGTTTTCGAGGTATTGGAAGAGCACGCCATCCAGCAGCTCATAGTCGGGTAGGGAATCACTGTCTTTCTGTCCAGGCCGTAATTCGGCCGAAGGGGGTTTGGTGATGGTGTGTTGCGGGATAACTTCCCCGTTGCGGTTGAGGTAGTTCGCCAAATGGTAGACCTGTGTTTTGTATACATCGCCGATGACGCCCAACGCACCAGCCATATCGCCATATAAGGTGCCGTAACCCACGGCGGCTTCGCTTTTATTGGACGTATTAAGCAGGATATAGCCCAGTTTATTCGAAAAAGCCATCAGCAACGTGCCCCGGATGCGGGCTTGGATATTTTCCTCGGTAACATCGGCCGACAGCCCCTCGAACGCCGTACCCAAGCTTTCTTCAAAAGCCTCAGCCATGGGGCGTATGGGGACGATTTCGTGTAGGCAACCCGTGTTCTGCACCAAAGCCAGCGCATCGGTGATGGAATGGTCGCTCGAATACACCGAAGGCATCAGTACGGCCATGACATTTTCGGCTCCTAGGGCTTCACATGCTAGGGCTGCCACCACCGCCGAGTCGATGCCGCCAGACAGCCCGACGACGGCTTTGCTGAAGCCCGATTTCCCGAAATAGTCGCGGATACCCAGTAAGAGCGCTTTATGGATCAACGGCGTGTCCAGCGGGTGGTGTACGGGGTCTGCCTGCTGCAATGGGGTGACACCATTGTCGCCCACTTCGTAAAAATTTACCGCTTCTGCAAAGGAGGCCATCAGATCAACCAACTCGCCCGTGGGCGAAAGGACGATCGACCGGCCGTCGAATATAATGTCGGTGTGGGCACCCACTTGGTTGAGGTATAGTAGGGGTATTGCGTTGTCTTTGGCGTGGGTGCGCAATACGTCCAGCCGCGCGTTAAGGTGGTTGTACGAGAACGGCGACGCCGCAATATTGATGATGAGATCGGGATGTTCCTCCGCCAGCGCGTCCATCGGGCTCCGGCGGTACAGTTGCGGCGATGTGATGTTCCACAGATCCTCGCAAATGGTCAGCGCGATTTTCTTGCCGTGGTAGTTGATGCAGCCAAAAGCTTCGGCGGGCTGGAAATAACGATACTCATCGAATACGTCGTAGTCTGGAAGCAGCCCTTTGTGAACAACCTGCTGTATACGGCCCCCTTCGATAAACAATGCCGCATTATGCAGCGGTTTGCCTTTTCCAGTCGTGTTGCCAACCGGCGCACCGATGATGCAGGCGATGTCTGTGCAGTGGCTGGCGATTTCGGCGGCAGCCGATTCGCAATTTGCCAGAAATGCAGGCGACCGCAATAGATCTTTGGCAGGGTAGCCGCCGATGGCCAATTCGGCAAATACAATCAGGTGAGCACCTTTGGCCTGTGCGGAATGGATGGCGTCGATGATGGCTGCGGTGTTCCGGTCGAAGTTGCCGATGTGGTAGTTGAGTTGGGCTAGCGCAATGATCATAGGGTTCTTACAGTTGTCGGTTAGGGTCAGAAAAAGATGCCGAAATTAAATGCTACATACGAATTACGGGGTTCGCCCGCTTTGATGGCCCGAGTGAAACCATTATTGAAGCTCAATCCGGTTACCATCACCATGTTGTGATCGAGCTGCCATTCCACCCCGCCGCCGATTTGCAAGGCCAGCCTGAAGAAGTCGGCGTCGTCACCCATGGATGTCCGTGTGGAGTTGCCCGGTGTTTTTTCCTTGGCGTTGAGTTTTACGCCACCGGTGAAGCCGAATTGACCATAGTAGCTGCGGAAATAGCGCATGGTGCTTTTGAGCTTAACGGTTATCGGGATTTCGGCGTATTGCAGCCGGTAGCTGCTGGTCAAATCCGTCCCGGGCGCGTAATCCACCGTGGGGTTTGTGTAGTCCGATTCGACGTTCAACGTATTGATGAGCAATCCGGATGAAAAGTAGTAATTTTCGGTAAAAGCAAAATCGGCAAGCAGGCCGTAGGCGTAACCGAATTTTGGCATGCTCTTGTGGTCGCCAGTATCACCGTACCGCATCCATGCGATATTCGGCGCGAATGTAATCCCCAGCGAAACCGGCCTGTATTGATAAGTCGAGCTGTAGTAATCCTGCGCAACGACGCGCGGGCCACTGAATGTGAGGAATAAAAAGATCAATATGTAAAAGGGTATTCTTTTGTTTCGCATATCAATAAATTCGTTTAATCTGTCAAACCCAGGTTCCATCAAACCCCGCCGAAATCGTTAACTTCGCTGCCAGCTAATGAACAAAAATGATGCTCAAAACCCCTGCGCGACAAATTTATTGCTTTTTTTTAATTATTGGCCTGTTTTCATGCGGCCGGACCGAACGAGTAGATGTGAGCCACATCGATGTGGATATTACCGTAGAACGCTTCGACCGCGTGCTGGACAGCCTGAGCTTGTCTAATATTATCGCCAAAAACCGGACCTGGCTTCATCAGTACGGTTTTTTCTATGCCGATTATATGCAATATATGCTGGAGGCCGGCAATCCGTTAGACAGCGCCGAGGTGGCTTCGGTGTTGGAGGCGGTTATTGCTACGGACGATTTCAAGGCGTTGAAAGCGAGTGTTTATGAAACCTTCCCGGACATGGGGATGCAGGAGGCCGGGCTGACCGATGCGTTCAAACACTTGAAATATTACTTTCCGTCGATCGCCATTCCGCGGATCATCGCCTTTTTTTCCGGTTTTGCCGTACAAACGCCCGTCGGTGAAGATTACATCGGTGTCGGGCTGGATATGTTCCTCGGAGCGGACTCCAAATTTTATCCCGCACTGCGCGGTAGCATCCCGCAGTACCTTTCGCAGCGTTTCACACCGGAAAACATCGTGCCTAGGGTAGTCGAAAGCTATGTACGCGAGAACCTGTACCCGCAGGATGCCTTGGATGTGAGTTTGCTGCAACACATGGTGTACCAGGGGAAAGTAATGTATGTGATGGAGCGGACGATGCCCGACGTAGCCGACAGCCTGATGATTGGGTATACCACCGACCAGTGGGCGTGGGCCAATCATTTCGAACGCGATATTTGGGCGTGGTTTTTACAGGAGAACCTGCTTTATGAGGCCGACTACAGCCGTATCCAGAAGTACCTCGGCGAAGCCCCATTTACCCCCGAGCTGGGCGAGCAAAACGAGTCGGCACCGAAACTAGGTGTGTTCATCGGCTGGAAAATGGTGCAATCCTATATGGAGCGAAATCCGGATGTAAGCCTTGCGGAACTGTTGGGCATGAAAGATGCCCAAAGGCTACTGGAAGAATCGAGGTATCGGGGCGGCTAAGGCATTAACCTTATTCATCCTTCACTTCCACCTCGAAATCAAGCGATAGGAAGGGGGCGACGTTGGTGCTCCCGGTTCTTCCATAAGCGTGGTCGCTCGGCGTAAAAAAGCGGATTTTCCCCCCTTTATTGACCAACGGTACGATCTTGGGCCACGCGGATATAACCCCGCCCGCTAAACTGAATTCGCTGTCGGTGTCCGAGTCGAGTACGTTACCTTCCGGATCTTTCAACGTGTAATCAACCGTTATGGTTGAGTCGGCCGTAATGGCATCGCCGGTTCCCTGTTCGATAATCTGGTAATAAATACCATCTTCCCGTTTGGTGAAATCGTCAATATTCAGCGATTCGCTGGCCATCATCCGTTGGATCACCTGATCTTCGTAGTCGGTAAAATTATCGTGCACGGTGACCACGTAGTCGAGCGACGCGTTGGGGGGGATGCCGAGGCGTGGGAGTCCTTTTCTACCGTACATGAGGCGTGAGGGGACGATAATCCGGATTTTCCCATTCGTGTGTTGCAGTACCTCACGGATCACCTCTTTGAAGTCGCCGGGACGTTCAACGGTAGGTGTTCCCGCATATGAAGACCCGAAAGGGAAGTAACCGAAGAAGTCGGCATAACGGCTGTTGGCGTCTAAGGTATCCGCCGCGTTGTAGACGCCGTCTAAGCTTTTTACGGTGTAAACCACCGGGTACTTCTCGGTATAGTCGATGGGGCTACCTGTTCCTTCTTCCAGCACTTGATAAAACAAATCGGTTTCCTTGTACTGATGCACCGTCAGGTTGTTTTTTTCGATGTACGCACGGATGTTTGCGTTATCCAGCTCTTCAAACGATTGGTAGTCTTTTTTGGAGCAACCCATCAATGACACGATAGCCACGATGCCGATAGCCGCAATACAAGGAGTCGATTTGATCATGTTATATCTGTACAGTTGATTTAAATTAGTTGCTTGCTTAATTCGGGTCTTCGATATCCACTACCTCTATCTCGAAATAGAGGGGTGAATTCGGCTTAATCGTGCCCCTTCCCTGCTGCGCGTAGGCAAAGAACGACGGGGTAACAAACCGGATTTTAGCTCCTTTTTGTAATCCGTCGGGTAGGAGGCCACCGAATTTGAAGGTTTCGGGTAACAGCTCACCGTTTTCATCATACCTGATTTCTGTGGGGAAAAAGACGAGTTGCCATGCACCGATCATGTTGCCCAGGGGTAATTTTGCGCCCGACTCGGAATCGTCGCTATCAAACTCAGTACCATCAAGTAACTCACCGACGTAATTCACGTACACGTTCGGGTACGTTGTTTTATAATTGAATGATCCCGGCTCGCCCGGCTCTACAATCTCGTACCAAACGCCGGTTTCCTCGTGTTCCATCGCCCCGGGCATATTGGCCAGCACGTACTCTTCAATAACCGGCTTTTCCAATGCATATTGTGCTTCGCGATCATATGGCTCCCCCTCTTTGATGCACGACGACAATCCTAAGGCGACGAAAGCGCCCAACATCAATACATGTATTTTCTTCATCATTTCGTTGTTTCAACCTTGCAGGATGCAAAGTTATTTAAATAATCCAATTAATTGAGCTGTTAACACTATTTAACAAACATAATCAACAAGTATGCCGAGTGTTGTCGAAAGTACAGACGTGCTCATTTCCGGTTTCGCTACAGGCGGCAAATAAAATGGTATGGGGTATTGAAAGCACATTAATCGCGGGTGGCACCGAAAACCTGCACCCAATAGTTGCCATCGTGGGCAATGGCCATTTCCCGGTAGGAGTCGCGCATCAAGTTGGCGCAATGGCTCGAGCTATCGAGCCATTTCTTCACGGCGGCTTGCAGGTCGAAATTGCCGAAGGCGATGTTTTCGCCATAGGCAAGGATGGTGCGGATATCGCCGATATACCCCGATTGCACAAGCCGGTTGTACACGTTTTCGCCCGAAGGGCTGGTGTGGCTGAAATAATTGTTGGCGTTCATGTCTTTAGCGTGTGCCAGCGCTGCTTCGTACAGCTTGCTATTCCAAGTAACCTTGGTGGTGGCGGGCATGGATACATCCCCACACGTGCAGCCCTTTTGCCGCCAGTTATTGACTTCCGCTAATGCTTGGACCGCCTTGGCGTCTAAAGCTGTGGTGCCATCTTGTTGGTTGGCCTGTTCGTTACCTGGCGACCTATTCGGCTCTTGTCCAACTACGGGCTCCATCAATTCACTGCCATTCGGCTCGCAGGCAAACAGCAAGGCGAACACGCAGAAAGCGACAGAAGCAACGTACTTCAACATAGGTAGTTATTAATTTATTTGCAATAAACGTAAAAAAATTTAGTTATCACAAATTTTTTCTCCGATCGTACGCATTCTTTCAATAAAAACTGTACCGGATACCCAGGAACCCCCTGGCGCCCTGATTGGGCCCGAAAACGTAGGAAGGGTCGAACGTGAGGCCATACGGGTTCTCAGGCGTGATGGCTGCCTGGCCATCGCTATTAAACTCCACCAGCTTGTCGAACGGGTCGTGCGACCGGGCGATGATGAACGGATTCCTCCGGTTGGGTGTCCAGTCCAGCAGGTTTTTTATGCCACCATATACTTCAACGCCGTTCCGGAACGCCTTGGTCAGCTGTATATTTTGGATACTCCACCACGGCGATTTCGGCGACCGGGGGTCGGCGGTACTCAGCAGCGGCAGTCGCATGGGGCCATAGAGGTTGCCGGTATAATCCACGGTGAGCCCCAGGCGTTTCAAGGGATAGCTGGCATTCCATACCCCGGTGAATTTTTCCGTAAATAGTTGTTGGACCTTTTGTCCGCCCTCGCGGCTATATACATCCAGTGCAGTGGCGCCTGCGTTCACCTTGAGCCCATTCATCAATGCGAGATCGATATTCAACGATATGCCCTGCGAGATGGCATGGCCATCCAAGTTGCCGTACATGATCTTCGTCGCATCCGTGTCGTAGTCGGCAATGATTTTATTGCTGAAATAGGTGTAAAATACGGTGGCGTCGAAGCCGATGATGCCGCCGCTCGATAAGGGGACTTTCTTCACGAAGTTGACGTTGCCATTCCATGAGGTTTCGGGGGCAAGCTCCGATTGGAAAACGACTTCGCGGGCACCGGTCAGCGCCGAGTGGTCTTCCGTAAACACGTTGGCTACGCGGTACCCGTTCCCGAAACTGAGGCGGAGCACATTGCGTTCGTTGGGGGTGTTCCATTTATAGTTGATGCGTGGCGTAAGGATGCTCCCATGGATGGAGTTGTAGTCATACCGGGCACCGAGTAGCAGTTTGTGGGTTTCGTTGAGCGAAATCTCGTCTTGGACGAACGCCCCGGGCAACCGGGTGTGCATGGGCCTGTTGATGGCTACGTCCGTGGGGTCGGCGGTAACGGGGGTATTATCGTCGTAGTAGGTATGTCGGTAGGTCAGGCCACCGAGCACGTCGTGGTTGCCCAATGGTTTGTTCCAGACCAGCTGGCCGAAACCAATATATTGGTCGGCCAGGAAAGGCATATTCCCATACACGCTGTTCTGGTTATGGCCATTCGTGCTGAACATCAACACGATGTGTTCTTTCACCGGAAGCTGGTAGGTACCGAAGGCCTCCCACCTGCTGGTGTAGATGCTTTCGCCGTACACGTCGTTGCCACCGCGGTGCTCGCCCGACCAGCCCATCTCACCACCCCAGCGGTCTTCATAGACATAGCGGGCGGCAAATGAAAAAATCCGGCCCTCGTTGCGTTCGAAGTTCCACTTGTTGAATAGCGAAATACGGTGTTGAAGGGTCACATCGGTAAAATTGTCGTTGTTGTTGTCTGTCGGGTTCTGGTAGTTGAAATAACTAACCCCCAAGAGCGACTGTACCTTGTTGCCTACATGCAGCTTTGCGGCGACGTCGGCACTGAGTTCGCCCCAGCCGGTGCCGAAGGCATCGACCGCCAAGATGGGGGAGTTCCGCGGATTCTTGGTGATGATGTTGATGAGCCCGCCCACGGCTTCACTCCCATAGAGCGTCGACGCCGGTCCCTTTACGATTTCCACCCGCTCAATCAGCGATTGGGGGATGCCGCTCAGGCCGTACACGGTCGACAGGCCGCTAACCATCGGCATACCGTCGATCAGCACCATGGTATAGGGACCCTCGAGCCCGTTGATGTGGATGTCGCCCGTGTTGCAGATGTTGCAGTTGAGCTGGGGGCGCACACCGTTGATGTTTTGCAATGCGTCGAACACGGTCGCTGCCGGATTCGACTTGAAAAACTTGGCGGTATAGACCTCTACCGGTACCGGGCTGTCCAATTTGGATACCTCTTTCATCGTGCCGGATACCACCACCTCATCCAGCGAGGTGCCCGCGTCGAGGAGTACCAGATCTTTATGCACGGGAGCCGTACCGTTCGTCCGGATACGCAGTGTATAAGGTTGGTAACCCACGTATTTAACTTCCAGTTCCCAGTTTCCTGCCGGCACGTCGGGCAGGGAGAACCGGCCGGTGCTGTCGGCCGTTGTGCCGATATGGAGCGAAGGGATGGCCACCGTGGCCCAGGGAATGGCGCTGCCCGATTTGTCGGTAACGGAACCGTGTATGGATGAAACGGATTGGGTATAGCCCCGTAGGGCAAAAAGCACCAGTACGAAACTGGCAATCAGGTGTTTTGTGTTCATAATAGTCAACTAGAAAATGCGATGGAAGCAGCGACCCCAACGGTCCCTGTTTGTTACTAATCACGTGTAGAATGTATCTAGTTGAAATATGGGGGCGCGCGGGGGGAGCGATGGTAGATCGCCGCCAATTGCACATCCGCCGTCCGATAGGGGCGGTAAGCCACCGTGAAGGGCTTAATAACGGGCTGTTCATAGGTGGTGAAATCCGTTTGCAGAAAGCGGCCTTGGAAGATCGCATCCAATAAATAGATTTCTGTTTCAGATTGGTGGTGCGGGTTGGTGGCGGGGTCGGCCTTGAGGTTATAGGGGTGCGTATGGATGATGATCCGTCCATCGCGCGTTTTATGCTTATGCATGAAGACCGTGCCGCTGGCCACGATCAAACAGAACAACACTGCTTGGAACAGTGCGAGCCTCGATCGTATGTTGTCCGAATGCTTTTTCACCACAGCGATTATTACCCCACCGAAACCGGTGCCGCAAAACAAAAGTAAGGAATAAAGTTTGACTAATCTAACACGTAGGCTAGATTAATCGGTTGTTCTCATTGGGGAATACCAATAACGGCTCATATCCCTTCGCTTCCTGCTGCTCCATCAGTGCATACGAAATGATGATCACCACGTCGCCTACCTGCACCAGTCGCGCTGCTGCACCATTGAGGCAAACCACGCCAGACCCACGTTCGCCCTTGATGACATACGTTTCGAAGCGTGCTCCGTTGTTGTTATTCACGATCTGCACCTTTTCGTTGGCAATGATGTTCGCCGCATCCATCAAATCCTCGTCAATGGTAATGCTTCCCACATAATTGAGTTCGGCCTGCGTAACGCGTACCCGATGGATTTTGGATTTCAGTACCTCGATAACCATGGTGCAAAGGTACGTAAAATTAAAATAATGCTATAAAAACAGGTTGTCGATCAGGCGTACGCCATCCACCCAAATGGCGGCTAGCGCCACCAGCTGCCTGTCGCGCGATGTTTCGTCGGCTGCCGTGAAGCTTTCCGCTTCGAAAATCTCGAAATACTCCACTCGGATACCGGGGCTGTCATTTAAGGCCTTGATGGCATCTGCGCGGAGTGCATCCATGCTTTTCCGTTGCAGATCGGCCTTGGTGTGTTGCAGGATGCGGTATAATTGCAGCGCTTGTTTCCGCCCTTCGGGTGTTAATCGCACATTCCTGGAGCTCATGGCCAGTCCGCCCGGTTCCCGGATCGTAGGGCATAACTCCAGGCGCAGGGGCAGCTTCAGTTGGTCTACCATATATTCCACCACCTTGTACTGCTGGAAATCCTTTTGCCCGAAACACGCCACATCGGGTTGCACCGCATCGAAGAGCTTCCTAAGTACCTGTGTAACCCCCTGGAAGTGCCCCGGACGATGTAATCCTTCCAACACCTGTTCGAGGTGGCCGAGGTCGAAAGGCGAATCCCCCTCTGTACCTTCCGCGCCGTATATCTCGTCCACGGCAGGGTGGAAGAGGACGTCGCAGTGGACCTCCTCCAGCAGGCTGGTGTCGCGCTCGATGGGGCGTGGATACTTTTCCAGGTCCTTCGGGTCGTTGAATTGGGTTGGGTTGACGAAAATGCTGCATACCACGATATCGGCCAACTGCCGGGCCTGTGTAACCAGGGCCAAGTGGCCCTTGTGCAGCGCCCCCATGGTGGGCACAAAGGCAATCCGTTGCCCCTGGCTGCGGGGCAGCGCGAGAAGCTGCTGTAACGAAACTTTGGTGCTAACTGTTTCCAACAAATGAACGCTTTTTTTGTTCGGCAAAAATGGTGATTTTTTACCGGATATCCGCGCCGGGTTCGTTAACTAATTGGTATATTGACAAAATTTGCTTATCTTTGCGAACCGATTTTACTGTGCAAATAAAATAAAAACAAATAATTGGAGATGTCAAAAACGAAGATTCTGTTTGTTACCCACGAGATGTCGCCTTTCCTCGAATTAAGCAAAATTTCCGAAATCACCCGTCAACTGCCTCAGGCGATGCAGGAGCGGGGCTACGAGATTCGTATCCTGATGCCGCGGTTCGGCAATATCAACGAGCGCCGTAACCGGTTGCATGAGGTCATCAGGCTTTCGGGGATGAACATTGTTGTGGATAACAACGACAATCCGCTGATCATCAAGGTAGCGTCTATTCCGGCGGCACGCATGCAGGTGTATTTCTTGGATAATGAAGAATATTTCCAGCGTAAGCAGGTATTCTGTGATGATTGCGGCAAGTTTTTCGAGGATAATAACGAGCGAACGGTATTTTTCTGCAAAGGTGCGTTGGAAACCGTGAAAAAGCTGGGCTGGGCTCCGGATGTGGTGCATTGCCACGGTTGGATGAGCGCGTTGATACCGGCGTATATAAAAACAGCCTATAAAGATGATCCTACCTTTAAGGATGCTAAGGTGGTTTATTCCCTCTATAACGAAGAAATCGATTTTTCATTAGGGAACGATTTTTCCGAAATTGCCCGTACGGGCGATATGACCGCCGAAGACGTAGCGCCCTACGGTGCCGGTGATTATGCCGGGTTGTATAACGGCGCATTGGCCTATTCTGATGGCGTGGTGCTGACCGGCGACGATGTAGATAAACAACTGTTAAATATTGTTAAAAAGAGCGATATTCCGGTATTCGAGTTAGAAGACCACCAAGAATTCGAAAATTATTGCAACCTTTACGAACAATTTTCAAGTGTAGCGCTTGAGACAGAATTGGAAGCATAATTTTGAATGTAATTCTTTGCGAATGAGATATCATACCAAAGACTTATTAACCCTGTTGATAAGTCTTTTTGTTTTAGGAGGTTGTACCAATCCATCAGGTATCGGGTTGGATGTCGATCCGGGAGATGAGTTGGTGGGTGTATTGACAGACACGCTCACATTGGAGGCGGTGACGGTACCCGACGATAGCACACGGTCCTCGTCTTTTGCCCAGACTACATTCGGTTGGCTTGATGATCCGGTTATTGGAAAAACCGTAGCCGATCTGGCGTTGGCCATTGGCCGGCCCACCACGGTTCCGCGTATACGGACCGATGCCGAAATCGACTCTGTTATTCTTGTGCTGCCTTACGGCACCGAATATTTCGGCGATACGCTTCGCCCCAATTTTACCCTCGAAGTACTGCAACTGGATGAAGCCTATACCGACGGCGAGTATGCCACCAAGCAATGGGCAGTGACCGATGAGGTTATCGGCACGAAAACCATCGGCCGTTTTGCGTATAAAGAGACAGACAGCGTCAAAATCATCACACACGTTGACGACAGGGATACCTCGTTAATGGATATTCCGCAATTGCGGATTTCCCTGTCGCCCGCCTTTTTCAGGGAGCTCCTCAGTGAGGAGGTCGACTCGGCGATGTTGTCTACTGAAGCTGGATTTAACAACCACGTAAAAGGACTATACCTGCGCGTTGCTGAAAGCGAGATGACCGGTGTGGGTGGATTGGTGTCCTTTCAGGGATTGGCAAATAAAACCGGTATCGAACTCACCTATAGGCAGCCGAATGGAGAGGAAGGCGAAGACGCCGCCATCGATACCCTCCGTGCATTCTTGCCAACCACGATACAGGGTAACGGCGGGACTTTCCGAAGGCTGACGTCCAGTATCAGGCGGACTTATACGGCCGATGTACAGGCGCAGTTGGACCATCCCGAAGCACATTATGACGTATTGTACTTGCAAGCTCCGGCGGGGCTCCGCACCCGCGTGCACATCCCTTATATCGACGAATTGAAAGATCGCAACATCGCGATCAATAAGGTTGAACTGGTACTGTATGCTTCCACGGATATACCCGGCGATGCGCTTGGCCTCCAGGCGCCGAGGCTCACGTTGTACCGGGAAGACATCGCCGGACAGCGGCAGCCTATACCCGATGGCGATTCGCGGACCAGCGGCGGCGGTTTCGCCGGCGATAGCCGTAGCCTTTGGTACCGCTATGGCAACTGGCGCGCATTCGGTGGCCTGCTGGACGAGGAAAAAGACCGTTACATTTTCCATTTGACTTCCTATATCCAGGACATCCTTCAAGGAAAGATCAGCAGTAGCGAGTTCTTTATCGCCCCTGCAGCGACTTCCGACAACTCCGTTCCCTATTTCCCGGTGTTGAATGCCGGTGGGCGTACCATTATCAACAACGTGGAAGACACGGAACTGAAGATGAAGCTCAATATCTATTATACGAAACGGTCTGTGGATTAGTTCATTGCCGGTTATCGCGAAGCGAAACAGCATAATAAGAAAAGCGCCCGCTCATAATGAGTGGGCGCTTTCTCTTTTAATACAGTCGTTATTCGTGTTAGAAGACTAGAAGATGCCTAGCACTTTCCGGTCGCCCTGTGTCCGTGCGCGATTGGCAGGAAACGTAGGCTTCGATTGCGTGTTCACTTCGGGAGAGCCGACCAGTGTCATTGCACAGCGGAATCCCGTCATCGCACTCGATTCGTCTTGTTGCATATAGCGACGCGTTGCAGGGTTGAGCCAATAAGCACGGTCGTTCCATGAACCGCCTTTGTATACGCGCGACTTATCATTCACCAGCGTGGTGACGCCATAGAGTTCGTCGTTGGTTTCGTCGGCATACCCGCGTACGTCGTAATCAAAGGTAGCCTGTGCCGCGGAGTCGGGTGTAGCAGCAGCCGCCTGCAGCTCTTCCCATGTTTGTTTGCGGGGTGCCTTAGCCGGTACCCGGATGGGGCGGCCATACTTATCTTTCGCAATGATGCCCGCTTCGGCATCTTCATATTGCTTATCCATATATACATTCCCGCGGAAGGGGTTGAAGTCCTGGAAATCTTCAAACGACAGCTGTCGGTAGACATCGCGCACCCACTCGTTGACATTGCCGGCCATGTTGTAAAGGCCGTAGTCGTTGGGTAGGTAACTGGTCACCGATACGGTGATGTCCCCACCGTCGTTGAGGTAGCCTGCCACCCCCATGTTGTCGCCACCGGTCGGCTTGAAGTTAGCCATCATCAATCCTTGTGTACGTCGTTTTGCCGAGCGGACGCCCAATCCATCCCATGGATATATTTTTCCACTCTCGATATTGCCATATTCGGTATTTCCCACCAGTCCAAGGGCAGCGTATTCCCATTCTGCTTCTGTAGGAAGGCGATAGGGTTGTTTGAGCACGCCATCCTCCATCCGGACGGGCCGGCGGGCATCTTCTTCCGTACCGGGCCTATTGTCTTTTGGCATCTTCTCGCCGTCTATCCCTTCGCCTCGGTACTGGCCGTTGAGGTAGATGTCGGTATTGAATGGCTCGGCGGGTTGTGCCTGCGATTCGGCCAGGGTCTTATAGTCAACCAATGCACCACGCTGGCGCAGGATATGTTCGTTTACCCTGTCGGTGCGCCAAATGCAATAGTCATTGGCCTGTTCCCACGTTACACCCACCACCGGGTAATCCTGATAAGCCGGATGGCGCAGGTAGAGGTCTACATACGGTTCGTTGTAGGAGAGCGGATGGCGCCACACCAGCGTGTCGGGCAGTGCCTTGTAATAAAGTTCTTTGTCGTCCGGGAAATTCTGGTTGAGCCAATGCAAGTATTCTAACCAGTCGGCATTAGATACTTCCGTTTCGTCCATGTAAAAGGAGGCTACGGTTACGCGGCGTTTCAGGTTGTCGTGCGCATAGGTGATGTCTTCATTAAGGCTACCACCCATCACGAACGTGCCACCTTCAATAACAATCAGTCCCGGTCCGGGGCCTTCCTTCACTTTCCTGTTGATTTGTAAGCCACCATTATAGGGGTCGTTATAGGCAACGCCCGTTTTCGAAGAAACCCCACTCTGGTTTTTGCAAGAGACGAATAAGGTGCTGCAGAAAAACAAGATCAGGATGGGGGCGAAATACGTATTCGTTTTTGTTCTCATTTGGTATATCGGAAAGACACGTTTCTTTTCTAAAGAATCAAAATTAAGTAAATTATTGGAGTTACCCACAACTTAAATCGCACAAATTCCATACCATTTGAGAATACCGGGGTATTTACCTATGTTTGGCCGAACGTCTGTTGTCTAATGTCTGTTGTCTAATGTCTAAAAAAATAAAAGTAGGTTTCGGTTTTGATGTGCATCAGTTGAAAGACGGGCATCCGTTCGTTTTAGGAGGGGTACAGTTGGAACACCATGCCGGAGCATTTGGCCACTCGGATGCCGATGTGCTGGTACACGCCATCTGCGATGCCGTACTCGGCGCGGCCAACCTGGAAGATATCGGTTACCATTTTCCCAATACCGATGAGCGTTGGCGCGGCATAAGCAGCCTGCTGCTGTTGGAGGAGTGCGTTAAACTTTTGGCGGCGAAGGGATGGACACTGGGCAATATCGACGCCATGCTGTGCCTGGAGGCCCCGAAAATAAAGCCTTACATCCCCGCGATGAAGGCGCGAATCGCGGAGGCGGCAGGGATTACCGAAGACGATATTTCCATCAAGGCCACTACGAACGAGACCATGGGCTTCATCGGCCGGCAGGAGGGGGTAGTGGCTTACGCGGTGTGCCTGATTGAACGGGAGTGAAAGATGTGGCGTTAGGGCAAAGGGTGTAAAAATGGGCCAAATTTCGGAGGGTACGCAAAAAGGGCTGGCCCATTTTTACACCTTTTTCAATTCGATTTCTGGGGATTTATCTTGAAAAATCGCTTTTTTGGCGTCATTAAGAAGGTTTTTAAGCTAAATTAAATAGGTTGGTTGAAATATGCGCGAGCTACACTTTTGACTCAAACAGGTAACTCGCCGAACCAAAAAGCTAACGGTTTGAGTCAAACGGTTACCCTTTTATGTTGCCGAGATAGCTTTCCCGGATAAACGGTTTACTTTCCCGGCCGGACGGTTAGCTAGTTAAGCTGGAGAGATAACTCGCTGGCCTGAATAGGTAACTCGCTGGAGCAAACGGTGAACTGCCTTGTTCAACCCGCTACCCTTTTTAGTTGGCGGGGTAGCTTTGCGGATCAGACAGCTAACCGGACGAACCGGAGAGATTGCTTCTTGGTCTGAAAAGGTAATTCGCTGAAACAAATAGCTGACGGTTTGGCTTGACGTGCCTGCAAGATGTTCAAAGCAGCTTTCAGGTTGGCTCAACGTGCAGCCAGTTTGGTTTTTTTGCATTTTAGTGCCGACAAGGTTTAATTGAAGAAGGGAAGATCGCGTTTTATGTTAAGACCATTTCGGCCCCGTTTTTAACGGGGCCAAAACAGTCGGGAAAAATATCAACCGGTAGATTAGAATGTAACGCCTAACCAAGTGCTTGATTTCAAATCTTCGCTCAACGCGAGCAACTCGGTGAGATGGGTAGTTTCATCCGAATAGTCGGTAAAGCCAACAGCAAAGCGAATCGCCTCTGCATTGTAATTAACCAATGCGTTTTTCGGGATGGATACCATCAGGGAATAACCTGATTCATCGGCGGAAACATCGGCGCTAACTCCTTCGGGTGATCCTAATTCCCATGCTCCCTCTTTACCGTCCCAACGAATCACATCCCCCTCACTGGAGATGAAAAATTTGGACATGCCGGCGTCGACATCCAGCAACGATAGGTTAGGAGCGTCGATATATACATAGACCCCGTCTCCAGCCACGGTGCCCGCGGGGGGTGGTACCGGTGTGTTGTCGGCTACAGAAATACGGACATTTAAATCGTTGCCCGCATCCATGAGTCCGGCCCGTAATTGGGTCGAAGATTTGCTGCCTACAAATAGCGGGTATGGTTCGTCTTCGCTAGCTGACAAATCCAAATCACGCATAATAAGCCCTTTGATCAAGTATGGTGCACTGTCGGTCTCTAGGATGTAGTTGCTTGTTGCCAGGGCTGCGATGGTATCCGTATCCCACAATACAAGTGATGATTGCCTGCTCATGTGTTTGTCCGAGAATCCGAAAGGGTGTGTGTCGTTAGTGAAATCAAATGCATCGGCATTGCCCACGGCCACACCCATTGACCGGATACCGCTAGCCTTTCCGAAATCGGTTTCGTATGAAAGCAGCACTTCGCCAGACGGCAGATTTAACAGGGTAGGCCCCGCAATCAGCTGGTTGTCGGGTAAAAGCTTATATAAAGCATAATCGCGCTCCTGCGCATCACCGTTGATGGCAAATGGCCATGGGTTGGTAAGCGGCGTGCGAACGGTGTACGGTTTGAACGTTACATTTTGATTATCTGAAAAGGCTAATATAATTTTTTCGTTGATGGTCACTGCCGATGCCTCACTGTTTATCTGATTATAACGGGATACGATGGTGTGGGCGCCTATCCACCGCTGTTCAACATCATTTGCGCCGAACCGCGCTACCTTGGAAGACCACGTATCACCATCATCCGACGAACTGATCATGTCTATCCGCCGCGTCGGATGCGAGAGATCCAACCCGGTGGCACTTAGTAGTGCCAGATCTGTTTCTACGGCTCCGTTTGTGAAATATAATTGGATATCGCCGTTTGGCAATTGCAGAAATGCGGGTTCGTCGCACCCCAGGTTAAAAAAGACTTCTTTGGCTTCACCGATCAGCAGGTCATTTCCGTTGATTTTTTTCACGAGGATGCCAGCCGGGTAGCTAATATCCAGGCGCGGGTTGGAGTTGGGTTCGGTGTATTGATAGTACACGGCACATGCGGCCAGTAGGTCACCGCTTTGAAGCTGGATAATCGAGGGGTTCTTTTTAAGGTCGGTATACGTGATCGCATAGCTACCGTCTTTGCCCTCGTGTGTGGTTTTCTCGAATAGGGTCACAGGGGCGTCCCAGGTGTTACCGCCATCCGCGCTACTCCGTAGAAAAACCTCACCATTTGCTTCATATACTACGACCGAATTGGATTCGTTCTGTCGAACCATCACAGGTGCCTGTCCGCGTTCGGCAAGCTGTTCAAGGCTGTTGTAGTCCCATCCGATGCGGACACCGCTGATTGGCGTAACACTTACTGGTTTGTATGGGATGTCCTTTTTATCGATGTCTTCCGGATCTCCTGTTTTCTTACAAGATATCACCAAACACAATATGGCAATCCCGACAAAAGTTTGAAACGAATTAATTATCATATATTTCATTCGAAAATAATTTTGTTCATCAGTAATTTTTTATTCGTTAACGGCTTATCGAAGCCCGTGGATGCATGATCAATCGTTTTCGGTTTTACTTAACCTGACATCCGCGATATAAATGACGACCTCCTTATTTTTATCGTAATTCCAGGTCACCCCGTCTTCATGGCCAATATTGAAAACATAAACGCGGTTACGCCGATTGGAGTTGTCGCCCCCGTCGTTATTGTTCATGTCAACCGTGTATTCTTTCCACTGCTGCCCGATTTCATGGTCTGAAAGGGAGGACAGCCTGCCGGCATCCCAACTCTCCTGACCGTAGTCGCTGTATTGGCTGAATGCCCACAATCTGTTCATGGGCCGTACCCACGGTGCGCGGTAAACATGCCGGTTGTTACCACCGTTGTTGCTTACCAATGACGGGTCGCTACCGATGAACATTTTAAACTTCAGGTACCGGTATTTTTTATTGTCAAAACGCCATTGGCGCGGCAGCGCAAAAAAGAACGATGGACGATAGTCGACCACCACGCCCCGATAAATATTCTGTCCGTCGCTCTGGATGAGTTGATCCAATTTCAAATCAACGGCGCTACCATTCACCCGATCATTTTTCGCATCAAATTTGCCGATATCAGTAAACCCCGGTCTGGGCAGGGAGGCACCAGAGTAGGAGAGGTTCATGTTCCAACTATTGGATTGCACTTTCCCATGAGCAAAAAACTGCGGTTCGATAAATACATGATCCGGGAAAAAGGGGTGGTCGTTCGTCAATAGTTCTACAACGCCGTCTTCTACATACGGTGCAAGGAATTCGTCGAATTCGAGGCCAAAGGATTTGGGGATATACTTGATCTGCGTAATCTGGCCGGCGTCTATCAGATCCTTTAGTGTCTGTAAACTTTCGGGCGCCTCGATGTTTGCCGGCTTATCCACGGGCATCATAAACTCTTGCCAAGCGCCACCACCGACGACACTGTGCATGTTGTTTAACGCATAGGTTGTCGTTTCCAATATGCCTTTTAGCCCTTTGCCCGTTAAGTCGAGCTCGCGGACGTTGGGGAAATAAAATAGATCGGCAAACGTGGACATGTTCATGGGGTAAGCCAACTTGGATATCCCTTCTACATCCGCCGTTGTGAATTGGCTGATGCCATTTGCTTGGAGTATTTCCAGCTCTTGGGGGATAAAAGGCTGATCGGATGTCGGCATTTTCACGGCGAGGGGTTTCTCGATGAGTAGGGTATCCAACAACTTTTCGCCATTTTCCAGAATCGGTAAAATCCGGTATTTCATGTCGAAAACCGCCTCTTCCCCGGCGGAGAGATTACCGCTATATATCCGCGGGTTGTTGCCGACTGTATCGTTGTGAACCGCTCCATCCTTATCGGTGTATGCGTAGCTTAAGCCGTGATACTCCATCAGAATGGTGTTCAGCCCGTTTCCCCATTCCATCACGATCGCATTGGGAGACATCGACATGGTGGGTTCCAGGATGCCTTTGGCCAGTACTTCAACATCATAGGACGTGTAGGGTATCAACGAAATGGTTTGGGGAATCGATCGGTTTCCATATTCATCCTCCGTATAAATATTGAACCGATATAGCCTTGGTTCATTTAGCCCGGTCACATTCACATAGGAACATACACTGTCGATCGTGATGATTTTGGGATTTGGATAGTCGACATCATACTCGATGATGGTTCGCTTAGCCTTGGCGAAATCCATCTCGCTGGCAGGTATCCTGCCATCTTTCCGAAGGTCAATTTCGGCCCGTTCATAACCAATGGTTGCGTAAACCGTATCGTAGGCAGCTGGATATATGATTTCTTCTTTAGAGAATTTTTTGATATTGTCATAGAAATCGTCGCTGCAAGAAAGACACAGCACTGCAAAAAAACATATACTTAGTAAAAAGCTTAAAACCCGTCTCATATTGTCAGTCATTTTTTGTTGCCGAATAGCCTTCTGCTTTTCTGCCATACAATGTTATTTCAGAAAGGCAATTGGCATTCAACGCTTCGTAATTATCATTAAACCCGGTAAGTGCTTCATAGCGGAACCATCGTGTCGGTTTCGTAAACGAAGGGTTTTCGGGGGCCATATACGCCATATCTCCCTGACGGCCCAGCACCCTGTACTGCCTATCGGGCAAATCAATGGGGAATGTAATCTTGTGGGTGGTGATCGAATCCCATTTTTGTGTTTGGTCATCCCATCGCCATACGGCAAACTTACCGACGTTTTCATTTCGGTAATAATCTTCCCGTCCGCTGTACTCCGTAGCACCGGTGTGGCGGTAACGTTGATGCGTAACGATGCGGCTCAGCTCGTAATAGTCGCCCAGGTCAATAATATAATTCCACGGCATGTTTCCATCCCGAGGGTCTCCTGTGCGCCCCCACCCGTACGTATGGGTGAAGTTTACCGACGTGCCATCGCTTATGATGCCGTCTATCGCCATATAGTCTCGCCCTTCGAGGGCATTGAAAAAGCCCATCGGTACACCGGTATTTATCCGCTCGCCGATCGCGTTGACAATGGTAGAGTCATTGGCCCCCGGGATCTGCCAGGCTTCCTTCGGTATTTCCCAATCTTCCAATAAGTTGAGCTGCCCCAATTCGAGCCTTTCGCTGGAGTTCCCGAACTCATCTTCAACATACACAGACACAGAGACCGGTTTAACTGACGAAAAATTGGGGTCACGGATAAAGCGGCGTTCAGTTGCCTCGCGCGATGTGTAAATGAGGTGATTTTCCGTTTGGACACCGTTTTCATCTTCGACCGTATAATCCACAAACACGTTAATGCTTTGCTTCAATCCGTTTTCCCAGTTCACATAAAATGAACTGAAACCCGCTACGCAATAAATGGTGCTTGCCACCTGTTCGACTGCCGGTTCTAGTGGCTCCACGACAATGGATATTTTATCCGACTGATTACCGGCCCGGTCTACTGCATACAACGCTATTGTAGTGGGGTTTTGGGTTGCAAATCCATAAACATCGATATAATCAGAAATAAACGATGTTGAAAACCACATTTTCTTCCCTGCTTCGTTTACATACGACGCATCTATGGAAAGCAAGTCTTCGTCCGCCGGTCGCTTAAAGTAAATCCGTGCCCCTCCATACGTGGGTTTATATCGTAAGTACTCGGGAGTCTGGGGCGGAACGCCGTCTTCATATCCAATTTCAAACCGCCCACTTTCTTTGCAACTGTAGCATAGCGAAAGTGCAATCGTAATTAGCGTTAATGCTTTTAATATGGTGCTTTTAAACATATTTTCGTGTTTTTTACCAGCCTGGGTTCTGGATGAGGTTAGCATTTGTGTTCATTTCATTTAGCGACAATGGCCATAGGTAATTTCGTTCCAGGAAGCGTCTGCGCTGCTTCACCTCTAAGCGGAAGAAGTTCTGTTGCCCGTAGGCGTTACCTGTCCAACCGGTTACCGGCGTGTTAAATTCGGTGACCGCGCGCTTGTAGCGGACCATGTCCCAATACCTGCTGCCTTCAAAAGCCAATTCGATTCCCCGTTCCTGGAGGATGATGTCTCGCAATCCGTTTTTGGTAGTATGGCTATTCAAATAGCTGGGCATGCATAGTTCCGGGTCGGACCAAACGGTTTCAACAGCTGGAATACCTGCCCTGTGGCGTATTTTGTTGAGTAGGTCAAACACTTCCTGGCCGGGCCCGTTTATCTCATTGAGTATTTCTGCTTTCATCAGGAACAGGTCGGCCATCCGGATGATGGGGTAAGGGAAATGCCGTTGCCTGATCCAACTGCCCGACTTCGATTCTGGGTGGACAAACTTTTTGACGCCTATCCCGGTCCAGAAAAAATCGGTGCCGCTCACACTGGGGTCATAACCTCCCGCCGTGCCACCGTACATCTCCGTGTCGATGCGCACCTGGTGGCCACGCCAATAACCACCGGTAATTCCGAGGTTGGCATAAAAACGGGGCTCCCGATTCAGATACAGGTTGATTGTTGTGTAATCGGGCTGCATAATACCCCTCAGTGGTTGATAACTGGCGGCATCGGCGCTTGGCGTAGATACCGCACGGTACATGTTGTTGCGATCGTAAGTCCGGTCCGCGTCAATCGGTAAGCCATTTTTCGTATAGTAGCGGTACATCGCTTGGAAAGTTGCAGCGGCCCAATTATAGGAGTTGCCTGTGGTTTCCTGCACGCCGTTGGTAAATGTACGCGGCAGTCGGATGTTGCTGGCGTCCTGGATCGTACCGCCTTCATTCAAGGGATAGGTTCTTCCCCAAATGATTTCCTTATTCCAAGGATCGACGATGAGCATCCGCAGGGTATAGAACCGCTGCATTGTATCGGGGTTCGCCTGCCAGTCTTCCATGTCGAACTTATACGGCTGGTCTTCATAGGTATACAGCCCATATCCGTCGGCCTCGCATTGGCTTATTGCCGCATTTACTGCGGTTAGTGCATCGGTCCATTTTTCCGACCAGCGCGCCGACCCCTCTTCGTCCATCGGGAAGAATGTTTGGCCGTCTTCATCGTAGAAATCGCCGAAGAGATCCCTGTTTCCATTGAAAAAAGGGCTGGCGCGAAACAGCATGATCCGGGCTTTCATCGCCATTGCCGCGGCTTTATTGACCATTCCCAATTGATCTGCAAAAAGTTCATCGGCCAGGTCCGGAATCGAAGCGTCGATTTCGCTGATAATGTAGTCGAAGCATTCCTCAATCTTTGAACGCCGGACGAAAAGTTCCTCCGATTGCGAATTCGGCACCACATTTTCTTTTATGAGTACAATGGGGCCGTAATGTTTAACCAACAGAAAATGATAGTATGCTTTGAGAAAACGTACCTGGGCAACCCAGTTTTTCTTTTCCTGATCGGATATATCTTTTACCAAATCGATGTACTCAAAAAACGTGTTCGCCGAGCGGATGGTTTCATAGAGGTCTGTTGCGTAGTTCGAACCTTGCCAGAACCCGAGCAATGGGTTGGTCGATGTTTGGATTCCTTCCATTACCCTTGTGCCAACCAGTCCGCTGTGGGCTTTTGTGGCGTCCCGCTGCCCCAACCAATCATCGCCAAGGAGCCATTCAGTTGCGTGAATGTGATGGTTTCGCGGGAGGCCGGCATATACATTGCTCAATGCGTTGTACGCCGATTCTTTGTTTGCGAAATAATCTTCCAATGTAATGGTGTTGTCCGGTACGATGTCGAGGAAATCGCTGCACGCGCTCGATACCACAATCGTGGTGGTGACCAAAACATAGTTTATGATGCGTTTATACATGATCTTTTTTTGCTGCATGATCTTAAAAATTGAACTGTAAACCCATATTGAACCGGCGATTCAGCGGATAAGCTAGCCCGTTACCCCCCATTTCGGGGTCCCAGAGCTTGAAGGGGCTTATTGAAAAGATATTTTCTCCACTGAAATAAACCCGGAGTGTTTCTACCCCCCAGCGTCTCGCAGCCGGTATGTTATAGCCACACTCAATGGTTTTCAATCGCATGAAACCGCCTTCGCGAAGCCACCAGGACGATCGCTGGATATTATTACTCACCTGGTAGGTGGCCAGCCGTGGCCAAAAGGCGTGAACGTCTGGATTGGTTTCGCTCCATGAATCGCGTGCAACGATCTCCGGCGCATTTCTACGGTTCACAAATGGCGCTATCCCATCGGGGTCGATGTAAAACGACACGCGTGAATTGCCTTGGAAGAAGAACGATAGGTCGAAATTTTTATAGCCCGCAGACATCCCGAACCCGTACTGTATCTCAGGTACCGTAGGGTAGCCCATAGCCACGCGATCGTTGCTATTGACTACTCCATCTTTATTTACGTCAAGGTACTTGATGTCGCCACGCATGTATTGGCCGAACTCCTGCCGCGGGGAATTGTCTATTTCCAGTTGGTCTACAAACAATCGTTCTGCGATTAAACCCCAAGTTTGGTTGATGGGGTATCCGATGGATTTCAGATACTCGTCGCGAAAGTTCTTCTCATCTTTCTCGAGATACTTGTTGGCAGCGTACGTGAAATTCATACGTGCCGTTATCCATAGCGAGTTATTGAAGAATTTCTTGAAGTCGATAGAACCGTCAATCCCTTTTGACGATACCCGGCCCACATTTCCGTGTATGGCCGTTTGGAAACCCGCAGTTTCAGGGAAATTCTCCCGGACCATATAAATGTTTTCGCGCATGTCGGTAAATAAATCGACCTGCAAGCGAAGGGCCTCATTCTGGAAGAAGCCGAGCTCGATCCCCAGGTTATGTTTTTTAGCAATTTCCCACGAAATATCCGGGTTGGCATAGCGGGCAAAATGGAAGCCGGGGTAACCTTGACTGAATACCTCACCGAATTGATATACACCTCCGCCTGGCTCGATTCTCGACAGGTAGAAAAAGCGTCCTTCGCGGTTGGATATGGCATCGTTGCCAACTTTTCCATACGTATAACGGAATTTCAACAGACTAACGACGTCTTTTAATTTGTCACCGTAGAAATGTTCGTTAGAGACGATCCACCCTGCACCGTAAGAGGGGAAGAAGCCGAAGCGCTTATCACCAAAAAATTTCTCGGACCCGTTATAACCATATGCAAATTCGACGAAATACCGTGAATCGAAATCATAGGATACGCGGCCCGAATTGCCAATGTTCCGTTCAGGAAGGGTATAGTAGATCGAACCTCCCTGTCCGTTGGTTAATATTTTTTCCTCCCGGATGCCCACGGTCATAGCCGCTACGGAGTGTTTCCCCCAAGATCGGTCCCAATTTAACCGGCCTTCGAAATAGAAATGGGTATTGCCATCCCGGCCTGCCTCGGTGTCGCCCAAATAAGGAACGGTATTGGGCGTCAGGTTGTATAGGGTGTAGTCTTTTGTAGCTGCGTTGTATTGTTCTAACGCGTAGTAGACAGGGGAGTATCTTCTGGCCCCCGAATTATAGTTCCAAGTACTTGCAGATGCCCGCACCTGAAACTTCAGGTTCTTGGTAATGAAATCCAGGTCTTGCATCAACGTACCTTGCACGGTAATGGTGCTTTCATTGTTTTCGCGATAGCCACGCACCATTTCGGCATAGGGATTGGCTTTCATGGGGTCTGCGTTCCCAAAGAGTGTCCAGCGGGTGGAAAGGTTGTGTTCGTCGGGCTCGAAAACCGCGGGAAAATCAACAGGATTGCTATCCATTACCCGGCGGAAGAGTGAGCCAGCGCTGGTATATGGCCCATTGTACTTCTCAAATCGCCCGTAAATACGCGTGTCTAATTTGGTTGTCGGCCCTAATATAAACGAAACATTGCTCCGTAAATGGATGCGGTTGATGTTGATATTATTGTTGAAATTGTTCAAATAGTCTTGGTTATCGACTTTCAATAGCCCGGTTTCGCGGTCAAAGCCGGTAGCCACATAATACTGTGCCGCTTTTCCGCCCCCAGAAAAGCTTACGTTAGCCTTGGTATTTGATGTGCCTTGCTTAAATAACATGTCATACCAATTTATATTTGGATAAATCATGGGGTCGTCTCCCCGCTGGGTTGCTCTGATTTTGTCTTCCTTATACCAGGGTGGCGTTGGGATGTCATTGGCGTCATGCTCTTGATCATCATACCGCGAAACCAGCGCTTGGTTATACAGTTTCATGTATTCTACGCCATCTAATAGGCTCAGCATTTTGGTAGGCATAGCGATGTTATGGTCTATCCGGGCGGAGACACGAATGGCTCCTTCCTGTCCGCTTTTGGTGGTGACCATGATAATGCCATTGGCACCCCGCGCGCCATACAACACCGTTGCTGACGCATCTTTAAGAACGGAAAAACTTTCAATATCGTCCGGTTGGATGCGGGCTAAGTCGTCTGTAGATGCTTCAAAACCATCGATCAATATCAGCGGGTCTGATTTGTAACCAAAAGTCGTAACACCTCGGATAAAGAATTTCGCGTTATCTGCCCCCGGCTCACCGGTGGTCTGGTAGGAAATAACACCGGGTATTTTCCCTGCGAATGCACCGGTCAGGTTAGACGATGCAATGGTCAAATCTTTGACGTTAACCGTTTCTATCGATGCGACCACACTTTCCTTCTTTTGTTTCCCGAAGGCAACTATCGTAACCTCATCCAAATCGCTTTTCTTAGGCAACATCGCTACCGTGAGGCTCGTGCGGCCTTCAACCGCCACCCGTTGTGTCTCGTACCCGATCGCCGAGAACACCAGCACACCGTCTGCGGGTACCCGGATTTCGAATATGCCTTTATCGTTGGTGATTACACCACCGGACGAGTTCTCTATCAGCACGTTTACCCCAGCGAAGGCTTCTTCTGTTTCTCCTTCCACAACCTTGCCGGTAACAAGCGCCTGCAGGGGCTTTTCTGGCTCCATGGGCAGGTTTTTGTCTTTTACCACAATGGTGTTTGAGGTAATTTCAAAGGCAAGGGGTTGCTCGCTGAAGAGGGTTCTGAGTACGTCTTCCAACTCCATGTTCTCGACGGATAGTGTCACAGGCTTGGCCTTCAAGATATGGCTATGCAAGAAGAATACATCTTTGTTGCTTTGTTGTTTTATCGTCTCGAGTACAGTTGTCAACGGCTGGCGCTCGACTTGAATCGTTATTTTCTGCGCAAACGTTCTTCCGTTGGTTTGCATCACAAACAAAAAGAATAGCAGAAACAAGCATTTTGAGCGTACCAGCACGCTATAGCTATCATTAATTTTCATTCGAATAATTTATGCTCAATGGTAATGGAGCAATCAGGTGTATCTGCCCCCTGTGTGGGCCAAACAAACCAAGATAAATTCCATTAAGCCATTTGTGGTTTTTCCGCAAAGAATTGCGGGTATAAATGGATAATTTTAAAGGTTATTGGTCATCAATACATAATGTCCGGGTAGAAGTATAGTTTAAGGCATTACGATAACCCTCCTTTCATTTATTTTGAATTTCATCGCTGCGGTAGTCGAAAGAATATCCAACGTACTTTGCAGGCTGTTTTGCCGCGATAGCGATCCGCCGAAGTACAGGCCATCCAGATTTCCATGATAGACAATCTCCACATCGTACCACCGCGCGATGTTAGCTAATGCTTTTTTTATCGGTGTCTTATTAAATGTAAAATAGCCATCCTTCCAATCGATAAATTCACTGACGTCCACTTTGGCTATCGAGTACCCGCCACCCATCATTTTAGCTTGCTCGCCAGGCCGGAGAATGTAGCGTTTGGCCCTCGCCTCGAGGCCTAGGCGTACTTTGCCATCCACCAAGGTCGTCACCACCTCATCCTCATCGAGGTGTGCAGAAACATTAAATTTCGTACCCAAAACCACTATTTCCTGGCCCCTGCTCATCACGCGAAATGGGCTCCGACCTGAAGCATTTTCTGCACGCATCGGTTTTACGTGAAAGAAGGCTTCTCCCGCTAAGGATACGGTACGGTTACTTGCGCTGAAGTTGGCGGGGTAAGTCAATTTCGACGCAGCATTGAGCCACACCTTCGATCCGTCAGGCAATATAAGTTGATAGGTGCCGCCTTTTGGAGTACTTAATACATAATTCGAGGTTTCGGGGGCAGTAGTGATTTCGGAGGTACCGGGCTCAACGGTGACGACAGAACCATCGGCATAGCAGATGCTATCTTCCATGACGATGCCTTGATGGTCCGAACTCAGGTCTATTTGCCGACCATCCGCTAACGTTAATGTAGCTCGATGGCGTCCGGGCTGGATTTCTGCGCTTTCCTGCTGGGTGCGGGTTTTATCGATTCGTGCATCGTGGTACCACCAGATAACCGCAAAGGAAATGAGGGCTACCGCCGCTGCATAGGGAATAAACCTGTAGATTGCTAGTTTTGGCTTTCGCCGATGGTTTATGATCGCTTTGTACGATTGCGCGTAATGTTGCGAATAGTCCGTTCCCGACGGCTGGCGACCGCGCTGAACGACCTGCTCATCGTACCAAGCTTCGATGAGCATCCGTTCTTCTTCGGTGCATTGTCCTTGCGCGTATTTCCTTAGAAGTGCTACAGCTTCCCTTTTTGTCATATATTAAGCATATGGTTGCTTATATAGATGTCTGAAAAAAAGAGGGGAAGGTGGAGGCTGAAAATAGATTTATTTATAAATGACTGATTAACAATAATAAAAAATACAATTTTAAACCTTTTTTAACACGGTGAAGCGCATTGTTGATATGTGTTTTCACAGTTGCCACCGATATGCCCAACTGGTTAGCGATCTCTTTGTGCGAGAGATTCTCGAATCTACTAAGGATAAATACCTCTTGCATTTTGGCCGGCATACTTTTAATTTCATTGGTGATCATCTGCATAAGTTCATTCTCATCGAATGCCGAATCTGTAGCGTTGGTGAAACGATCCGCGTATAATGTAAAGCTGGTTAATAGGTTTTCGTGCCTTCGGTTACTACTGATACGATCGATTACCTGGTACCGCACCATCCGATACAGGTATGCGCCGGGTGTTGTTATTTTCGGTAATTCGGCACCTTTTTGCCATATGTTCAGAAAAACCTCTTGCAGGATGTCTCGAGCCGCTTCGTCATCTTGTAGCATACGCTCGGCTTGAAGAAAAAGTGGTGGCCAATAGCGCTGATATAACTCGGCAAAAGCGTCTTTATCGCCGGTTTTGACACAATCCATCAACTCCTCATCGGGCATCGTGTTGTATTTCCCCATCATTCAGCATATAGGTTCATCTTTCAAGAATTTCCAAGTATAAACAAAAAAACCTGAGTTCGATTCATTTTTGTTTAGAAGATTTGGCTATAAATAGATTGGACTAAGAGAGTTGACTCAGGCTTTACCCTGGGTTCACACCACAAACCTACCTTTGCCGTGTAAAAAAACGTACAAACATGCGCGATTGTCGAAAAGTTGTGTTATTATTGCATTAGCTAACTAAACGAAAGGCAATTGATGCAATTCGAAACCAGAAAAGGATGCCTTCCATTGATTCAATAGACAACGAACACGAGCTACTTACCCGGTTACAGAATGGGGACGATACGGCATTCGATGGCCTTTACCACCGATATAGCAACCGTATCTACGGCCGGTTACTCAAGCTGACAAGGTCGGTCGAGATTTCCGAAGAATTGTTGCAAGACGTATTCATGAAGGTTTGGGAGCATCGCGAAAGGATCAATCCGGCGTTGCCTTTCAAATCGTACCTTTTCCGGATTGCCGAACATCTCATTAGCGACTATTACCGTCGCGCTGCCAAAGACCGCCGTGTGTACGACCACCTGCTCCACGTGGGGACAGCGCACGAACAACCTTTTGACGAAGAACGGGAACATCAATTATACCAAAGAAAGCTGGATCGTTTGCAAGAGGCGTTAGGACAGCTCCCGCGGAAATGCCGTGAAGTATATACGCTCTGCAAAATCGAAGGCAAAAGCTACCGGGAGGTTGCCTCAGAGCTCGATATGTCTACCGCAACCATCAGCAACCACATGACCAAGGCCAACAAACTGATCCGTTCGCACCTCAATATTCCCGCTACTGCCATCCTCATCCTTCAGATTTGCTTGGGTTAATCGAAAAATTTCTTACTGATTGATAGCCCGTTAGGGTTCCTGTTTTGAATTTATTCGATTCGGGATAGTGATTTTCAGGGGAGTCCGCGTATTAACCTAGTAAAATCTGAGTTTTGGAAAGAAAACCGCCATACAACCACCGGATCGTTTTCGGTAAATTTTTAGACGGCCGTTGCAACGAGGAAGAGATGCGTTGGCTGCTCGACTACTTTGGCGATGCTGCGCCCGATGATTTAGGCAGGCTGGTTAGGGAGGCATTGGAAGAAATCGGGGTGGACAATGCGATCTCCGCCGAGCGGCAAGCCATCCTGGATGGTGTCCACCGTAAGCTGTCCGCAGCGATAGGCAACACCCGTCAACCTGCAAGCAGATCCATCATCCGTCGCATATGGCCTTACGCAGCCGCGGTGGTGATGATGCTTTCTGTCGGTATCTATTGGCTTGGCACAGGGGGCAATACCCATTTGGTAAGCCGCTATGGAGGCGATGTGCAACCGGGCACCAACCGTGCAACACTGGCTTTTGCCGATGGGCGATCGATCCATCTGAGCGAAGCCCAACAAGGGATTGTCGTCGGTGAAGGGATCAGGTACCTCGATGGGAGTGCGGTTTCGGAATATGGCACTGCCGATAACCGGTTGGCCATCAATGAACAGCGACTCACCACCCCCAACGGCGGGACTTATTCCGTCACCTTATCCGACGGGACCAAGGTCTGGCTCAACGCCGCATCCACGTTGCAATATCCCGCCCGGTTCTCGGGCCCGGAGCGTATCGTCACCTTGGAGGGCGAGGCCTTTTTTGATGTCAAACGACAAACAAGGGGCACAGGCCCCAATAAAAGCAAAATCCCATTCAGGGTCATCACGAATGGGCAGACGGTAGAAGTGCTCGGCACCACATTCGGTATTTCCGCTTACCCGAACGAAGAAACCAAAACCACATTGGTGGAAGGCGCTGTGCGACTGCGCCCGGACGCCGGCGGGTCGGCTGTTTCGCTAACCCCGGGAGAGCAAGGCGTACTGGCAACCGCCGGCTCGATTGCCAAGCACGAGGTAAATGTGTCTACGCACACCGCATGGAAAGATGGACTGATTGTGCTGAAAGGCGCAAGTGTTTCTACCGTCGTCAAACAGATTGAACGGTGGTATGATGTGGAGTTCGTCGGCGCAAGCGGACTAACCGTTTCCGGCGCGTTGTCGGGGGAACTGCCCCGCGGTATCCGGCTCTCGGAAATACTGCAAGCCTTGGAGATGCATGTAGATGCCACATTTAAAATCGAGGGAAGGAGGGTGTTTGTGGAAAGATAAATTACTCCCCATTGTTGTGGAAAGCAGAAAGCCAGGAGTGGTTGCACACCCCCGGCAGATGCTTGGCAACCATTCAAATCGTACTGGCTAACGCATTTTTAAATATTACCAAGCAATGCAAACTTACGCAAAATAGGCTAAGTGAGCATTGTACAACAGATGGATAAATGAAGAAATATTTTAATGTACTCATTGTCGTGAAGCTTACCATTGTTCTAACCGCCGTGTTTGCCCTCCAGGCTACCGCTGGGGCCCTGGCGCAGAAAATAGACCTCGAGGTCAGCAACCAGTCGCTGGTCTCCGTGTTGCATCAATTGCGCAAGCAAAGCGGATATGCATTTCTCTACAACGAAAAAGACCTGGCGCAGGCCGTGCCGGTAACCCTGCGGGTAAAAAACCGCGACCTGAAGGAAGTGTTACCGCTGGTGTTTCAGGGGCAGCCGCTTACCTACGGGATGAAAGGGCGGGTGATATCCGTTATCCCCAAACCACCGCGCGCGGTCGTCCAGCGAGCCGTTACGGGAAAGGTAACCGACGCATTTGACGATGCACCCATAGCGGGGGTAAGTATTTCAATAGCGGGAACCGCGGGTGGCACCAAGACAGACACCGCCGGTGTGTATGAACTGGTAGCGAATGAAGGCGATTCCCTCGTGTTTTCATCGGTAGGCTATTTAACGCAGAAAGTGGCGGTCGGCGATGTCCGGATCATCAACGTGCGGCTTTCGCAGGATACCGAATCGTTGGAGGAAGCCGTCGTGGTGGCGTTCGGAAAGCAAGCAAAGGAAAGTGTGGTTTCATCCATTACGACAATAAACGTGAAGGACCTGAGAACACCGTCAAGTAATTTAACCACGGCCCTCGCCGGGCGGCTGGCCGGTATGGTGGCTTACCAATCGACAGGTGCCCCGGGTGAGGAAGATGCACAGTTTTTCGTGCGTAGTGTAACCTCCTTTGGTAGCGGCCTGACGTCGCCCCTGATCCTCATCGACAACATTGAAGTGACGTCGAGGGATCTATCCCGGTTAAACCCAGATGACATCGCCAGCTTCTCCATCTTAAAAGATGCATCGGCTACGGCACTATACGGAGCAAGGGGCGCCAACGGCGTGGTGCTGGTTACCACCAAGGAAGGGGAGAAGGGAAAGGTGAAAACGTCATTCCGTTACGAAACGTCGATGTCGACGCCTACGACAAAGGTGGATGTGGCCGACCCGATTACGTTCATGGAATATTCCAACGTGGCAAGCATGACCCGCCACGGGCAGCTGACCTACCCGCAGAGCAAAATTGAATTTACCAAGGATCCGAACAGGAATCAGTATGTGTATCCGGCTGTCGACTGGAAAGACATGCTTACGCGTAACCATTCCCTGAACAAACGGGCCAACATTAACCTCACCGGGGGTGGAAATGCAGCACAATATTACCTGGCGGGCTCGTTTTCGCATGATAACGGGATTTTGCAGGTGGATAAGGCTAACCCGTTCAATACGAATATCAATTTGAAGAAGTATTCCGTTCGGTCGAATGTCAACCTGAATTTAACGAAGTCATTGGAGGCCAAGGTTCGGGTGAGCGCCAATTTCGATGACTATTCGGGGCCGATCGGCGAATCGGGCAGTGGCGGGGCACATACCTACGGCAAAACATTGCTGGCCAATCCCGTGCTTTTCCCGGCTTATTATGCGCCGGATGATGCAACACAATACGTCGACCGTATCCTGTTTGGGAATTATACGGGCGACCCTTATGGCGTAGGCTCGCCGGATTATATCAACCCCTATGCGGACGTGATGCGGGGGTATGAAGACGTACGCAACAATACGTTCTTAGCGCAATTGGAACTGCACCAAGACCTGAACATGGTTAGCGAGGGCTTGAAAGCCCGCTTTATCGGCAGTGTAACGCGGTATTCTGGGTTTGGTATTCAACGAAGCTATAAGCCTTACTATTACCAGTATATCAAAGGCACGCATAATCCAGGTGCTGCATTTCCATACGAACTTGCGGCATTGAATCCGGAAGGTGGCTCGGACCACATCGATTATACGGCGGGAAGTAAATTCGTGCAGGCCCGTTACTATGCTGAGGGGGCATTGCTGTATAACCGCCGGTATCAGGAACGGCATGATGTCGGCGGGCTCATCGTGGGGTCGGTAAAGGAAACGATGGATGGCAGCCCTAGCAACCTGGACTCTTCGCTCCCCTCCAGGAACGTGGCGCTTGCCGGACGTTTCACCTATGGCTTGGACCAGAAGTATTTTGTCGAATTCAATTTCGGTATCAACGGCTCCGAACGTTTCGACCCCAGGTTCCGGTGGGGGTTTTTCCCGTCCATCGGAGCGGGGTGGCAGATCTCGAAAGAAAAATTCTGGGATGGACTGGAAGACGCCATCCCACTGTTGAAAATCAGGGGAACGTATGGCCTGGTGGGTAACGATGTCATCGTGTCGCAAAGGGACCGTTTCTTTTTTACGTCCAACATCGACCTGAACGGACCCAACGCAGGCTATTTCGGTAATGATCCCGAAGCCACGTTCAGCAGGCCCACCATCGAGATGCTGCGGTATGCGAACCCCCATATCACCTGGGAAGTATCGTACAAGACCAACTTGGGTCTCGAACTGGGCTTGTTTAACAACGACCTCTCCCTGATTGCCGAGGTTTACCATGAAAACCGGACGAATATCGTGCAGGTGCGTCAGGATATTCCTTCCATCGTGGGATTGACGGCCGGTGTGCGGACGAACTACGGTGAAGCAGTAGGGAAGGGGCTGGATTTGACGCTGAATTACAATAAAGCGATGAACAATTCGATGTGGTACATCGTCCGGGGTAATTTTACCTACGGAACGGCCAAGATAACCGTGTATGACGAATTGGACTATTCGGACGTTGCACCCTGGCGGTCGGTGGTCGGGCAAAAGGTCGGGCAGTCGAGAGGCTACGTCGCCGAACGCCTATTCATCGATGATAACGAGGTGAGCAACTCGCCGGTGCAGCAGGTGAATAGCGCCGGCGGTGAATACCAGGCGGGCGATATCAAGTACCGCGATATCAACGGTGATGGCGTCATCAACGAGTTCGATATCGTACCCATGGGGTATCCCGTTAATCCGGAAATCCAGTATGGTCTGGGCGCCTCTTTCGGTTACAAGAATTTCGATATCTCAGCATTCGTGCAGGGCGCCTCGCGGTTCTCCTTTTTCCTCGATGCAGAAGATATGGCCCCATTTGTCGAGGTGACCTCGGGTGGCCAGCGTGGAAATAGGGCCATGCTGAACTTTATTGCTGAAGATCTGTGGACCGAAACCAACAGGGATGTCTATGCGGCATGGCCCCGGCTGTCGCCGGATGTGGCCGGTGCGGCGATTGGTAGCAACAACAATTTCGTGAGAAGCAATTATTGGATGCGCACCGCCGGTTACCTACGGTTGAAGTCGGTAGAAGCGGGTTATCAAATCCCAGATGTGAAAGGGGTGTCGTGCAGGGTATATGCGAGCGGAACCAATTTACTCACACTCTCTGATTTCAAATTGTGGGATCCCGAAATGCGCGGAAATGGCTTGGCCTACCCGCTGCAGAAAGTGTTCAATCTTGGGGTTCAAATCAACTTTTAATCGAAAAAAATGAGAAAGACGATGAAAAATTTACGCTATTTATTGACATGTACCATGCTGTTTACGCTAGCTGGGTGCAATCAGTATCTGGATATTTTACCCGATGATAAACCGGTACTGGAAGATGCCTTCAAGGACCAGTACAATGCGGAGAAATACCTGTTTACCTGCTACGGCAGCTTACCCGATTTTGTGAACCCATATACTACGCTGGGCATTTCCGGCGGTGGAGATATCTTATACGATCCGCGGAATATGCCGGGGGGTAACCCGGCACATGTGCCCAGTACGATATTGATGCTCTTTAACGGAAATAATACCGTCAATCCGTATATGAATTTCTGGGACGGCCAAAACGGGGCGAGCGAGAACATTTGGCAGGGTATCCGCCACTGCAACATCTTCCTGGAGTATATCCAGGTAGAAAACGGTGGCCCGCGCGACCTGGACCAGATGGTCCGCGAACAGTGGATTGCCGAAGTGAAAACCATCAAGGCCTACCTCCACTATTACCTCCTGCGCCTGTATGGGCCTATCCCGATTGTGGATGAAGTCATCCCGATCTCGGCAAAGGGCGATGAGCTGGCGATGTACCGCGAACCGGTAGACCAAGTGGTGGACTACATCGTGGGTACGCTGGACGACGCGATTGAAACGTTGCCGGTGCTCAACCAGCTGGACGTGGTGAGCGAGTATGGGCGGTTTACCAAAACGATTGCCCGCTGCATCAAAGCAAAGACGCTGGTGCTGGCTGCCAGTCCGTTGTTTAACAATAACAACTATTATAGTGGGATTAAGGACAACCGCGGGGTAGAGCTGTTCCCCAGCGGCAACAGCGAGGAACGGTGGGAGCGCGCGCTGCAAGCCTGCGATGAAGCCGCCCGCTCGGCCGAGGCCGATGGCGCAGCGATATTGGTTACGACCGATGGTGGCAATGGTGCCATACGCGATATCAACAGTACCAACATCAACGATACCACCAAGGCCATGGTGAGCCTGCGGCAAGCGGTGACCGAATCTTGGAATGTGGAACACATATGGTCGACCAATGAAAGCACCCGGCGGCTGCAGCAATTCAGTACCATGCTCAGCAACGACGAATGGTTTAACCTGGCCGGCTCCGGCGGCTCGGATATCGGGCAACGGCAGTCGCCCACGGTGAATGTCGTCGAAAAGTTCTATTCGGCAAACGGCATACCCATCGATGAGGATGCCGACTGGCAGAATAACGGTTGGTACGACAACCGGTATACCACCCAGCTTCCGGATGAAGAACACCAAAAGTATTTCATCAAGGAAGGTCAGGAAACTGCTATCCTGCATTTTAATCGTTCGTTGCGCTTTTATGCTTCGGTTGGTTTTGATGGTGGAATTTGGGAAGGACGGGAGAAGCCGCTGTCCGAAGCGTCATTCCCCAATATGATGCGCTATTTCGGCAGTGGGTTTAAGCATGGCGAAACGTATGGGTTTTATCCGTTTTCCGGTTATCTGACGAAAAAGTTAAGCCACTTGGCAACGACCTATACCGCCACCCGGATTACGTTGATCGACCAACCGTACTCGTTTCCGATTATCCGGCTGGCTGATGTGTATCTGTTGCTCGCTGAATCCTTGAATGAAGTCGGAGGTCCCGAAGCAACTGACTCGCAAGGGAACAATGCGTACCATTACCTGGATGTGATCAGGGCTCGGAGCGGTATGGAAGGTGTGGTAGATAGTTGGGCCAAGTATGCGCTGCCCGCCTATCAGAACAAGCCTAAAGACCGCAATGGGCTGCGCCAAATCATCCGTCAGGAACGGTTGAACGAACTGGCTTTCGAGGGGCACTACTACTACGATGTACGGCGGTGGATGATGGCTGAGGAATTGTTTAACCACCCGATTTTGGGCTGGAATAAGGAAGGCGAGAACAAGGCGGATTTTTACAATATCCGGGTACTGTTGCAACCCCGGTTTTCAATGAAAGATTACCTGATGCCGATCCGGACCAATACATTGTTACAAAACCGGAATCTGGTGCAGAATCCGGGCTGGTAATTATCGATTTAATAGTTGATCAAAGAACATGAACATGAATAGTGCTATAAAATGTATGCTGGCAATGGCCACGGCTGGTTCGTTGCTGTTGACAGGCTGCAACGATACGTACCTGGGTGTAGAACAGCTTAAAACGGATGGGGACGCACCCGGGGAATTGGTTGTTGGTGAGGTGACGCCACACGCGGGGGCCTTGGAGATAAAATTTACCCTTCCGAAAGGGGAACCCGATATTGCGCAGGTGGTGGCCTCGTATACCAATAAGCGGGGCGAACTCATGGAGTTCACCGCGTCGCGGTACAGTGCCACGATTCTGGTGGAAGGGTTTACCGGAACGGACGAGGTAACGGTCGCATTGGTATGCGTAGATGGCAGCGGCAACCGGTCGGGAGAAACGATAGTGAGCGCGGCACCCCTGCTCTCGCCAGTGGAACAGGCATTGACAACGATGACCGTTGAGCCGGCATTCGGTGGTGTCAAAGTCGATTGGGAGAATAAAAGTGCACAACCGTTTGCTATCCATATACTCACACAAGACACGCTGCAAAAAGGGGTTGCCTCACTGCAGGAAGATCCCAGTAAGACCATCTATAACAGCGACTCGGCGAATACTACCGCTTATGTTCGCCAATATCCGTCCATCGAGCAGGAATTCGGCTTTGTGATATCGGATAAATGGGGGAACCGGACGGATACACTGATACATTCACTGGTTCCATATAAAGAGGTGGAAATCGATTATAACAAGGTAGAGGCCGTTTCGTTTTTTAACCCCACACTGTATGCCGGAAGCCGTGATTATGGTACCTACGGTATAAATCCGGCGACCGGAATCCAGAACGACGGAAACAGCCACGGAGCGAATTTTTCTCCCCAGACTATGTTTAATGGTATCGCGACGGGGAACCGATTTTACGGGTATAAGTTCGTAAAGAACCTTGACGATCCTGACCCGGCGAACCGCGAGACCGTACATGATTTCTATTTGACGTTCGACCTGAATATGGATGTACGGCTCAGTCGGGTGAAAATATTTCCGCGGACAGCCCTCGTTTACACCTATACGCGATCCAGCGTAAAGCGCTTCCGGATATGGGGTACGAACGATGCCAACGCGCAGCGATGGGAGAAATTCCCGGAGACCTGGACATTGATCGGTGAATATGTTGGCCGGGAACCCGCGAACTTGGCCAGCTTAACCGATGAGGAAATTGAGTATTTCAATACGCAACAAGAATACGCCATTGCAGAGGGTAATGTCAACCCGGAGGGACAGCCGACGGAAAGTTTCCGTTATATGCGAATCCAATTGATGGAAAGCTACAATGCGAATGAAGCGTTTTATACAATCAACGAGTTCCAGATGTTCGGCGAAGTGTTGAATACGTACTAATCCTAATACGATCTTTAAATTAAAGAGGAATGAAGAGCAAATATGTCTATATAACCGCCTTGTTAATGGCCATCCTTTATGCAGGCTGCGAAAATGCCAATGAGCTATTGGATCAGCACCTTAAGAACGGCCCCATTGTTTATGCCGGTAAAATCGATACCCTGGATATGCAGTCGGGGTATTATCGGCTGCGTGTAAACATCTATCCGGCCGAAGATGTGAACCGGTCGCATTGCGTACTCCGCTGGCAGGTAGCCGGTGGCGAACGCGACTCTGTGATGGTAGAATTTGTGGAAGCGAATTATGATGAAGATTTAGCCTGCTACTATACTCTGATCCCGCTGGCGTCTGTGGAAGGTAACCTCCTTATCGGCGCACAAAACGTCGATACCTTTGGCAACCGGTCGCTCGTTACCAGCGAAGGGGCATTTATTTATGGCGATAGCTATGTGTCTACGTTGGTGAACGCATCGGTGAACTTTTTGCCCGAAACGGACGAGATTACATTCGAGCAGAAAATAGGTGCGGTGGGCAACCTGGTCAGCTATGAGCAGGCCAACGGACAGTTTACCGAGGAAGTGCTGGTGAGGGACGGGAGTTTTACGCTCGTCGATGCAAAACGGGGTGGGATTTTACGGAGTAAGACAAGGTACCTGATTACGGAAACCGATATCGACACGTTGGCGGCGCCTAACTATTTGGAGACGGTGATACCATAAGATAAAACGATAGACAGATGAAGAAAATATATGTAGTGTTGATGGCGCTGCTGATGGTCCTTTCAGCAGGCCAATCCGGATATGCACAATCGGATAAACGGGGCATGCGTGATGCTGTCCGGACCATGGAACAGTTTCGGAAAACATCGCCGTTTGTGCTGGATGACGAACGATTACGGTTTTTAAACACGTTTCAGGTTTATGCGGACAGTCTGGAGGCCACGACGTTTAAAGCCTATTTGAACAAGCCGGAAGCCGAAGTCGAGCAGATGGAAGCCGGTATTCCGATGATCTATTGTTACCGGGAGGCATTTGATAAGGTGCTGCACGAGGTGAAAAATACCAAGGTGAAGGAAGGAACAGCATTGGTCTGGTTGCTTTATAATATGGGTTTTGTAGTGAAGACACCTTCCGGTTGTTTCGGTATTGATGTAGAACACCGCTTGGCAGAACAATTAGCACCTTATTTGGATTTCATCGGGATCACCCATAATCACGGCGACCACGCACATGTGAAGCTGATGGAAGCGATGACGAAAGCGGGAAAGCCCGTGATCACCAATTTCTATAAAGGCTGTGCCGAATATAGGTCAACAACGGCAACCAGCTATCAAGTTGGGAACTTTACCATCCGCACGGATATTTCCAGTCATCTAAGAAATCCCAAGCTTCCTGACTTCGTGATGTCGCTGCGGATAGACTGTGGCGACGATGCCGGCAATTTCTCTTTGCTATCCTGTGGGGATTCGGGTTTTGAATCCGATCGCTTTGCCAATGTCCAGGGCGATGTGGATCTGTTGGTGCTTCGTTGGGGTGCGCCGAGGGAAAATGATATCATCGGCACAGGGCCGGGACTCGTCAATCCACGCTACGCGGTGTTGTCCCATTTAATCGAGCTGCGGCACGAGCCTAAAGGTCAGGCCTCGATTACCCAGACACTGAAGCATCTTCCCGGGGTAAACTGCGAAAATACCCTGCTGCCGTTTTGGGGAGAGCAATTCGTTTGGGCGGATGGTAAACTGCAATAGACAACTCACCGTTTGCCGGGCACCGTATATGCTGCTGTTGATATGAACCACATTAAGCATCCCGAACGGCTCATCCGGGCATTGGGTAAGCGGCTGAAACATGTGCATATTGCAGATGGTACCGGCGATGCCGAAAACCATTGGCTTCCCTGCTCCGGCAAGGGGAACAATGATTGGCCCGCCATCCTAGCCGCGCTTGATGAAGCGGGGTATGCTGGGCCCTTCATGTATGAATGTGCTTAACGCCGTTTCTTCATTTTGTTAAGCCAGATCAGCGTTCCCGTAATGGGTAAGGTCGTGGCCACCAAACACGCGAGAAAATAGAGCAGCTTAGTGAATTGGCCATATACATTGCCCACATGCAGCGCTTTGATGGAACTTGCCACCCGTTCATTGAACGGTTTGTCACGGAACACGGTTACTTCTTTCACTACGGCCGTTGCAGCATCCAAGCTCACTTGGTCACTGGCGGCAGGTGCAAAAAATCCGGTTCGGTTTTTCCGGATGGATAGGGTCGTAGCGCCATCCTGCGGCAACGACAGCTGGTAGTCGCCCGTATAGGGGAGCGCCGCATCGGTAGCGGCGAGGTAAGCCGAGAAGGGGAGCAGCTCAATAGGAGCGCGTTGATCGGCAGTTGCGGTGCTGCCCGTTTCATTGGTCGCCGTAGCAGGGCGTTCCGGTCGCTCACCACCGCGTTGTGCGGGTCGCTCCTGATACGTGCCCAACGCTTTTTGGAGACCCGTTCGATACCAAGGGAAAGACCATTGCGGTCCGGTGATGCCCATCAGGAATAAGAAGATAAGGGAATAAAAGGCCAAGGAGTTATGGAGGTCGTGGTTGATGCGCTTCCAGTTGGCGCTCCATTTAATGGTAAGCCCTTGCCGCCAGTTTCTCAGCTTTTGCGGGAACCAGATGACCATACCCGTTAACACCCCCAGCGTAAATAGTATCGTAGCGGCGCCCGATAGGTAACTGCCCAGCTTCCGGTTGGGCAAATCGCCGATGAGGGGTTCTTCTATCCTGTCCAGCAGCAGCCAGCGGTGTAAGCTGAACAGCATTTGCATAAATTCGTCGGTTTTGGTCACTTCCTCGGAAGTGTCCGTAACCAGCCCGGTATACGGATTGACGTAATAGGTGGTACCCCGGCGACTGTCATCGCCGTCTACGCGGACCGTGAACGTATAGGTGCGGGCGGGGTCTGCCGGTATACCCACCGCGGTGACCGTGCCACCGGATAGTTCAGCGATTTTTGATATAAACGAGTCGGCCCGAGTCCGATCCCCGTCGGCCGGTACCGCTACCTTGTGCAGGTGGGGCGACGCCCATTCGCGCAACTCCGTATTGTAGGTATAGATGGTACCACTGAAACAAATAACGACAACTACGATGCCGCTGATGAGGCCCGCCCATAGATGGATGTCGTTGAACAGCTTCCGGGTCTTTTGCCAGGTTGTTTTTTTGCGTGTTTGCTTAGCCATCGGTGTTTAGTTGGAAGTTTAAAAAGCGATGTCCCGGATCGCTGACGATCCGGGACATTCCTATTTCGTAAGTAGATGTTTATGTTCTAGTAAGCACCGATATAATGACTTCCTGAGCCGTTAACCAATTTGGCTCCTTTCGTAATTTCCTTGGTTTTCCAGTTAATCACATACAGGTTGCCGTCCTTACCGGTGGGCGTTAATGGTAAATATATGTAGTCACCGTCTGCACCGATGTTTTGGAATTGACCGAGTGCCGTAGCCATGGCTTCATCACCTTCATTGTCTGTGGCCAAGGCAGTCGCCGTCAGGTTATTCAGGTCAACCAGGGCAAGGTAACCACCGTCGACCGTTCCCTTGGTATATAGGACCGCACCGATGCCATCTTGTATATAGCGGAAGGCCCGGATGCCGGCGTCGTCAATGCCCAACGCTGCATTTAAATCAAAATTGTATGAATTATCGTAATCGTTCGTCGATTTGTCGATGCGTAAGATCTGGTGCCCACTACCCATGGCCGTTGCCGCTTGGTAGATATGCCCATCGGTACCGACGTATTGTGTCATGGTACGGTACGATAAGTTGTCGGTTTGTGCAACGGTAGACGTGATGATTTTTGGATTCCGCAATGAGGGGAAATCGACCACATAGGTTACCGTACCCAAATCACGCTCTTCCGTTCGGGCCCAGCTTAACGATCCATTCCGGCTAACTTCCAGTTCCCTGTTGTCGAGGTCGTGCCTGCGGATGCCTACGCCAATGAACAGTTTGTCTTTTGCTTCGTTCAATACGGGCACGTCCGCGCGCCATACATGGTACCCTTGGCTTTCCAGTTCCTCGCCCAGGTCCACTTCGATGGTCCCTGTATTCTTAATGGAGTTTTCGTTTAGGTCGATGTAGGCCATACGGATTTCACCTTTCGGATGCTGATACTCGTGGTTGGGTACGTCCCCAGTGTATGAGTCTCTGGCGTTGACAAAGGAAACGCCTACGCCGATACCTTCAGCGGCTTTGGTCCAACGGGGTGAGGAGCCCAGAATAATAGCTGTATTCAACTCAAAGCCGTCTTCTACGTATTTGCCTTCACCGGATACTTTATATCGGTTGAAGGTACCACCTTCGGCACCGGTATACTGGATATTGTAGAGGTATTGGCCATCGGCCGATGCTTGTACACGTGCCGTGCGCTGCGATTTCAACGAAAATCCGTTGCCGGCATCGAATATCTTTACTTCGTAGTTCGGGTCTGCGGCGTTTTCGGGTGTAATGGCATAGGCCAGCGTGCCGCCGTTGCCCGCTGTGCCGTTCTCGTCGGGGAATGAAGCGGTCAGCGTAATCCAACGTGTGCCGTCTTCAACGGGTGGTTCCGTGGAAGGATCGGGGCCTTCACTTTTGCTACAGCTGCCTAGCGTTATTGCCGCAAGTGCCGCCGCAAACATCATTTTTGTTAGTTGATTATTCATGCTATCTGTTATTTATAAAAATTTACTGATGGTATAATTCAATTTGAAATAGATGCCCCGCCCGGGCTTCTGCACCATGAAGTTGTCGTACACTTCGGCGTTAAAAAGGTTTTTTACGTCTAGACTGGCCACAAGTTTTCCGCTAGGGAATCGGTAACTAGCACCGAGATCGTGAGCGAATTGCGTAGGGGTTTTCGACCATTCGGGTTGCCCCCACACGATATAGAACTCGCCGACATAGCCCATGTTGTAATACAGGTTCATGACCGATTGGCGTTGGAAAATATCGCGCAGCCGGTATTGGATATTGGTATTGATGGTAAAGAAAGGCTCATTGGGTACCTGTTCGTTGTAAAGGTCGTGATCTTCGCCAGCGACATCATTACCACCTTTGAATAGGTTATTGAACTTGGAGAAATTTACCGTGGCATTCAGGCGGTTGTCATAGATGTAGTTGATTTCACCCTCTACACCACGTGCTTGGGTTTTACCCAAATTGATGTACCGGGTAGTTTGGATATCGGCGTCCGATTCCTCGTCGATTTCGTCTTCATCCACCACTTGCTGCGTGATTTTGTCAAAGCCGTTCCGCCAAAAGGCGCTGCCGTATACGGACAAGCGGTGCTTGCCGAAGTCGACCATCCCCCAGCGGAGTCCGAGGTTGTAATTGATGTTTTTTTCCGGCATCAAGCAGAGGTTGGGCAGGATGTTGATTTCAGGGTCGCCATACAACTGCCGTTCGCTCGGCATAATCTGGGCATTTTCGCCCGAGGCAATCACGAAAAGGTCGGGAATGATGTTGTACGATAGGGTGGCACCATAGCCGAAGTTGTCGGCAAACGTGGCCGTGTCACGCCGCACAAGTACGAGCTGTCCATCTTGGGTAACAAATTCCGGCCGGCTGGTACTGGTCCGGTTGGCCGTGTATTTGACCAGCAAGTTGGTGCGCAGCCGATTGTTCAGTGTCTGTGCCTCGTAGTTGGCGGAAAGGATGTTTTTAGCCAGTTTGCTGATGGTCACCAAATCTTTATTAATGGGGTTCAGCAGGTCATTGTCGTCCCGGTCTGTGGTTTCAAATTTATGGTTTAACGAGACGCGATGCCCCTCAGCGATAGTATAGCCGAGGTTTGAACGGATGTTGGTAATCTTCCGGTCGATCTGTGAGATGGTCTTTTCGCCTTGCTGCCCGCCCCCGGAGGTCCGGAGTGGCACGCGTTCGCCAAACTCGATCACCTCCCGCACGGTCCCATCCCAGTTATAGGCGAAACCCACGGTATCTTGCAAGTATGTGCTGCGGTTGCTGTGCACGGCATTGACTGTCAATGCCAGCCCATCCGCCAATAGGTTGGTTTTATGATAATTCAAGCTTAATACATGTGCCTGGAATTCCGAAAAGCGGCCTACGTACGGCACAGCCATCGTGGTGCCGTGGGGGATTTCGTTATAGGTATCTGAAATGTTGTATCCTAGAAAGAACTGATCCGCCCAGCTGACATCGGTAAATCCCGCCTGGAAACGGCCACCTAGCGACTTATAAGTATCGTTGAATCGTTTAGCACGGTAGGGTCGGGTGATCTGTTGCAGGTGGTTTACATAGGTGGTCGACCGTCCCCATGTGGTAAAGCTATTGTCAGTATAGGTATAAAATCCCGACGCCCGTATGGAGAAGCCACTTTTTTTATCGCGGAAGGTAGCACCTACATCGGTCTGGAAAGTGTTGAACGACCCGTAAGAGGTGGCAAGGGTGATGTTATTCTGCGATGCGTCCTTCTTCAACACCACGTTGATGGCCCCGCCTACATAATCGCCCGTAAGGTGCGACGGCAGCACGCCCTTATACACCTCGATACGCTCGATCATCGCTGGCGGGATGTTGTTCAGGTTGAACGACGAACCGTAGGTGGAGATTTCGATACCATCTAAAAATAAACCAACAGCGCTGCCCGACAAGCCGTTGAGGTTATATTCTACCTGCGAGCCGATGCCTCCGTTTTGCCGTACCCGTACGCCCACGGTACGGTCGAGGAGCTCATTGGTGGTCAGGTTTCTTAGTGATGCTTCTTTCGTCTCTACGATGGCCACCGCAAATCCGCTGGTTTCCATTTCCTTTTTTTCGGTATTCCGCGAAACCATCGCCTCGTCCAGATCGATCGCTTCGTTTTCCGTTGCAACAAGGTTTTTTCGTTGGCGGGCGCGGACGACAGCCACAGACGTCTCCATCGGTTGGATTTCAAGCGACGTGACAACGAGGGTGTATTTACCGAAAGACACATCCGCAAATGTATAATTGCCTTTTTCGTCGGTCATCGTCGCCCGATTACCGGGTTTTAGCATCACCGATGCGCCCGCTACCGGCTGTCCGGAGGAGACGGTAACGGTACCCGAAAGCATGGCGGTTTGGGCGAAACCCAGCGCGGTGCAGAGGGTGAAAAACACGGCGCATAAAAGGCGGGTGATATACTTTCGGAGACTCATTATTTGTATGTAGTCTAAATAACTTATATTTGGCGCAAATATAGGGTTACGGTTAACCTGAAAATTATAGAAAACGGAAAATCACTTATAAATGGCGGAATTTATAGGCATGGGTAGTGGACTAACGCACGCAGGATTGGCGGATGGGGAGACCCACACGGAAATATGGGTTGGCGGCCAGGTGACGATAAGCCGGTCGGGTACGTTTACCTACTATCGGTTCCACACCTCGTCTGCGGCCCACCGTTTCCGTATGCTGGCACAACCGCGCCCGGAAGTCCGCCTGGTGTACGTTGCCCAGGGGAAGGGCATCCAAGTAGGCTGCCACGGGCCAGCGAAGGTGTTTTCGGACGGTGAAAGCGACTGTTCGTTGGTGACCGAGGGATGTACGCAAAACATTGGCATTGATGGCGAAGGTAGCTGTGAACTGTTCATATTGGTTGTCGGGCTTCCGGATTTCCCATTGCCTAATGCTGGCCGGCCGTCATATCTTAATAAATTCTTGCGTACCGATACATGTGCCTGGCTATTGGGTGGACGGGGTATGGTGTTGGGGATGCGGAAGGTAGCGGTGATCCAACAGCTGCTGCATGATAAGAAGCCGGTTTATTTACAGCGCGCCTATACCCAGCTGAAACTGGCTGAGCTTTGGGTGCTTTTTCTGGAAAAAGCCGATCATTTCAGTAATGAAGGTGCGTTAGCCCGGCTGCGATCCGAAGAGTTGGAGCGGATGCAAAAGGTAAGGGACCTGCTGTATAACCAACCTGCCCGGTCGTATTCGCTGGTCGGCCTCGCACATGCGGTGGGCACCAATGAGGCTACCTTGAAAAAGCACTTCAAGGCGGTTTACGGCACCACCGTATTCGGTTACCTTACCGCGCGGCGCATGGAACTGGCGAAGGCGTTGCTGCTATCCAAGGAATTGAAGGTGGCGGCGGTGGCGCAGGAAGTCGGCTATAAGTATGCGTCGCATTTCACTGCTGCTTTCCGCAAGCATTTCGGTGTGCTTCCCAACAAGCTGTTGCGTATGGTTCTGCCGGCATTCCCCGTGCTGGGCGAGCTTGAAACCATCTGCGCCTTTTTATTCGCTGCCTAACCCGAAATCGGCCAACACCGGAAGGTGGTCGCTCAATGCAAACCCGTTCGGGTCCTCGTTATTCATCCGGAAATTCCCTTCGTACAGTGAGCGGCAAGCTTTGATGTGCCGGGCAAATGTCCCTGTGCAGTAAATGTAGTCGATCCGTTTCGCGGGTTTGATGGCGTTGGCCGTAAAGCCATCGCCTTGGCCTGCCGCTGTAAATGTGTCGACCAATGAACCGCTATTTAACCGCTTGTATTCCTCGGTGTCCGGCCTATGGTTCAGGTCGCCTTGGAGGAGGATGGAATCCGCATCGCCGGCAGCATCTTGTGCGATGGCTGCCTGCATTGCCGCAATTTCGTCCAATCGGATGCGGGTATCGTTTTCCTCTTTTGCAAATGGCCACAGATGGGCGGAATGGACAACGATGGATTTGCCATTTGGTAAGCGAAGTTTGGCTTTTCCCCAGTGGCGGGTGAACAGTTCCTCCAGGTCGCCGTTTTTGTCCGCAAACGGCCGGGTTTCGGCGCTCAGGATTTCAAAATTGGTGAGGATGGCTCCCGGGAATTTTCCCGAACCATCTTTTCCGCCGGGGAAGAATGCGTATGACATATCCAGCATCTCCGCCATTTCTGCAACGGTTTTTTCATCGGGACCCTCCGAGAAATTGATAATATCGGGCCGGTACAGCGCCAGCTCCTGCATAATCCGCGCGGGGATCTGCCCCAAATCCCGGGCGGCTTTGATTAACGTGCTCTGTTCGCCCGGGGGTAAGTTGCGGCCATTGATGCCTTTATATCCAATACAGCCATTGAAGATGTTATACGAAATCGACCGGATGGTTTTTATATCCGTGCTGAAGCTGCCATTAGCAGCAGCACTACCAAAGGCTTGTTCTGCCCAAGCAGCTTTCGTTGATGAAAGTAAACTTAAACCAAGGAGCGATAGCGCCGATTGTTTTAGAAATGTCTTTCTTGTCGTCATGGATCCGGGTACTGTTTTGCTGTTTTTATACATATCGTGAAATTGGCTGTACGGACTCAAAGGTGCCGAAACAAAACTAACGATATTATTGTCAAAGTGTGAACTTTTTCAACGCTAGTTGCTACGATCCTGCCACTCCACTTCGAGTTTTTCCCTGTAGGCGAATTTATCCAGGTGACGGATGAGTACGCCTTTGATTTTTTCCACGCTTTCCGCATTGTCCGCGGCGATGTCAAACGTAAGGTGGGTGGGTGTGGCTGCCATGTTGCAGGTGCCGAAAGGGAAGGTGGCGAGCCCGGTCGTAGCCGTATATTCTGTTTCGATTTTATGCCGGAAATGCCGGCACAGCTGGCCGATGTATCGGCTTGCCGCTTCGGTGGCGATTGTTGTTGTTGATTTCATGTGTAATCGTCCTCTTAGGGATGGTTCAATTCCATCGACAAACAAAGGTAGTACTAATTTTGGGTCTTTATCTCATATGGATTCAGCACTCTCCGTCCACGATCAGGTTCGGCTTGCCTTGGCTGCAGCGTTCCACACGTATGCGTACACCATACACCGATTCGATCACCGCGGGTGTAATGGCTTCGGTAGGGGAGCCTTGGCTCACGAGTTTGCCTTGGTGCATCACCACCACCCGGTCGGCCCAGCGCATGGCCAGGTTAAGGTCGTGCAGCACCATGATAACGATGCGCCCGTCTTGCGCAAAGGAGCGGGCCAGGCGCATCACCTTCAATTGATGGCGCAGATCAAGCGCACTGGTGGGTTCGTCCAGCAAAAGGATGTGGGGTTCGCGTACCACGCTCCGCGCCAGGCTGGCCATCTGCCGTTGCCCACCCGACAGCTGGTTGAGGGGCTCGAGGGCTAAGTGGGCGATGCCGATGCGCTCCAGCACCGTAATGGCACGGCGGTGCAATTGCTCATTGTGGGTAGTGGCCGCGTCGAAGGGCGATGCCTTCAGGGCACTGATAATGGCCTCCATCACCGAAAGGTTGATATCGGTCGGTACGCTTTGGGGCATGAAGCTGACATACGATGCCCGTTTCCGCGGGGAAAGCGTGGTCAACTCGTTCCCTTCATACTGCACCGACCCATGGGCATGCAGCAAACCCGCTATGGCACGCAGCAGCGTGGACTTGCCCGCTGCGTTGGGGCCCGTGAGTACCGTTACCTCCCCGCTAGCCAATGGCGGCAGTGTGAGGCCGTCGATTACCTTTTTCTTGGGGTAACCTGCGTGGATTTCGCTAACCTGGAGTGTTGCCATGGAATCCCTTTCTCCTAACGTTTTTGCTTGTTCAAAATCAAGGCTACGAATACCGGCACACCGATCAGGGAGGTCACGATACCTACCGGCACGATAGCTCCCGCCAGGATGGCCTTGCTGATGATCGATGCCAACGACATGATCAGTGCGCCCGATAGGATACTCGCGGGCAGCGAAAACCGGTGGTCTTCGCCGATGAGCAGCTTGGCGATGTGCGGACCTACCAATCCGATGAACCCGATGGTGCCCACAAAGGCCGTGGCACCCGCGGTGAGCAGACTGATGCGCAATAGGGACAGGAAACGCAGGCGCTTCACGCCGACGCCAAAACTACGGGCACTTTCCTCACCGAGCCTCAAGGCCGTGAGCTGCCAGGCCGACGCTAGCGAAAACGGCGCGAGGACCACAAATAACCCGAATAGCAACGGGATATTGTCCCAATTGGCCTTGGTCAATGAGCCGAGGCTCCAGAAGATGAATTGCTGCAGTGCTTCGGCGCTGGCTAAGTATTGCATGATGCCCGTGAATGCGTTAAATAAAAAAACCAATGCAATGCCAAACAGCACCAAGCCTTCTGGACCCGTGCCCCGCAACGACGACAGCGCCTGCAGCAGGAGGGTAGCCCCGAAGGCGAAGACGAATGCGTTGACCACGATCATCCATTCGCCGCCCACACCGGGGATGCTGAGCCCGAGAACGATAGCCAGCGCGGCGCCGAATGATGCCGCTGCCGACACACCCAACGTGAATGGACTGGCCATCGAATTGTTCATGATGGTCTGCATCTCGCAGCCGGCCAGCGACAGGGAAGCGCCTACCAAAAGTGCCATGACCGCGTAAGGCATGCGTACCTCCCAGACGATTACCCGGGCCGATAGGTCGACGCTGTCGGGTGAAAAAATGGCCTGTAATACGCCGGCAAAATCGAGTGTCGACGGGCCAACGGCGATATCGACCAGGAAGGAGGCTACCGTGGCCACGGCCAGCGCGACCAGCAGTACGACACGTTTAATAAACTGTTGGCGATACCCTTTTTCAATGACCGCGGTTGATGGATACAAAGCTACTCCCTATGGTTTCAATTCCGCAAAGTAAACACCTTTTAATGGAACGGCCAAAAACCGTTCGTTTATTTCCTTCAGCACCCCATGGGGTTTCAGCTTGCCGAACAGTTCGGGATGGGTCCATTTGGCGAGCGCCTCTACCGCCGCGATGTTGAGCGGCGAATCGTAGAAGAGGTGCCACATGGCGTATACTCGATTTTCCTTGATGGCGTTGAGCGGACTCACCACCGGGCGTGCCGCCAGCTTGGCGAGACTTTCCTGGGTTTGGTACGTAAATACGTCCTGACCGATGACCATGCCTTCTTCTTCCGGCTTGGCAATACCGGTTGCGATGTACACATCGGGCTGCTCGCTGATCACGTATTCCATGTTGAGCGTTCCCACTTCGCCGGGCAGGATGGTGCCGATGTTGTTGCCGCCGACAAACTCGATGAATTCGCCCAGGTTCCCATTGCCGGGGGAGCCCGGAGGCGCGGTGCCGCGGATCATCTCCATGTACACCTTGGGCTTCTTGATGTCTTGGTGCTTGGCCAGGGTGCCGCGGATGTGGTTCATCCGCCTGTTATAGAATTCCACAAAGGCATTTGCCTGTGCCTCGCGGCCCAGCACCTTACCCAATAGCGACATGCTCGGTACCGTGTTTTTAAATGGGTGGAGGCGGAAATCGATGAAGACGATGGGAATGCCTGCTGCTTCCAGCTGGCGGATGATGTCGGCGGATTTCGCATCCGGCCCGTGTGAGCCGGCTCCGAAGATGGCCAGGTCGGGCTTCAGCGATATGATCTGTTCGGTGGAAACGGTTTCCTTGCCCGACGTGCCGATGAGCGGGATGTCGTCGAGTGCCGGGAATTGCGTGCGGTACGCCTCATAGAGCAAACCGCCCGATTTGGAGAAGTCGCCAGTCCACCCTGCGGTGATCGCCACCGGGTCGGGCAGGAGGAGGCTCAGGGTAATCAGCTGGCGCCCTTCACCGAGGATAACCCGTTTGGCGGGTTGCGGGATGGTCACGTCGCGGCCGACCACATCGGTGACCGTAATGGGCTGGCCATGCAGCGCTGTCGCAAAGATCACACCGAGTAGGAGGGTGGTTATTTTAAATTTCGTGTGCATGTTCTTTTTACAATTTAATCAAACTGATGGAGTCTGCGTTCGGTGCCGGGACGGGCTCGGGAGCATTTTCACTCCGCTCCCGTACCGCTTGCTTATTGGTCACGTACACGTCGCCCGTAGCGTGGTTGATGGCCACGGTATTGGGCAGTGCATCCATTTCGAAGGTTTTGGTCACTTCCAACGACTTGTCGTCGATCACCGTCACGGTACGTCCATGGCGGTTAGCCACGTAGATGTTTCCGCGCTTGGGGTCGTGGTTTACGCCCAGGGCCCCTTTCCCGGTGGGGATGGCCTTGATGAGTTCGCCGGTTTCGGCATCCAGCACGGTGATGTTCTCCGTGGTCTGGTTGGCTACGTATAGGCGGTTGTTTTTGGCGTCGTGGTGCACGTTGGTAGGACGTTCGCCGTGTGCGGCGAATTTCTTCAGCACCTTGCCTGTGGCACCGTCAACCACCACCACTTCATTGTCGCGCATGGCGGTCGCGTAGATGATGTTGTTCTTTTCATCGATGTAGTGTCCGGTAATGGCACCGCCGAGGTCGCCGTAAAATTTCAGAAATTTATTGGTCTTGGCATCGATGACCCACAAGCCGCCGCCGCGCACACTACTGGCATACACGAGGTCGCGGCTTTCATCCACACGGATTTCGCGGGGTGCCTGCCCTTCTTCGCCGGTTGTAATGTGCGTTTGTTCACCGGTAGCCAGGTTAATGGCGGTTACGATACCGGTGCGGCTGTTCGTGGAATAGAGTGTTTGGGTGTTCACACTGATGCCTAATCCCATCGGTGCCGACTCGGGTGCAGCGATGCTGTCGACCGTCTTGAGGGTCTCCGCATCGATCTTGTATACTTTGCCGGTATTCCCCTGTTCATGGGCAGCCGAGACGTAAACGAAACCGTCCTTAGGGTTATATACGGGTTGGTACACGTTGGAATTGGTGCTGATTTTTTCGGTCTTCACCAACTTTTGGGCGTATGCATCATAGGCGGTCATGCCTACCAAAGTAACGGCTGCACATGCAAAGGCAGCGATTTTCCGGACGTTGTTTTTTGTGTTCATGGAGTTGAAGTTAAAAATCAAGGGTTAAAACGTAATCAAACTTACCGTATCGCCATTCGGCAGCGGAGCGGGTGGGGTTTGTCCTTCGCGCACGCGGCTACCTACCTGCTTGTTGGTGACGTAGGCCTCGCCGGTTTTCGGGTTTACGGCTACCGTGTTGGAAAGCCCTTCGGTGGCGATGTCTTTGATGATGGCGTAGGTCTTTCCATCGATAACCGTAAGCGATTGGCCTTTCCTGTTGGCCGTAAAAATGCGGTTGTGCTTGGCATCGAAAGTTACACCGATGGGGTTTTCGCCCACCGTTATTTTCTGTAACAGTTTACCTGTTGAGGCGTTTAGGGCCGTCAGTACGCTGTTTTTCGAATCGGTGATGAATAGGCGGTTGCCCTTTTTGTCGAGTGCAATGTTAATGGGGCTTTCCGATCCCGAGGGGAAGGACGTTACCTTTTCGCGGGTTTTGGTGTTATACACGTGCACTTCGTTGTCGCCCATGGCCGTTACATAAAGTAATCCTTTTTTACTGTCGATGGCCAGTCCGGTAGCCGTTTTACCAGCATCTTCCAACGAATACAGGTACTGGTTCGTTTTTCCGTCGATCACCCAGATGGTGCTGGGGTCCCCTACATCCGATACATATACTTTGTTGGTTTTCTCGTCGACGGCGATTTCACGTGTATGGCTTTTTTCTGCGCCGTTGCTGATGGTGGCGAGCACGGTGCCGGTTTTGAGGTCGATGGCGTGGACGGAGTTGGACCGGGTATCGGACGTGTACAGCGTTTGTGTCTTTTGGTTGATGCCCAGGCCGAATCCAGGGACCTCATCCAGCGCGATGCTATCAACGGCTGCCAGGGTTTTTGGGTCAAGTTTGTAGATGTAGGGACCGAGGACATCGCCTTGGCCGACGGATGCAACGTAAACGGCACCGTCGTTGTGGTCGACCACGATTTCGTAAAGCCCTTTGCCCACCTTGGCCGATGTGGAAAGGGTTTGGGCAGGAGACAATGTTACACTGGCAGCGGCGGCTAAAGCCAACATGGTGGCTTTAGGAAACAGTTGGTGGAATTTGAATTGTTGCATATCGATTAAGATTAAAGTAAAACATAGGGTTAATAAACAGCCTGTTGGGTACCTTCCATGAACCAGTGGTAAAAGGCGGGGAATGCTTCGCGCCAGTAGAGCGCACCGTGCCGCCCGTCCTCGCGTACCGAGAGTTCGATTTCGGGGTCGGCGGCTTTCTGCAGCAGACCGATGGCCCGTTGTACGTCGGTGTTCATGTGCACGAACGTACCGTCGGGTTTGCGGCGGTTTTCGCTTGTGCCGGCATAGAAGTAGTACCGTTGGGTATGGATGTTTGCTATGTTTGTCAGTGTAGTCAGTTCATTTTCAATGTTTCCATGGTCGAGCCAGATGGATGGCGAGAAGACGCCCACGGTGCCGAAGACCCCGGGGTAGGCAAGTCCGCCGTAGAACGTAATGAGGCCACCCATGGAGCTACCCGCCAAGCCGGTGTGTGCTTTATCGGCGAGCGTACGGTAACGCGCGTCGATGTATGGTTTTAGCGTCTCTACGATAAACGCCAGGTATTGCGGGCCTTCCACGGTGGGGTAGTCCGTGCTGGTGCGGTAATAGAACTCCGGCACGCGGTCTTTGTAATCCGTTTGGTGGTTGATGGCCACCACGATGCACTTTTCGCTGGCGGTGTCGATCACCTCGTCGACCCCCCATTCGATGGGGCCGATGCGGCCCCGTGAGGTGGCTTCGTCGAAGAGGTGTTGGCCATCGTGCATATAAAGCACGGGGTATCGCTTGGTAGACGCGTTATAATCCTCGGGCAGGTAAATCCAGATTTTGCGGTGCCTATCCAGTTGGGGGATGTAAAATGCCGAATCCAACACGTGCACGTTGGGTGATGCGGTGGATGCCGGAAAATCATCGCGCCAGCCCTCGATTCGGCAGGTGATGGTTGTATCGCGATTCAGTCTGGCCAGCCGTGGCCCCACTAATCGGCCATCGGCCGTACATTCGGAAGTGGGCCAGCTACCACGGGTGAACTTGAATTCGAGGCGGTCGCTGGGCACGTCTTCCAGCAACACGCTGATGCCATAAGAGCCATCAGCGTGTTTGTTCAGGGTGAGGTGTTCTTCCGCCGGGTTCCAGCGGTTGAAGTTGCCGGTAATGTAAACGGGCTCGTCGGTATGCGATGGCGGTACGCCGGTCACGTTTACCGTAAGTGTATACTGGGCCGTGCCGAAGAGCGGAAGGCATATCAACAAAAGCATGTAGCAACCCCGTTTGCTCATTACTGCACTTCTATTTTATGGAAACCGGATACCGCTCCGCCGACGTCTACGCTGAATGCGAGTTCTGCGGAATTGGTTGCGAAATCATACACATAGTACCCGTTGCCCGAGTTGATGGAAGAACCACGGAGGAATACCTTTCCATCCACTTCCGAAGCGAGCATGGCTGCGCCAGGGTTGGTGCCTACGGGAATACCCTCGATTTTGTTATACTGCGTGGGATTGTCTATGTCTACACTGTAGAACTCCCAGATGTCTGCGCTGTTGATGTTGCCTGTAGGTCCGCCAGCCAATGTCTCCGTATTGAGCGTCACGATAAGTCGGCCGTTTTTAGCGAATACGTTCACAAATTTGCCATTGTCTACGCTACGGAACTCGGAGAAGTTCATCTCCCAGGTTTTATCGATATCGGTTTCGTTAGCTTTGATACGGGCAATCTTTGATTTTCCACCCAGTCCCTTGGCATGGGTGCCTTGTGTAACGATGTAGAGGTCGCCATTGTCATCAAAGTCATACATATGGTTTTCATTGATGTAGGCGATGCTTCCCGTATCCTCGATTTTGATGCGTTTTTCCCAGGTTCCTGATGCGAGATCGATAACCGCAATGTATACGTCTGTATAAAAGTCGTCAAAGAAGCCGATTTGGCTTTCGGTATTCTTCGCATAGGTAAGGTTGGCGAAGAGTTTACCGTTTTTTATGGCTAGGAATTTCTGGCCGATTGCGGCGAAACTTACTTCGCTCAATTCCATCTCCTTCACTTCTTCTTCGAAATCCATCGACCCGGTGTTTACCATGGTGGTGGGGTTGAATTTTTGGATATTATAAGGCTCTGCGGCATCCCAATAGTAACCCAGGTTATCGTCTTGGATAACGAAGTTGCCGGTTCCGAAATACTTTGCGGCAGCCGCTTGGTCTTTCGAGCTGATGAATGCGCCCGAAGTAACCGTACCATCTGCGGCCACATTTATTTTCTCGATGCCTTGGACATAATCTGCCGTGCGGAACATCTTATAGATGTTGTTGCCGTAAGTGCGCCAACCACCCATGCCCTGGCCTTCCAACGACCCGGCCGTAGCGTTGGAAATCGTTCCCGTTGGCATCTCGTCGAAGGAACTGATAAAACCGGCTTTGTTTCCGGATACCCGGTCGGCCAAGGTGATTAACACGTATTTAGTGTCACTATCCTGGTCGGGAGCGGGGTCATCTTTTGCACAGGAGGTAAACAGGGCTGCTGCCGTAACGATTGCTGTAGCAGCGCGAAGGAATTGCTTGTTCATATGATTATCGCTTTTTTGTTAAATGGTAATTAATTTTTACGTGGAAACTGCGGCCGGGCCGCTGTATTTTATAGTAGTCGTATAATTTGCTATCGGCCATATTCTTTACTTCAAACCCGAGGGAAACCGGCTGGTTAGCCAAAAAGTAATTGAAACCGGCGCTGAGCAGGTGCTGGTTGGGCACTACGTTGGTTACCGGTACCTTGGCGTTGCCGAAGAGGCCGAGGAATCCACTGGGCTCTGCATCGCGCGGGATGTGGTTGAGGTAAAACTCACGGATGAAGTTCCAGTGGACATAGGGTTTCAACCGATCATGGGATGCCAGTACGCCATTAAAGTTAGCGACTGCGCCCGCATTGGCGAAAAAATAGGGTGTGTTCCGTAGCCGCGTGCCTTCAATCCATTGGTGCAGGCCATCGCCGATGTCCACCATCCGGTTGTCTTGCCATGTGGCATTCGCGTTTAGTTGCAGTAGCTCGCTGATGCGGTAATGGAGATCGATATCTACGCCGTACCCGCGTATACTATCGAGGTTTTGGTACTGTGCAAAGGGTGGCTGCACAGGTACGAGCATGATCATGCCCTTGGTTTTCCGGTAGAACGCGCCGATTTCGGCAGAAAGCTGTGATGCTTGGTAACGGTAACCGAGGTTGACGTTGAAACTCCGTTCAGGCTCCAAGTCAAAGTTAGGGGCACGGGTGTCGTTATCACCAAATAGCTCATTTTCCCTAGGCAACCGGTTGGTCAGTTCGAATGATGCCCGCAGCAGGTGGTGGTCGCCCAGGGTGTACTTCACAGCGTTTCCGATGCCCCAATTGTTGTTTTCGGAAGTGGTGTAGTCGTCGAGGTCGGTCGCATTCGCCATAAATCCATCGATACCCCGGGTTTCGAACCGGAAGAATTTGGCCGACAGCTGGTTAACCAACCGTTCGTTTAACCACTTCGATTCCCAGGAGATACCGGCAGTGGTTTTGGCGTAAATCGCCTCTTTACTTAGGATGTCGATATCCGTTCCCGCAAAGCGCAAGCCGTATGGGTCGGCACCGATCCGTCTGTTATGGTTATAGACGACATTGGCATCGAGTTTATGCGACTCATTGATCGTATATGCTACGTGTGTACGACTGATGAAGTTGTAGAAGTCGATAGTCGCTAATGACGGCCGTGGGCTTTCGCCTATACCGTTGTGTGGCGTGAAGTCGCCGTACCAATTATAAGTGCCACGGACGGTATCTACCCGCGACCGGTCGATGGTACTATAAGATACGAATTGGTCGACCGCAAAACTGCCGATTGCCTTCCGGTACCGTATACTCGGCACCCAACCCGTATTGTGCATGGTCAACGCGCCATAAGGGTTGGTCATCAGTGCAGGATGCTGCGATTCCCTATCAATGCCATAGTGGGCAACGGAAAAACGGAGTTCATCGGTCCAGTTGGTATTGCCTATCCCCGTGTAGGCTTCCACGAAATAATGTGCATAGCCGTTATGGAACAGAGGCACCGTTACCGGTACGAGGTTGGCGTTTTCGTTGACCACCTCCACATCGGCTTGGTAATCGTTGTCGGAATAATTGTAAAACGCATCGATTCCGACAAACCAGCCTTTTTCGGCCCGGTGATAAGCGGATAAATTAGCGATATGGCTGTTGAACGATGCTGCTTCATATGAAATATCGAGCATCGAGCCGATGTGCTTGCGTGTCACCAGGTTTACGGCACCCCCCAACGCATCACCCCCCAAAGATACGGGCACCACACCTTTATATACCTCGGCGCGTTCCAGCAGGTTGATGGGTACATTGTTGATGCCATAACCGCCACCCAGGTATTCGAGCGGGATGCCATCACGGAAATACTGGACAGCATTGCCCTGGAATCCGTTGATCGATACATCCACCGTGTTGCCCAATCCACCGCTCTGCCTGATGCGGATACCCGGCGAGCGGTTCATCAGCTCGGCCAGTGTGGTGGGCTGCTCGGCCACGGCCCGGGTATCTACCACCACGGCACGGATAGCCTGTTCGCGTACCTGCTGGGTTTCGCTTTTGCCGACCACGGTAGCACCTTCGAGCATATTGGATTGCGACGATAATTGGATGGTGAGCTTGGTCGCCCGGCCATTGAACTGGATATTTTCCGTGTATTCGGTGTATCCGACATGCGTCACCCGTAAGGTGTAGTTGCCGGCGGGAAGGTTAGCGAAAGTAAATGCGCCCGATTGATTAGTGATTTGCGATGAGACGGCAGTACCCAGGGTCACCGAGGCTCCAACAAGCGTGTTCCCCTGCTTATCGGTCACTGTGCCGGCCAGTGTGCCCGACTGTCCAAAGGCATGCAAGGTCATGAAAAGTGCGCATGCAGCGACCAAACCCGTTCTCGAAATCATCAAACTAACCAATTGTCTCACAACGACCGCTTAAAAATGCCGCTAATTTAGATTAATTACAAACTATAAGCAAATCTAATCCATTAAATGTGTGTAACAATGCTGTATAAGGGTTTTTTATGGTTCGGAATCTATCGCTTCCGCTTCGTAAGCAACGGCTTCCGCTTCGTAAGCGATAGGTTCCGGACTGCAAGCAACGGCTTCCGCTCCGCAAGCAACGGCTTCCGCTCCGCAAGCAACGGCTCCCGGTCGGCAAGCGATGGCTTCCCGGTCGGAAGTAACGGCTCCCGCTCCGCGAGTAATGGGTCCCGTGTTGGAAGTAGCGGCTTCCGCTACGCAAGCGATGGCTCGCCTGCCGGGATCAACGGTTCCCGCTACGCAAGTGATGGCTTCCAGATCGGAAGTAACGGTTTCCGCTTCGCAAGTGGTTGCTTCCGGGTCGGCAGCAACGGCTTCCGCTCCGCAAGTGATAGGTCCCGGGCCGGAAGCAATGGCCTCCAATCCGCAAGTGAAGGGTTCCGCGCCGGAAACAACGGCCTCCGACACGTAAATAAGCCTATTTGAATGTCACTTAACCCTGCGGGTAAGGTCCACATCAGCCGATAGGGCTACTCCGGAAGAATAAAGTTTGAGCTTGCCGTTGCCGATCCCCGTAAGCGGCACTTTGACGAATGGTTGTACGGTAAGGCTTACGGCACCCCCAAGTTGCCGGCGGTAACCCACTGACAAGTTGGCTATGCCCAGGATATGGCGGTTCTGATTGCGTAGCGTGAGCTGCTCCAAGTCGCCATACTGGTGCGGCGGATAGGTGTAATCATACGTTTCCTTGAGCATTAGGTAGCTGGATATTCCAGTGGAAGCAAACCACGTTGCGCGCTGCTGCCGTGCGATGTCAATATTGATATTCACTGGAATATCCAGTACGTTACAATCGGCATCCACGGTCATCGGTGTGTATTGGGCATAGAGCGGATTGCCGGCGGGACGGTAGTCCGCAAAATCGGCTTGGTATATTTTTTTGGCATAAAGTACTCCCGCGCTGATGCTGATCCATCCATTAAGACGATAGGTAGCCATAAGTCCCAAGTTGCCGCTGAGTTTACCACGGAAGGGCTGTGTGCCCGATAAGTCGGGGGCAGCGATAATGCCTAATGTCCACCCACGGTTCCCTCTTCGGATGGTAGGGAACGGCTGGTTATCAGTAGGTATATAGGGTTTCTGAAGTGAGCGCGTCGGCAATGCTATGGTTACGCGCTGCGGTCCGAGGTAAAGACCGTTGGGAAAGGTGGTCGTGGTCAGTTCCTGTAATCGAACAGGCGTAGGGGCAAGGGCTGACTCGACACCCGTTGGTCGTGGGTTAACGACAGGTGTTGATGCTAGCTTAATGCCAGTTACTGCCGAATCGGTAGCGTCGACGGAAGCGGACACACCGGGCGTTGGTATTTCGGGTTGTGGCGGTGCGACTGGCTGCTGCGATACGGCATGGTGTTCAGGACGTGCTACCTCCAGCTCACGCTCACCGAATAGCAAAATGGTCGCGATGGCCATGGCGGCGGCTATGCCACTGCCGATACCGATCAGGAGGGGCCATCGCTTGCGCGGACGCATTTTTCGTGACAGGGTAGTCCAGGCACCCTCATCAAAGGGAATGTTGGTCTGGCTTAAGCCGTCCCTGAAAAGTTTATCTATGGGGTGTTTCTCTTCCATTTCACATTCCTTTTGCTACCGTTTACCGGCCGCTTGCCTTTGCGGCTTGTTTAAGCGACCCGGTGTCGCGGCCATCCTCCACCAACTCCTGTAGTTTTTTGCGTGCCTTATGTAAGTTTGACTTTGATGTATTTACGGTGATACCCAATAATTCCGCAATTTCCTGATGGCTGTATCCGTCTATGGCATACAGGTTGAAAACCGTTCGGTACGCCGGACTGAGCGACATGACCATCGCCAGTAAATCGTTGTATGCTAAGTTGTCATATATACGTTCGCTATCGCTGAGGTGTTCGTATGCTTCGATTTCGTCGTGTTGCGCAAATTTGAGCGAAGACCGGTAATAGTCAATCGCCGTATTGGTGACGATCTTGCTTATCCAAGTCTTGAACGGTCGGGATGCATCGTAATGCTCCATGCGGTTGAATATTTTCAAGAAGCTTTCGTTCAGGATGTCTGCCGCCTCATCCGACTGGCGCGCGTAACGCCGGCATATCCCCATAGCAAAGCTATAGAAATACTTAAACAACGCATACTGGCTTTGCTTATCGTATTTCAAGCAACCGGCAATATGCTGTTGTACGGCGTCGTCATTTACTACTGTCGGCAAGCTATTTTATTTCGTTTACACAATAATACGGGGTTTCGGTGCAAAAGGTTGCCTGCATTTTTTATTTTTTTTTCCTGCGCTTCTGAAGCAACCTATTTGGCACTTGTTCCGTATTGCAAGTATGGAACGATTCAAAAAAGATCACATGATCCGCTGCGTTATGAAAGCACATCGCAACCAATGGGTAGGGTGGGCGGCAATGCTGATTTGCCTGCCTATCGCCGCTTGTAAAAAAGACAATCCGGTCGAGCCGGAGGCCAAAGTGGGGATTTTTGTTGAAACCAATGCCACCCACGGGCAGGTACTGACCGACAGTGCAGGTATGGTGCTATATTTCTTCGCCCGCGATGCCGATGGAAGCTCGGCATGTGCAGGCAATTGTGCCTCGATATGGCCTGCCTATTATAGCCCGAATGCCGCTGCCAGCGGGGCTATCGATAGCGATGATGTCGGTACCATCACCCTAGCCAACGGTTCCCTGCAATCCACGTACAAAGGGTGGCCGTTATACTATTATGCCAGTGATACCGCGCCCGGAGCTATCGGCGGAGATGGCGTGGGTAACAATTGGTTTGTGGCAAAACCCGACTATTCGGTGATGGTGGTGCAACACCAATTGGTAGGGGTGGATGGTATGCTTTATACCGACGACCTTACACCGGGCGAAGGCCAAACACGGTACCTGGTTGATGCTTACGGGCGTACACTGTACGGGTTTGTCCAGGATCGGTATAACGTCAACAATTTCACAAATGCCGATTTCTCCAATAATGGTGTATGGCCCATCTATGAAGCGGGATTGGCATCCGTTCCATCGGTACTTGATCCCGCCGATTTCGAGGAAATAACCGTGCATGGGCGCACGCAATTGACCTATAAAGGGTGGCCACTTTATTATTTCGGCCAAGATGCCGCCCGCGGTGAAAACAAAGGGGTTGATTTTCCCGCAGTCGGCATTTGGCCGGTACTGAACGCCGATTCGCCGGAAGCCGCAGCGCCTTAACGACAAACCCACCCCTTGACGTTTTCTACTATTTACTAACGGACAAAATGATGGCACCCTTGAAAATAATTTTTTGGAAAATATCTGCGCTTTTACTAACACTCGGTTTTATAGCATGCGGTAAAGGCGATGGGCCAACGCCCGACCCCGATCCGCCCGGAAATGGCGGCGGTGATGAAGTAACAACCGAAAATGTGACCTACACCAACTTCGCGGGCAGCTTGCTGCAGACGAAGTGCAGTGGCTGTCATGCGGGCTCCGGGGAAGGAACCTCGCAGTGGGTGTTGTCGGGTTTCAATTCGGTGAAAGATAATATCGAGCGGATCAATGACGCGGTGATCGTGCGCAGGGTGATGCCCAAAAACGGGAGTTTGTCTACCCGCGAACGCGAATTGCTCAAGGCATGGATCGATAAGGGGGCACCGCAATGATAAAGGTATACGTTTGGTTTTTCGCAATGGCTCTGTGCTTCCGAGCGGAGGCGCAGGGCTTATTGATCGACAAGGCAAGCCGAATATCTTTTTTTTCGGAAGCGCCCCTTGAGAATATCGCTGCGGTAACCGAAAAGGCGGCGTCGGCGCTCGATACCGGCCGCCGTGAAATTGCATTCAAGGTGGCGATAAAGACTTTTGCATTCAAAAAACGGCTCATGCAGGAACATTTCAACGAGAATTACATGGAAAGCGACCGGTTTCCCCACGCCACCTTCAACGGTAAAATCCAAGAGCCTGTCGACTGGCGCAGTGACGGTGCGTACCCTGTTACGGTGGTGGGCACGCTGGATATACACGGCGTCGGAAAGCGGTACACGATTCCTGCAACCATCACGGTAAGGGGAGCATCGGTAACGGCCACCGCCAAGTTCAATGTGCGGGTGGCCGACCACGATGTGAGGATTCCCCGTATTGTTATCAAGAACATCGCCGAAGTGGTGGAAGTAAAGGTTTCCGCAGCGTTTAGTAAGTAACTCCTAACAATTATGAAGACTATGCGATTGATTAAAAGTACGGCACGCTTACTCATGCCCGTGGCCTTTTCACTTCCGGTAACGGCGCAGATCGACCTGGAGGCGGCCCTTGCGGACAGTAGCAGCCATACCCGTGAAGTAGTGGAAGCTACCTTCAAGACGACACGCATCATCAATAGCCAATCGCCCGAGACCATCCATAAACGCGAGCTCGATTTCAAGGTAGACCACCGTTTCGGCGATATTGCCGGCGCGAACGGCGGTGCCAAGAATTTCTTCGGCTTGGATAATTCCACGGATATCAAAATCGGGTTTGAGTATGGGATAACGGACGATCTGAGTGTCGGTATCGCCCGCGCCAAGGGTGCTACGCAAGTAGCCCAGTTATACGAAATGAACGTAAAATACCGGATGCTGCGGCAAACGGTCGATGGCAAGGTGCCGCTTACCCTAACGGGTTACGCCAGTATGACCATCCCCGGCGTGCAAGCCGACTGGCAGAATGATGGTGAAGCTACCTCGTACCGGCAATTTGCCAACCGGCTCAATATCGTAGGGCAATTGATCATTGCCCGTAAATTCGGCTCGGCACTGTCGCTGGCCGTGCATCCCACGTATATCCGTAGGAATACCACGGCGGATTACGATGGTCAAGATAACCTGTTTGCTCTGGGGATTGGTGGGCGGTTGAAGGTGAGCAGGCGTATGGCGCTGGTGATGGACTATTTCCTGTCGTTCCGATCGGCGGCAAGCAAGGAACGGTATGCGGAAGCCATCACCGCGCTTTACAACCCCCTGGGCATCGGCTTGGAAGTCGAGACCGGCGGCCATGTGTTCAATCTCAATTTTACCAATGCCACGGCCATCCAGGAGATGCAGTACATTCCGGAAACCACCTCATCATGGACCAAAGGACAGTTCCGATGGGGGTTTACCATCTCCAGGCGGTTTTCGTTGTGACGGTATCGGTCTAGGAGTCTTTCTTATTGCGGTGTGTCACCGCCCGTATTACCGTATACATGCTAATACAAACCCCCGCTAGTGCGAAAAGCGCTGTCCAGATGGGCGTTTCGGCCTCGCGCGATTGGTCGATCCGATATCCAATGTAGGTGAATACACCGATGATGGCCAGCATCTGGATGCCCACCCCGCTGAAATAGGCGTATTTGCCCAGCGCTTTAGTCGGTAACCGTTTCGGTTTGTTCATTCGATAATAGTTTGTTTTTAACGGCCTCATGGAACCTGTATGTCATCGCCTTTTAATCAGTAGGCACTGACATGTCAGGTTTCATACGAAATCAGTTTCACTTCGGGCTGGCGTTCGGGCAACGCCAAACTGCGGCTGGTCGTACACCGGCCATTGATGGAGGCGCCATCCTCAACGATGAACCGCGTGGCCTCGATATCCCCTTGGATCAGCGCCGATTGATTGAGTTGAAGGACTTCCTTGGCGATAACCTGGCCCTGCACAGTGCCTGAAATCTCGCCAGAACAGCAATTGACGTTTCCGTTGATGTCGCCGCCGTCGCCAATGACGAGCTTGGCGGTGCAAGAGACGTTGCCGTTGATGCGGCCATCGATGCGCAGGTCGCCCGCAGTCGTGATGTCGCCATTAATTTCGGTCCCGCTGGCAATCAGGTTAAAACTGCTGCTCCGCGTTTCGGGTAATTTTTCGGTTTTTTTGTTTGTAAACATTTGGATAGATGCTCAGGTAAACATATGGTTATCAAAAAGCGATGTAATCGGTGGGGTTCACTGGGTTGCCGTTGTACCACAACTCGAAATGGAGGTGCGGACCGGTTGTCAACGATCCTGTATTCCCGGCAAACGCAATCACTTCCCCACCACGAACAAAGCTACCAACTTTTTTGATAATTGATGCACAATGTTTATACAGCGATAGCAAATTATTGCCATGTTGTACGATGACCACATACCCGGTCTCGGGCGTATAGGACGCAAAAACCACGTGGCCGCTCAGGGTGTTGCGCACGGGTTCGTTCTGTTTCACCGCAATATCCACCGCATAATGTTGCTCCTGGGCACTGAAACTCGAGCTGATGATCCCCTTAATGGGGCTATAGAATGTATAGGATGCGATGCCCGTACGGGTAGGCCCGGGGTTTTCGGGGAGGTCGTAGGGTGCGCCTGATTCCACCAGCTCGCGCAAGGCCAGCTCGTCTTCCGAGAGGCCTACTTCCGGAGCCCCGGAGGCCGATGGTGCAGTCACGTCGCTCACGGGGTGTTCTTCCTGTGCTTCTGCGGCGGTTTCGCCAACTTCACCACTGATCACCTGCTTGATGTTATTGAGGTATTGTTCCTGCGCACGGGCTATCTGCTCCATCGAGTCGATCCGGGCGTATGTATCCAGCAAGGCTGTACGCTCGTACCCGCTGAGCGAGTCGCCGATAACGTATTCACGTAGTGATGTGGACCGGATGAGGACGATGGTGAGTACCACAAGTACAATGATGGCCGATATGGTGCCACTTATCCAGTACCATAGTTTACCCCTGAAAGCTGCCTTTTCCTCAAAGGTATCTTCATGGAGTACCACGACCTTATAACGGGCGTTGAGTATTTTCGACAGCTTGTTTTTTTGTTTAGCCATAGCACCACGTTTCTAGGTAAGGGGTACGACAACATGAAATAAATGGCGACGTATTCGTGAATACCATTAAAAGTAAGCAATTAATGAATAATTATATACAGACGAAAATAAATGATATTTTTGCATGTGCATTCCCAGCAAATATATTCATTTTTTCGGCACTTGTCGGCCATTTCGGCCCTTCATATCGTTGCAGGCGCACTGACGTGTTGTATTTTGGCCGGGTGTGCAGCGAACCGGGAAAAGGAAAGCGAAGTCAAGTATGATATGATGGAGAACCTGACGGCTCGGTTCAACATCGTCTACCATGGCCGTAAGATCATTGCCGATGTAACGCGCCAGAATTTTGAGGCGCACCACGATAATTACCAGCAGTTGCTGCCCGTACTCATCGAACCTACCGAGGCCACCGCGACGTCAAACGCACAATTGATGGATTCTGTTATTGGCAAGGCGCGGAATATCATCAATACTAAAACGAAAAGTAAATACATCAACGAGGCTTACCTGCTTACCGGCGAGGCAAACCATTTGAAAGGGAACTACTACAACGCCGTGGAGTTTTTTACCTATGTGGCTAATACGTTTGCCGATATGCCTGAATACCGGCAGGCTGCCTTGGTCTGGAAGGCACGCTCCCAGATGCAGCTGGGTAACCTTACCCAGGCCGGACTGGTGCTGGATACCGTGTTTGCCGGCCTCGAGGCCGAGAAGAAATCGGTGGGGCTGGCATTCGCTACGCAAGCGAAGTACTACCTCCTTGTACACGACGAAGTATCTGCAATCACGATGCTGGAGCAAGCCATCGAGCATACCCGGCACAAACCCACCAAATTGCGGTGGCATTTCCTATTGGGGCAGCTGTTGCAGAAACACGATCGTGCGGAAGACGCATACGACCACTACAGCAAAGTGGTACGCAGCAATGCGCCTTACGAAATGTCGTTTCATGCCGGGCTGAACCGCGTGTTTTTAGCGACGGCCGAAAACGGCACTGGCGAACAACGGGTGAAACTGCTGCGGCGTATGCTGCATGACGGCAAGAACAAGGAGTTCAAAGACCAGATTTATTACCAGATCGCTAAAATTTTCTATGCCGACGGCCACCTGCTGGAAGCGCTGGCTAATTACGAGCTGGCCCTGCGGCAAGAAAGTAACAACCGGTACCAGACCACGCTGACCTATCTGGAACTTGCCGACCATTATTTTCATGCCGCAGACTACCCTACGGCCAAGCTTTACTACGATAGCGTTGGCATGGTACTGCCTGTCGATTTTCCCCAAGCGGGGGAAGTGCAGCGGAAAATCGCCAATTTAGATGGCCTGATTACGCAATTGCGGATCGTAGCGCATCAAGATAGTTTGCAATATTTGGCGGGGCTGGATGAGGTGCAGCGCCAGGTTGAGCTGGATAGCCTTATCGCTCGCCGATGGGCTCACTACCAAGCCAGTAAGAAAGAACCAACGGAAGAAAAATCCACCCGGTCGACGCGCTTTTCGCCGTTTGATGATATGATGGCTGCGACACCAACGTATACCGATAACCGGTTTTACTTTAATAATCCCGATGCCATGGGGATGGGGCAGGCGGAATTCCGACGTCGGTGGGGCAACCGTCAACTGAAGGATAACTGGCGGTTTAGCGATATGGCTGGGGGGAGCGCTGTGGCCGCAATCACTGACGGAGCTACTGCCGATACCGAAGTTACCCTGCCCCAAGATACCATGGAGGTGGATAGTGCTACATGGGCTGCCGAACTCCAGCAGGCGTACGTGGGGGAACTGCCTGATACGGATGAAAAATTGGCGGCTTCTGACACCCTCATACACGGAGCCCTCTTGCGGATTGGCAATAGCTACCGCGATGAATTGCTCGACAACGAAGCAGCGATTCGTACCTACGAAGAACTGTTGGCCCGCTACCCGGCCACTGCAGATGTACCCCTGTTGTATTACAACCTCTATCGACTGTATACCGACATTGATGCCGCAAAAGTATCCCACTACCGCGAGAAACTATTAGCTGATTTTCCTGATTCGAGGTACAGCCATATCATCCGCGACCCGATGTACCTGGCCAAACTGGAACAGCAGCAACGCGTGCTGGATCAGGTATATGAAGCGGCCTATACACGCTATGCCGCGCAGGAGTACCACGAGATAATCGACGAGATTAATTCTATACTCGATAAAGGGACCGGACGCCGGCAGACATTGAGCCAACTGGCTTATCTGCGGGCATTGGCTTTGGGGCGGATATCCACGATTGATACATTTGAAACCGCATTGAAGGAGTTGGTAGCAGATTTTCCCGATGACAGCCTCATTACCCCACTAGTGAACCAGCACCTGAAATTCATAACAACCCACCGGGACACCCTGTCTACCCGCCAGTATGCGTTGCAACCCATCGTTGAAGGTAGGGAGCGGTTTGTCGATGAACCGACCATGACCCTGTGGCCGCAACTCGTGATTAAACGTGGGCCCGAGCCGCCCAGACCACGCCGGGAACTGGATGTTGCTGCTGCCGGAAGCTCGGGGGTAGCCGGCATGCATGGCTTAGGGAGTGGGGTTGGGGTAACGCAACAACAGCTGGCCAAAGTGGCGGAAGTCGGTGAATTGGGCGCTAATGTATACCGTGATTTGGCATTGCTGCCCGATTCGGCAATCTACTATTTCGTGGTGAACGTAATGAATGGGCGTGTTAACCTGGCACCGTCGCGTTTCGGCATCGGTCAATTCAACCGAACACGGTATGCCCAACAGGACATCGCCCACCAGTTGAAAGCCGTCAGCGATGAAAACCAGTTGATTTACATCGGACCATTTAATAACTACGACGACGCCAAGCGGTATGAAACGCGGATTTTACCGCTTATACCCGATATCATGAAAATCCCGGGGGATCTGTATAACACCTTTGTGATTACCGAAACAAATTTTGGCACGTTATCTGATTTCAATAAGATAGACGATTACCATGCCGTATATCAAGATCAGTTGGATAGGTAAGTGCGCGCTTAAGCGTGCGTTTTAAGTAGAAGAATGAACAGCAAAAAAAAGAACGATAACAACAAGCTAACAAAGGACGAAATCAGCCGGTATACCCGTACCTTCTGGAAGATACTTATCGGTATCATTTTATTGGGCTTTTTATTTATCTTTTGTGTGGGCGTGGGGCTTTTCGGTAAATTACCGACGTTCCGCGATTTGGAAAACCCGAAGAGTAACCTTGCCTCTGAGGTTATCTCGGAGGATGGCATGGTGCTGGGTACTTACTACGTACAGAACCGGTCGAAAGTGCGTTACGATGAACTTTCGCCCTATTTGGTGCAGGCACTGATCGCTACGGAAGACAAACGTTTTTACCGCCACTCGGGAATCGATTATCGACGTACATTCACGATTATTTTTTATAACCTGATTGGCAACCGACAAGGAGCGAGTACTATTACACAGCAATTGGCGCTCAACTTGTTTTCCGAAGGGCGTGCGCGGAGTACCGGCAAGCGCATCATCCAGAAATTCCAGGAATGGATAACCGCCGTGCGCCTCGAGCGCAACTATACGAAGGAAGAGATCATCACAATGTATTTCAACACGGTCGATTTTGGTGCCTACAACACGTTCGGTATCAAATCGGCTGCCCGGACGTACTTCAATACAACGCCCGATAAGCTAAGCATTACACAAGCAGCCCTTCTGGTGGGTATGCTGAAAGGGCCGGGTATATACTCGCCGGTGCGCTATCCGCAAAATGCCATCCGGCGCCGCAACGTAGTGATTGAGAACATGCGTAAGGCCGGGTACGTCACCCGGGAAGAATCGTTGGAATTGCAGAAGAAACCACGGGTGCTGTCGATGAACATATCGGAATATGGCGACGGTTTAGCCCCCTATTTTCGAGCGGTGATGAAACGGGAAATCCAGCGGGAGTTCAAAGAGCTATCGATCACGAAGGCTGACGGAAGCCCGTATGATTTGGACCGCGACGGGCTCAAGGTCTACACAACCATCAACTCCAAGATGCAAGCCTATGCCGAAGCGGCGCAGAAAGAATGGATGACGACGGTTCAGGCATCGTTTGATAGGCAGTGGAAAAGCCGTGACCCCTTCCGGGGCGACAAGGCAAGGCTGTTGGAAACGGGCATGAAGCGCTCCGATCGCTATCGGGTGCTGAAGCAGGCGGGCAAAAGCGAATCGGAAATCAAGAAAGATTTCGAGACGCCAACACCCATGACGATATTTACGTGGGATGGTGATAAAGATACGGTGATGACGCCGATGGACTCCATTCGGTATAACAAGCTCATCCTTCGGAATTCGTTCATGTCTATGGAACCTCATACCGGCTATGTACGCGCATGGGTAGGTGGCATCAATTTCGAACACTACAAGTACGACCAGGTGAAAACCGGTACGCGGCAGGTAGGGTCTACGGCAAAGCCTTTTACCTACGCAGTGGCCATCGACAATGGTTATTCGCCCTGTTTTAAAGTGCCCAATGTGCCGATCACGGTCGGCACTGGCCCGAATGCTTGGTCGCCCCGTGGCGACAACTCAGCAGGTAGTCCCATTACGCTCCGCACCGCCCTGGCCCACTCGCAGAATTACGCAACGGCTTATATGATCGACGAAGTGGGGGCGACACCGGTGGCGGCACTGACCAAGCGCATGGGCATTACTTCCGACGTACCCGAGTTTCCTTCGATAGCGCTGGGTGCTTATGAAGCTTCGGTATACGACATGGTGGGCGCTTATTCGGCATTCGTGAACCATGGCGTATGGGTAGAGCCTACCTATATCCTCCGCATCGAAGATAAGAACGGCATGCCTATCTACGAAAACACACCACGGGTTTCCAAGGTGTTGAATAGCCAGACCGCCTACATCATGGTCGACATGCTGAAGAGCGTCGTGGCGAATGGGTCGGGTGGGCGCCTGCGTTGGCGCTATGGCCTTAACAACCCCATCGGTGGCAAAACCGGTACCACCAACGATAATGCAGACGCTTGGTTTATTGGTATCACACCCGAATTGGTGAGCGGCGTATGGACAGGTGCGGAAGATCGGGGCATCAGCTTCGCCTCGATGGCAGAAGGACAGGGCGCGCAGGCAGCGCTCCCTGTGTTTGCCCTTTATATGCAGAAGGTCTATGCCGACACGACATTGAATTATACGCAAGGCGACTTCCCATTGCCGGAAGGGGGGCTTACCAAGGAGTTAGATTGCAGTAAATACGAAGAATTCAGACCGAGCGAAGAGCCGCAGTTGGACGACCGGCTTGGGTTTTGAGTAACGATTAAAAAGTCCACGCAATGGTCGCTAAGATCTTTCACGCAAAGGCCGCTGAGGGTTCTTTGCATACGTCTTCTTTGCGTACTTTGCGTGGAACCTCCGCGCACTTTGCGTGAATGGAGTGTGAAAGGAGATAGCAGTGACCAAATTTGACTACCGTAAAGTACTTGAGCAGATACCGCACCGGCCGGGGGTTTACCAGTATTGGGACGCCGATGGCGAACTCATCTATATCGGAAAAGCAAAAGACCTCAAAAACAGGGTAAGTTCTTATTTTGTCAAGACCAGCCAGCTGAATGGCAAGACCCGCGTGCTGGTACGCAAAATCAACCACATTACCTTTACCATCGTCGATACCGAGATAGATGCATGGCTGTTGGAAAACAGCCTGATCAAAAAGCATCAACCACGGTATAACGTGCTATTGAAGGATGATAAGACCTATCCTTGGATTGTCATCAAAAATGAACGATTTCCCCGTGTTTTCCCAACCCGAAAATACGTCAAAGACGGCTCCAGGTATTTCGGGCCTTATGCTTCGGTGGGTATGATGCACGCCATCATGGATACCATCCGTGAGCTCTATCCCCTCCGTACCTGCAACTTGTCGCTCACACCGGAGAACATTGCCAGTGGCAAGTTCAGGGTGTGCCTGGAATACCAAATCGGCAATTGCAAAGGGCCATGTGAAGCGTACCAAACGGAGGAAGACTACGAACATAGCTTGAAGGATATCCGCGATATTCTCAATGGTAAAATCAGTGTGGTTATCCGCCGGTTGAAGGAACAACTGGATGCTGCCGTTTCTGAATTGAATTTTGAATACGCCCATCATTTGAAGAGTAAACTCGACTTGTTGGGCCGTTACCAAAGCAAGTCGACCGTGGTCAACTCTTCCATCACGAATGTCGATGTGTTTAGCATTGCTGCCGACCAAAAGTATGCGTTTGTCAACTACCTGAAGGTGATGAATGGTGTGGTCATCCAAACGCAGACCGTGGAGTTGAAGAAGCGGCTGGATGAGAGTGAAGTTGAATTGCTAAGTTTGGCGATTTCGGAAATACGAGCACGATTCAACAGCACATCCAAGGAAATCCTTGTGCCATTTGCGCTCGATGTCGATACCGGAGACCTTCGGTTTACCGTGCCGAAGCAGGGCGAGAAGAAGAAGCTACTGGAATTATCGCTCAAAAATGCGTTGTACTTCAAAAAGGAGCGGCTCAACCAATACGAGAAGCTCAACCCCGAACTGAAGACCGACCGCATCCTTACGCAGATGCAGCGCGACCTGCGGATGAATGTACTCCCAAGGCATATCGAGTGTTTCGATAATTCCAATTTCCAAGGTAAGTATCCGGTTTCGGCTATCGTGGTGTTCAAAGATGCGAAACCCTCAAAGAAAGATTATCGCCATTTCAATGTGAAAACCGTCGAGGGGCCCAATGATTTTGCGACAATGGAGGAGGCTGTGCATCGGCGGTATCGACGGCTGTTGGACGAGGGGCAGACGCTTCCACAGCTCATCATCATCGATGGGGGCAAAGGCCAATTGTCTTCTGCGCTGAAGAGCCTGAAGCTGTTGGGTATCGATAAGCAGGTTACTGTGATCGGTATTGCGAAGCGACTGGAAGAACTGTACTATCCTGGCGATCAGTACCCCCTATACCTCGATAAGAAGTCAGAGACATTGAAGGTCATCCAGCACCTCCGCGATGAGGCCCACCGCTTTGGTATTACCTTCCACCGCAATCAACGGAGCCGAAATACCTTCCGTACGGAACTGGAAAGTATTCCCGGAATCGGTCGAACGACGGCAGAGAAGCTGCTTAAAACCTTCAAATCGGTAAAGAAAATCCGGGAGGCCGCGCCTGAGCAACTCCGGCAAATTTTGAACGAGCGACAAGTAACCGCGTTACAAGCTTATTTCGCCGCCCTGCTCGAATGAACGACAACTGAACTAGTTCATGGCACTAAATACCAAGGTTCCGAGTACCCCGAAAACGAGGGCAACGCCGTATACTGCCAGTACAATGACCATCATGATGCCCCAAAACTTATAGAAGGATTTCAATTTGGAGAAAGCATAGACAAGAGCTTCTTGATTCTGTATGGCCAATGCCTGGTGCGCGTATGTCGAAAAATCATATAAATACTTGGCCGGAAAGTAATATAGTAGTCCCATGACTGCATAAATGACACCAATCATGCCTGTAAAGGCAAATTGTGCAGGTAGTTGGGCGGCAAACGCCGATCCAAAAATCATGAATGCAATGCCTGCCAAAATAATCAAGGCAGCCATGATAAAACCAACAATCGCTAGAAATTTACTCCATTTCGCGGTTTCGGATAAGAATAAGTGGATTTCATTGTTGATAACCAACGGTGGCTCCGGTGGTACATTCGCTACAGCCGTTACATGGTTGTTCTCTTCCATAATATCAAGTGTTTTTTGTTATAGAGGCAGCAATTTTAGTGTAATGGTCTATCTGCTTAACTTTTCGAGCACGTTCTTCCCATGGTTAACCAGCGCGGCGGTGGTAGAATCGGGTGCCGATTTGATGTTGAACTTCGCCAGCTCTTCTTCCAGTATCGTTAGTTTGTCAGTATCGGAGGCCGCCGTGAATTGTTCGCGCAATATCCTTATCTTCTCGGCGTCCTGAACGCCCTCACGGATGCGCTCAAATCGAATGGAGCTCCGGCCATCGGGATAGATGACATACGTGTCGCCAGCGGGCCATGTGCGGAACCGAGAATCGGTCAGTGGCTTTTCGGTCCACGAATTGTAAGACCAATGTAAATATCCATCAAGATCGGTAGCGCGTGCATACCACCCCATGAAAACGGCCTCGGAAGGATCGGAGAACGTGAACACATTTGGGAATTCGTCAGCACAACACACGTAATATGTACTTATTAGTCCTTTTTCTTTTCTAAAGGCTAAGTCGTTCTCTGCAAAATCGGCGCCGAATGCTACGCAAATGTCGTTCAGCATGGGGTATTGCTGGTAGCTTTTGTGGTTATCGGCCAGGGCCACACCCAACTCGGGGACAACCTTTTCTAGCAGGGCTAGTGCGATTTTCATCTCCTCTGGCGAACGCTCATCCATGGCGATATTGGTGAACGACAGCCAACCGTTGGCATCCAGGTGGTCGCGGAAGTCGGTGAGGAAGGGTGTCCAGAGCTCCGTGAATTCTGGGCTTCCCGGTTTTGCGCTCACATTCACCGTATCGCCGGTTGCCTCGTCGATGTAATGGATTTCATGGTTCCATGGCAGCAGCGAATAGCAATTGATGAGCTTGTTTACCCCGAGATCCAGCATGAAGTTAATCCAGCGATCAAAAACCGCATAGTCATACGTCCACTGACCGTCTGCTTTCCTGGTCCAAACGATCATGTCTTCGTAAGGGTCAAAGCACTGGTTGTTCCATGGGTCTTTATTGAGGTTAGCAGTGATAACCTTCTGCCCCGCATCGGCTAGCATCTTCATGGGCACCTTCATCAACTCCCAGTGTTCCTCCGACCAGACCTCTACGCCATGTACGCGTGCAACGGCCGAGGGGTGTTGCCACATATCGAGGTGGAAAGCCCACTCACTTGGCGCGGGCAGTAGCTGTGGAAGCACTTCAATGGATAAGTCCATTTTTTTGGTTCCTTCGCCCTGGGCGTGCAAACTCAATGTGCCGGTATAGGTGCCTGGTGTTGCATCCGCAGGGATGTCAAAACTCAGCCATACGGGTAGGGTGGTTCCCCCCGACATATCGAAACAGTCGACATTGTCCAACACATCGGCGGATAGCGACACCGGGAAATCTTCGGGTTTACGGCGACCGCAGCCATTGGCAAAGGCATCGGTAAGCACATACCGTACGAAACGCGCTGTACCGATGGAGCCCGCCATGGTGGACCCATCTTCAGCGGTGAAGGGGGAAAAGTCAAATTCGATCTGATCGACGGGCCGGTCAGACCACAGGAGCAACTGCGCGGATATACGCTCTCCGCGCCAGCCGTTGCCCTGCCACGTTGTGGATGATCCGACCTCGGGTATAGCCGATTTGGGATACCGCTTATCGATGGTGGCGAATGCATAGTTCAAACCGTTGACGGCCGACCAGTCGACATGTGTCGTATCCGGATCGGGTGCTTCTGCATATGTTTCGCAGGTTTTTACCGGGCGGGATGGATTACATGCCGTTAGCAAGGCCAAACAGGCTAGTGGTAGGATATAATTTTTATTCATCTTGGTCTAATAATTTCCTCAATACTACGGAATGCATGTGGGTTTTGCAATGTTTTTCGGTATGCAATCGATTGTTTGGTTTTACCGTCGCCGGTCAATCGTTCAATGAAGCAATGGCATAAGGAAGTTCTGTGATGATGCGTGTTGCTGGTACGATTGCCATTCCAGCGGCATGCAGCCGGTCGCCGGCGAGCCCGTGCAGGTAGCATCCCAGTAAGGCAGCTTCCCGCGGAGCGTACCCCTGTGCTAAAAATGACACCAATATGCCGGTCAGCACGTCACCCATGCCGCCGCTAGCCATGGCCGGATTGCCGGTGGGGTTAATGGCTACATCGCCGTCGGGTAGGGCAATAAAGGTGTATCGGTTTTTCAGGATGATGATTACGTCGAGGGCAACGGCTTGTTCGCGGGCCGTTTGTAAGCGTTCCCACCAACTGTTGTGCTGGCCAAACAGTCGGTCGAATTCCTTCATGTGAGGGGTAAGGATGCTTTGCTTGGGTAGTTTTTGAAGCAGCTTCGGTTTTTTTCCAAGAAAGGATAATGCATCGGCATCGATAACGAGCGGTTTTGATCCGTTGATGAGCGTAGGTTGTATATTCAAGTCCGGTACATCAAGTCCAGGCCCTATGGCTACTGCATCGAATTTCTTCTCCCAGGCGTCTGCGTCCTCGTGGCTGCAGAACATCACTTCGGGATATCTGGTGTTCAGTGCAGCCAACCCCTCTTGGGGGGTACATGCCGAGGTAAGTCCGGCGCCGGCATATACACTCGCGCCGGAAGCAAGAATGGCCGCACCCATGGTACTCCTCGAGCCTGCTACAATCAACGCATGGCCGTATGTGCCTTTATGGGAGAATTGTTCCCGTTGGCGATATATATGCTGGATGTCGGCGGTTTCCACCAGTCGGTAGTTGGACGGCAATTGCTCAATGAAATTGTTGTCCATTCCGATGTCGACCACGTGGAAGCGAGCCATGGCGCGGGCCGACTCGGGAAAAAAGAAACTGAGTTTAGGCCGGTGGAAGGTAATCACTTCATCGGCATAGACCGCATACTCGTTTGCCGGCATAACACCATCGGCGCGCAATCCGGAGGGGATATCTACAGCAACCGCATGCCGATGCGCTTGGTTGAGGTATTGTGCAAGTCGTAGCCAATCGCCATTTAAAGACTTGTTTAGTCCCGAACCCAACAATGCGTCAATAATCACCCGTTGTTGGATATCCGCGAATTCATCTGCAGGGAAAAATTCGGTGACGGGTATGGGCGTGAGGTGCAGGCGGGAGAGATTTGCAGCAAACCCGTCGCTTTCATGGTTGGCATACCGCGCAACCCACACGGCAATGGTATCATAGCCTTTGGCTTGCAGCAATCTGGCGATAGCCAGGCCGTCGCCACCGTTATTTCCGGTGCCACAACATACCAATATGCTGGTGTGCTTGTCGGGGTATAGCTGCATGAACGCTGCGGTGAAGGCCATTGCCGCATTTTCCATCAAGTCCAGCGAGGTGATGGGCGTTTGCTCGATGGTATGGCGGTCTGCATCGCGCGTTTGCGCAGCGGTCATGATGGTCTTCATATACGTTGTTTATTTCTTCACTCGCGCTTTGTTTAATTAAAGGTACAGGTTTATGGGCGAAATGTCAAGAATGGAGAACATGGCAACGAAGTCGAATAAATACATTAAGTTTGTTGAACCGTAATACAGGAAAAGCATGATTGTCAACGACCCCTTACAGTTAGCTCCAGCCATTACCGAAACGCTGGAAACCATTTTTGATCCGGAGATACCCGTTAATATTGTTGAACTGGGCTTGGTATATGAGCTGATTACCAAGGAGGGCGGTATTGCCAAAGTGGTCATGACGCTCACTGCACCCGGATGCCCAGTGGCTGGCGACATCATCGACGAAGTGCAGCGTAAGGTAGGGGCGGTGGAGGGCGTGAGCCAAGCCTTGGTCGAACTTACGTTTGATCCCGCTTGGGATAAAAGCATGATGAGCGAGGTGGCCCGGCTGGAGCTCGGGTTTATGTAATCGCGTTTTCGGCCTGGGCCTCTTTATAGGTGCTATTCGCCAAGAGAGTGGACAATCTGCGACCGGTATTGCATATCTTTTTCCTGGAATTCGATGGTCTTCTTGAATGTGTCGAACGTAAAGAATACTTCTCCCGGCACAGGTGCATCTTGAGCAAAAAATAACTTGAAACTATAGGTGAACGACTTATCGTGGTCTAGTGCGATGTGGTTGGACGAGAATACCAACGGTTCTACAGGAGTAGTTTTCATCCGGGTCACGTCGTCCACATGCCATAACTCGGCCAATGCGGCGGTGAACCGATCGCTTTCGGGGCCTGCACGCATAAATGTGATGGATCCGGTTGTGAAGCCACTGTCTTCGTTTACCGCCCCATCTGTATTGATGCCAGCAGCGATCTGTTTGTCCAATTCGATATGAAAACCAACGGTGTCTTCTCGATACAGTCCTTTGGCAACATAGGTTATGGATGTGTCGCCGTCCATGCGGTTCACGAGCCGTAAAGCGATATGCTTTGGATGCTCAGGGTTGTTGACAATTTGAAACAGCGGGATGGTGTCGGGATTGCCTTTATCCGACTTGGATGCGTTGCCACAGGAGGCGGCTAACGCAGCCAGGATTAATAAGGTGGAAACCTGTTTCATGATGATCTGTTTTCGTTGTCACTTGCTTGTTTTTCGAGGTCACTTAGCGTCTTCGCGGGCTTTTTATCAACGTTTCCTTTGCCAAATAAGGTGTTCCAGATGGTGCGGGATTCTTTGGTGAGCAGCGGGGCCACAATAGACAATATCAATACATACACCACGACAAATGATTGGATGACGGGGAGGAGTTTGCCCGCCTTGCCGATATTGGCCATGATAATGGAGAATTCGCCTCGAGCCGCGAGGGTGAACCCGATATCTACTGAATTGCGTTTCTTTAAGCCCGAGAAACGGGAAGCGAAATAGCCGGAAGCCACGTTGCAAACGATGGTCACTAACGCGGCGATGGAAGCCCACAGTACGGCACCGCTCAGGGTCGTGGGATCGATAGAGAGCCCGAAGCTGAAAAAGAACATGGCACCGAAGAAGTCTTTGAAGGGTAGGACCAGCTGCTCAATGCGCTTAATGTATTGCGAATCGGCGAGTACCAGTCCGGCCATCAATGCACCGATGGCTTCGGCCACGTGGATGGTTTCCGAAAAACCGGCGACGATAAAGAGCAGGGCAAAGATGACCAAAACGAATAGTTCAGACGTTTTATCCTGGAGCACCTTGTCAATGGCCGGTACCAATTTGCGGCCAAGGATCAGAAAGGCGAGAATGAATCCTAAAGCGAGCAGCGACGTGCCCGCCACCGTCCAAAAAGAGCTGCTCCCAGTCAATATCAAGCCCGATAGGAACGAGATATGCATGGCGATAAAGAGGTCATCGAACATAATCATGCCCATGATCACCTCCGTTTCGGGATTGGCCGTCCGTTTCAGGTCGGTCAATACCTTGGCCACGATGGCGGTCGAAGAGCTGGTCATGATGCCGCAAAGAACCATGACTTCCTTGAAGGGCAGTCCCATCATCCAGCCAATGAGTAGACCGGAGCAAAAATTGAGGGCGACATAAAAACTACCGCCGGTGACAATGGATTTCCCCGATTTGATGAGCCTGCCTACCGAAAACTCCAATCCGAGGTAGAAGAGCAGGAAAAGCACGCCCAAACGCCCCATGAAGTCGATGAATGGCTTGCTTTCCGTAAAGGTAAGGTCTATATTCCCGAACGTAGGCGCGTGCTGTCCGAGCACCATACCAATCAATATGAAAAAGGGGATTACCGAAAACCGAAGCCTGTTGGAAATCAATCCAACGAGAGCGACTAAACCTACGGCAATACCGATTTCAAATATCAGAGTGTGTGACGCCATCCGCTTTTTTCTGCTATAGTATTTCTTTGATCACCTTGATGTGGTTACGTTTGCCTGCAACCACCATGGTGGTGTCCGCATTCATTACATAGTCTGGTCCCGGGTTGATGATGCTGTCGCCCTCTCTTATCGCGGCGATGATTGATGCGCCTGTGCGCTTACGTACTTCCAGTTCACCAATGGACTTGCCGATACTCGGCGAATCCTTGCTTACTTTTATCCATTCGATGCTGAGGTCGTCAAGCGCGACTTCGATGGTCTCAAGTGCTTTGGGTTTGTAGGATAGTCCGCCGATGATTCCGGCCACTTGGCGCGATTCTTCATCAGAAAGGGTCATCACACATTTGGACTCACTTTCCTCCTGGTCATAGCGGTAAAGCTCCCGCCGACCATCGTCGTGGATAACCACGACCATGTGATCCCCCGCCTCGGTTTCAATCTGGTATTTTTTGCCGATACCAATCAGGTCTGATTCTCTTACAATTGACATAGTTGTCTCTCCCTAAGTTAAAAATCACACAAAGATACGATTTTTTTGAGTACGCCCAGAACCGCCGATACGGGGTGATACGCGTCTGTGACGTTATGACATGATTTCGTTAAGTAAGTTGTTGGTTTTTAGTTGAGTGTGGTGGTTTTGTTAAGTATAATATGATGACTTTAAGTAGATTTCATAATATTTTATTAATCAGTTCATTATTATAAATTATATAAACTTATGTGTAAGTTGTTTAATCTTCTTCAGGAACGCCTGATTTTTCTTCCGGATTGGTGGCCGTTTCCGTCTCTTCCCCCTTTTGGCGGATGCTTACAAGGCGTCTAAAAAATTCCTGAAATGTATAGAACTCCTGTCGATAAACCAATCCGAGCGCACTCACGTAATTTTCGTTGATCGTAAGTGGTAGAAAATTCCGACTGTTCAACCTGTTGGAACCCCGTAATACCAAGCGACCGTCTTTACGGATAAGGTAGCGTAGTTCAGCATCGGTGACGATACGGTCACTGAATACGTTGAGGTCGTTGACATTTCTCATGTCGGCAACGCCACCTGTAAAAATCAATCGATCATTGAAAAAGCGAAGGGAGGCGCTCGCATCGTTGAGCGAACGGATATTTAAGTCGACAAACTTGATATTCAGCGATTGTGAAATCAGATTGTTCAGTTGGTTGAAAGCCAGTTCGGTGCCCGCACTAAGCAATGTATTGTTTAGTTCGCGGCTGAAATCCGTTGCCGAGCCGGGCGAGAAACTCCGTCGCACAATCAGGCTCAGTGCCTGCTGGTTCACGTTATTTGCGTCGCTTAGGTAGCTCTGTAACTCATCGTTCACATACGGATCATTCGGGAAATGGAGCCCAAATGTAATGTCTGGCCGCATCAGGTTGCCATTGAGGTTCATAACCGCGTGGGCAAGTACCCGTTGCTCAATGGTTTCCCGTCCGGCCGCATTGTACAGCGGCGCCAAGCTTGTACGTTGGCCATACACAGCCGCGAGATTAATCGTTGCATCCGTGGGCTGTCCGGTCCAACGGATAGTTCCACCTTCGTCAATTTCGAATATTTTGTTGATGAAGTCCTGTGCGGTAAACGTGAACTTACCGGTATTGATGGTGTAATCGCCAAACATCTCGAAATCGCCCAAGCTCGACATCCGTAGGGAAAGCGTACCTTCTCCACGGCCCGTCAGTTCGCCCAGATCGGTGTAGAGGCTGGTTTCGGCGTCGGGTGTGACCTCCAGATCCATGTTCATACTAAGCCCTTGAAATAGCCGCGGGCGTGTTTGCGGCGTACTCGACGTGTCGTGGCTAATAAACCGGATGAAATCGTTGTCACTCACTGTGCCCACCGTATTGAGCGGAATATGAAACCGTGTGGATGCACCGGTACCGGCCTGAATGCTAATCTGCATCGCGTTTGTTGGGCCATTGAAGGAGAACCTCCCGGTTCCATACGCGGTTCCATAATACGATGGGTTATCGCGGAAGGTGGTGTTCAATACGAGGAAGTTGGTTGCATCCACCGTTACGCGAACGTCGGGAACCAACGGATTGCTCATGTCTACACGTCCGTTGGCAATAGCCCGGTTATTCCCGGGGTCTGTGATCACCAAATCTTTTAAATGGATGGTGCTATTGGTCAGTATGAACTCGTCATCTATCCGGTAAGGTGTCTTTAGGTAGTTAACGGTGAAGCCCGCATCATGCAGCTGGCAACTGCCGTTAATTTGGGGTGCTAGTGCCGTGCCCGAAACCTGTAGATCGGCCGAGACCGTTCCGCTGAGGTTGGACACGAGTTTGCCAAGCAATGGTTGAAAGAGAATCAACTCACTGTGGTTAAAATGTGCCTTGACGTTGAGTTTGTCGATTTCGGCCGCGGCATCGTATGTACCCACCGCGCTAACGGTTTCTATCCCATCGCGCGCTGCCCTTAAGTTGACGTTGACCAGTTCGCTCACGCGATCGAAATCGGCCTGCAACACGGCGTCGCCTATGGCCGTTTGGTTGAGATGTATGTCGGTTGCGGCCATATCCGCTACGGCAACGGGGTTGTTCAATACCGAAGATACATCCATATGCCCATCGAGGATGCCGCTGAATTTGATCGATGATGATGCCATCAGTGGGTTGAACGTACTTAGGTTGAAATTTTTGAACGTAAACGAAATAGGATGGTCGCTTTCGCCCGAAATGATGCCTTCCAGGCGGGCTGTTTGGCCCTGATTGGATATTTCGAAGCCACGTACGTCGATTTCGCTGTTGTTTATGTAGGCGGTCGCTTCGTTTTTAAACTGCCAGGGTTCGTTGTTGAGCACCAGTGCAGAAGGTAACATGCGTACTTGTGTCGGTAAACCCCGTTGGAAATTCACTATGCCATTCAAATCCAGTTGGTTGCTCGCCGTGATGTCAGACAGTTTTAAGTTAAAGCGAAGGCTATCGCCAGCCATCACGTTCGACAGGTTCACGTTATTGATGTACAAGCTATCGGTGGCACTAATTCGATCGGCTGTGACCAACAATCGCAAAGCGCCTTCGTCGGCCGATTCATCCACGATTAACCGGTCAATGTCAATCAAGCCATACGACAGTTCCGGAACGATGAAGTTGATCGTTGCCGTACGGTCGCCGGAAGAGAACCGGGCATTCATCAATGCACCGGCGCCCACGGTGAGTTTAGGGGCGAATACGGCAGTAACCGGTTCCGTGTCCTTGAGTTCAAGGTTGAGGTCGAACGCCTGTTTTCCGATTGGGCCAATCGCCAGCGCGAGCGATGGCGCATACTGCATAGCGACCGATTTGAAATAGCTGGTAAGCGTGGTCAGGTCCATCTCGCCATTTACGGTGGCTTCTGCAAGGTCTGAGCGTAGATGAAGTACCCGATGAGCTTCATTACCACTGGCTTCGATTACGAGCGAATCAACGGTATAATGTGACGAATCTGTTTGAAAGCGAACGTCATAAAGAGACAGGTCGCCCTGCATGTTGTTTAGCGCATTACCATTGAAGTTGCTTTCAATTGTTGCATTTTCGATCACCACCGGCGATTTTCGGTACAGATGGAGGTTGGTCAGATCGGCGTAGGCAACGGTGGCGTCAAACGCATATTCGGGTCGTTCGGGATTAAAGTTGATACCGCCGTCGAAAAGTAGCCGCAAGTTAGGGTCGTCTATCGCGATATTCCCCGCAAATTCCATTTCAGAAAATTCGCCCGCCAAATCGATGGCTGTATAGCGGTAACCTTTTAAATCCAGATACGAAACGTTGCCATCCACATGGCTGTTCATATCGTGGGGGGCGAACCCCTCGCCTGCAATGTTGATGTCAAAACCGCTATACCCAATCTGTGGATACTTGAGTAACGTGCCCAAATCGAATTCGGGCGTTGTGATTTTTCCAGCATACCGGCCTCCGTCGCGGATGCTGAGGTTGAGGGCCGTATGTGCAATGCCGAGGGAGGTTTCCAGCGTTCCGGTAGCTTCGAAAGTGTGGTAGGTGCCCACCAGCCCACCTTGATACGCTACTTCGCCCATCCGCTCCAATATCGAGGGTAATTCCAGTGGACGAGTATGGCCCAACTGGCCTACCAGCGATTCGATGTCTGCGCTGTTCGTGGTTAGTCGGTGGAGTTGCATATCGAAAAGGGTATGTTCGATATCCGGTAAGCCGTGGATACCGAAATCGCCCATTAACCGCGTCCGGTTGCCCATCCGTAATACGACATCTTGCCCTGAAATGTCCGATACCTTTCCGGTGAACATGCCGGATAAGGAAATATCAAAACGAGTGACGGCTACCTCAGGAGCGAAAAACTCGATGTCTTTGGAGTTGATTCGCGCTTGATTAAGCCTTAATTGAATGGTTACCTCATCCATGAAATGCTCAAATGCAGAAAGCTGGGCATACTCAAACCGTAGGTAATCACCCAATCGGCTCCGGTTCGTCTCTAGATAGAGATCTCCAAGTTCCATATAGGTACTGTCGATTTCGATGGCCGCACGCATTTCACGAAGGCGGAATCCGCTCTTTTCTCGAAAGGTAAGACCTTCGATATTCGATTTAAAGATATGACTGCTCAAGTCGATATCGTTAAAATGGCCACTCATTTCGGTGACACTGATATCCCGGTAATTGATACCCCCGGCTGCGCTGTGCTCGCCGCGTACATAGCGAAGGGAGATGTTGGACAGGTCTACAGATCCGACCTCGAGTTTGACCTGCCCCGGGTCATTTGAGACCCGACTGTCTGCGTGAGGTCGAAAATAATCGACAAGAAACGAAAGGTTGCTGCTATCGCCTTGTCGATGGAAAAAGAATGATCCGCCCGATAGCGCCAGTTCCTTGATGATGACCTCGCCATCACGTATTTTCCAAAGGTTTACCTTTGCTGTTAAATGATCCGTGTAAAGCAGCGTGTCGCCAGCTAAATCGGCAACATATAACCCCCTGATAACCAACGACGAGAATGGTTTGAAATAAAGACCATCCAAGGATACGGTGGTGCGGAGTTTGTTGGAAAGGTAGCTAGCAGCGCGTTTGGCAAAATAAGTCTGAACAGGTCGGTATTGGAGCGCATACGTCAGTACCGTTAATGCAAGTAATAGAACGGCCAGCGCCCACAGCGATATTTTTAAGATTTTTTTGATATTTTTGCTTTCATTAAATGCGAAATATTAACGACCATGGCCACTATCCTCGGCATTGAATCTTCATGTGATGAAACGTCTGCCGCTATCAGCGTCAACGGTACGATATGTTCGAACGTCATCGCAAACCAGACCATCCATGAAAAATTCGGTGGCGTGGTGCCCGAACTGGCATCGCGCGCACATCAACAGCATATCATACCAACCGTTGAGCAGGCCATCCGCGATGCAAAAGTACATAAAAATGATATAGATGCAGTAGCGTTTACACGTGGGCCGGGACTGTTGGGGTCATTATTGGTAGGGACATCTTTCGCGAAAGCGTTTGCGCTTGCTCAAAACATTCCTCTTATTGAGGTGAATCATATGCAGGCCCATATTTTGGCACATTTCATCGAAGAACCCGTTCCCGAATTTCCTTTTTTATGCCTTACGGTTTCGGGGGGGCACACACAGCTGGTCTTGGTAAAAAGCTACTTCGAGATGAAGGTGTTGGGTCAGACACTCGACGATGCTGCAGGGGAGGCGTTTGACAAGACAGCGAAGATCCTTGGGCTCCCTTATCCGGGTGGTCCGTTGATTGATCGCCACGCCCAGCACGGCAACCCCAAGGCATTTGTGTTTCCGGAGCCGCAGGTGCCCGGACTTAATTTCAGCTTCAGCGGACTGAAGACAGCCATTCTTTATTTTGTGCAACAGCAACAGGTTCAGCACGCTGATTTCCTTGAGACGCACCTTAATGATGTGTGTGCGTCTGTACAGTCGCGTATTGTTTCCATCTTGCTCAACAAGTTGCGGCGGGCAGCCCGTGAAACACGCGTGTCTCACATAGCGATTGCGGGTGGCGTGTCTGCCAATTCGGGGCTACGGAATGGGTTGATGGCGTTGGGCGAGAAGGAAGGATGGACGGTGTTCGTCCCGCGCTTCGAGTATTGCACAGACAACGCCGCTATGATTGCTATCGCCGGCCATCATAAATATCTCGCGCGGGCGTTCGTCGGACAGGAGGTTGTGCCGATGGCACGGTATGCGATTTGAATGCGGAAACAAGCAGAAAAGAACAAATGATGATATGATGAATTGGAAACCCGATACTGACCGTTATAAAAGCATGGTCTATAACCGTTGCGGCCGCAGCGGACTGAAACTTCCTGCCATATCCCTTGGCCTATGGAATAACTTTGGCGACGATACGCCGCACCTTACCAAACAATTGATCTGCAGGCAGGCGTTTGACTTGGGTATTACCCATTTCGATTTGGCCAACAATTACGGGCCGCCATCCGGTAGTGCCGAGTTGGCCTTTGGCCGTATCTTGAAAGAAGATTTTGCCGGCTACCGCGACCAGCTGATCATTTCATCGAAGGCCGGGTATGACATGTGGCCGGGCCCTTATGGCGAATGGGGGAGCCGTAAATATTTGGTGGCGAGCTGCGACCAAAGCCTTAAGCGAATGGGACTCGATTACGTCGATATCTTCTATTCCCATCGGTTCGACCCCGAGACGCCCTTGGAAGAAACCATGATGGCACTTGATCACATCGTCCGTTCGGGGAGGGCTCTGTACGTAGGCATCTCGTCGTATAATACCAAGCGTACAGTCGAGGCGGAAGCTATTTTGCGGGAGCTAGGTACACCTTGCCTCATCCACCAACCGAGCTATTCCATGCTTAACCGCTGGGTGGAAACCGATGGCTTGCTCGATACGTTGGCAGATTTAGGGATGGGCTCGATTGTATTTTCGCCCTTGGCACAGGGGATGCTTACCGATAAATACCTCGATGGTGTTCCGGCCGATAGCCGGGCGAAAAAGCGGCCCTCTTTCCGTTCCGGGTTCTTGAGCGCCGAAAATATGGAACGCATCCATGCACTAAACGCCATCGCGGAGCGCCGTGGACAAACATTGGCTCAAATGGCTATTGCTTGGGTGCTGCGAGGCGGCCATGTGACCTCGGCATTGATTGGCGCAAGCAAGCCGGAACAAGTGGTAGATTGCGTAGGTGCGTTGGGTAATCTTGATTTTTCTGATGCAGAGTTAGCTGAAATCAATAATTACGCAAAAGACGGCTCGATAAATATCTGGGCGAAATCGGCCGAACTCGATTGATTATTTGTTTTGTTCTTTCCACTGCTGGCTGAACGATTTCTCCGCGATGGGAGGAAGCTGGCGGTGCTTGCCCCATGCTTTCCGGAAGAAATTCCGAAGAAAGAAATTCTTGAACTTGCCGCCAAAGAAATCAATTAGCTTGCGCTTGGTGATGGCATAGGTGAAGCCTTTCCACGCCAGTCGTTCCGTTTTGGAGGGGAGATGGCTTGCGACTGCGTCGCGCCGGTTGAGAAGCAGCATTTTATGAATGTCTATCTTAACCGGACATACCTCAGAACACTTACCACAAAGACTGGAGGCATAGCTTAGGTGCTTGAATTCGGACATGCCCCGAAGGTGCGGTGTAATCAGCGACCCGATGGGACCACTATAAGTAGTGTTGTACGTATGGCCGCCCACATTTTTGTAAATGGGGCAGGCATTCAGACACGCGCCACATCGGATGCAATACAGTCCTTGGCGTTGGTCTTTTTGTGCCAACAGCTCGGTGCGGCCGTTATCCAATAATACCACATACATTTCTTCAGGGCCATCGGTTTCATTTGCCTGCCGCGGCCCACTGATGATGCTGTTGTACACCGTGAGGCGTTGTCCCGTACCATGTGTAGATAGCAATGGCCAAAACAGGTCGAGATCGTTGAGCGACGGAATGATTTTCTCAATACCTACGATGGCAATATGGATCTTTGGGAAAGTTGTGGAAAGCCGGGCGTTGCCTTCATTTTCTGTTATGGCCACACTGCCGGTATCCGCGATCAGGAAATTGCCACCGGTGATGCCCACATCGGCTGTGATATATTGTTCTCGCAGCAGCTCACGTGCTTTCAACGTCAGCTCTTGCGCGGTGGCCTGGGGTGGGGTTCCGAAGCGTTGGTGGAAAAGGGCTTGGATATCGGGCAAGCTGAGGTGCATGGCCGGTGTTACGATATGGTAAGGTTTCTGGCCGAGCAGTTGCACAATATATTCACCCAGATCCGTCTCGATGGCCTTGATGTTGTTTTCGGTAAGAAATTCGTTGAGTTCGATTTCTTCCGTAGTCATCGATTTGGATTTCACCACCGTCTTGGCTCCGACGTCCGTTAAAATCTTACCTATCTCCTCGCGGGCTTCTGCGGCATCATTGGCCCAGATAACCTTGCCGCCTTTCCTCAGGAAATTGGCCTCGAATTCAGGCAATAGCTTATCGAGGTTTTCCATTACCCGCCATTTGACGATATGGGCCTTCCGTTTCGAGTTCTCCAGGTGGTTGAACTGGGGTAGGCCCCGTTTTACCGTATCGTCGTACTTATCAATGTTATAATTGATGATTTTCCGATGGCGAGGCTCAAAAGCCTTGTCGGCACTTTCTTTAAGGAAGGTGGTCTCTCGTGCAGATGACATAGTAAGTGTTATTATATCAATAACGCAAAAAAGGCCGAACTGTTGTGGCTCAACGTAGCGTGATGCCCAGTTCAGTCAGCTGTGCCTCGGCGATTCCCGACGGCGAGTCGATCATCACATCCCGTCCGGCATTATTCTTCGGGAACGCAATCACGTCACGGATGCTGTCAAGACCGGCGAATATGGCAGTCAATCGGTCAAATCCGAAGGCAATGCCGCCGTGTGGGGGAGCGCCGTAAGTGAATGCTTCCAATAAGAAACCAAATTGCTTTTGGGCCTCTTCGGGCGTGAAGCCCAAATGTTTGAATAGGAGCGACTGCAGGTCACGATCGTGTATCCGTATGGAACCGCCGCCAATTTCGGTGCCGTTGATCACCAAGTCATACGCATTGGCGCGAACACGCCCAGGCTGCGTTTCCAATAAGGGGATGTCTTCCACTCTTGGCGACGTAAACGGATGGTGCATGGCATGGTAGCGTTCAGATTCTTCATCCCATTCAAGCAGGGGGAAATCCGTTACCCATAGCGGTGCATAGGTGTTTTTATCGCGGAATCCCTGTTGCGCGGCGATTTCAAGCCTAAGTTCGCACAATTGTTTTCGCACCCGGTCCGTATTGCCTGCCATAACGAGCAGTAAATCCCCGGGCTGTGCGTCAAACGCCTTTGCCCATGCGGCTAGTTGCTCGGGGCTATAGAATTTATCGACCGACGATTTGAATGTACCGTCATCATTGCACCGCAGATACACCAGTCCCGAAGCGCCGATCTGTGGCCGCTTCACGAAATCTGTCAATGTATCGAGCTGTTTTCTAGTATAAGATGCGCAGCCGGGGGCATTGATGCCTACAATGAGCTCTGCTTGGTCAAATACCGGAAAGCCAGCGCCTTGGAGTACCGGGTTGAGTTCAACGAAAGGCATGCCGAAGCGAATATCCGGCTTGTCGGATCCATATAGACGCATGGCCTCGTCGTATGGCATGCGCGGGATGGTGTCTAAATCGATATGCTTTATCTGTTTGAAGAGGTGTCTCACTAAGCCTTCGAACAGTTGGAGGATATCTTCTTGTTCTACAAAGGCCATCTCGCAATCGACCTGAGTGAATTCCGGCTGGCGGTCGGCTCGCAAGTCTTCATCGCGGAAACACTTGACAATTTGGAAATAGCGGTCGAAACCCGACACCATCAATAGTTGCTTGAACGTCTGTGGCGATTGGGGCAGCGCATAAAACTCTCCGGCGTTCATCCGGCTGGGCACCACGAAATCGCGCGCACCTTCCGGTGTTGACTTGATAAGCACTGGGGTTTCCACCTCTAGGAAGTGATGGCGGTCAAGATAATTCCGGGTTTCTTGTGCAAGTCGGTGCCGTAAAATGAGATTGTTCCGCAACGGGTTGCGGCGGAGGTCAAGATAACGGTATTTCATCCGTAAGTCGTCGCCGCCATCCGTATCGTCCTCTATGGTGAAAGGAGGGAGCTTTGCGGCATTCAGGACCTCGAGCCGCGCCACCTTGATTTCAATTTCGCCAGTGGGTATTTTGGTGTTCTTACTTTCGCGTTCGATGACCTTACCGGTCACTTTGATTACGTATTCACGGCCGAGGGAACGGGCGTCAGCTCGTAACGACTCATCGTCGGCAGGGTCAAACACCAATTGCGTCACACCATAACGGTCCCGTACATCGATGAATGTCATTCCGCCTAAATCGCGGGATTTCTGCACCCATCCGCTAAGTACAACGGTTTTACCCAAATCCGAAATGGTCAACTCTCCACAAGTATGTGTTCTATGCATGCTCTTTTTATCTAGAGCGGCAAAAATAGCGGTTTTTTCTCAAATTAACACAAGCTTCCGACGTATGCTCGGCCCAGGGGGAGGTTGTCTCCATTGTTTAGCAGAATGTTGGATGCGCTGCGTGCCCGGATGGCGTCTGTGTTAATGAGATACGATTTATGGATTCTAACGAATTTCTTGTTGGTCAGGATGGTCTCGGCGACCTCCTTCAGGCACTTCCGCAGTACGATTTTTTTGTTTTTTGTAATGAAAGTGGTGTAATTGCCTTCGGCATGTGCATAAATCATATCGTCCATCGATATTTTGGTCTTATGTTTCCCGTTTGGCAAGAAAATAACCTGACTTTCTTCTTTAGCCTCCACTTGGTTAAGCGCAATCTCGATAGACGCGTATACATCATTCCGGTTAAAGGGTTTTACAATGTAACCGGCAGGATTGGTAGACTTGGCGGCCTCGATGGTGCTGCGGTCTGCGTGCGATGTGAGGAAGATAAAGGGGATGTGGTAGGTGGCGTTGATTTCATGAGCCAAATCAATTCCCGTTTTTTCACCATATAAGATGATATCGACTAAAACAAGGTCGGGTTTGGCTGTTTTGATGAGTGAAACGGCGTCATCATAGTTCGTGCAAATGCCACAAACGTCGTAACCCAGCTCCTGGAGCATATATTCCAGATCCATGGTGATGATAAGCTGATCTTCTACGATAAGTATTTTTTTCTTTTTCATCCTACTGACGATGTTTTGGTAACGTTACATCCCCGATTCATTAAGAACCACTGATGACGGAACAAAAGTAGTATGATTGGGTTAAATGGGATGTAGTAATATGTCTACATCGCTGTAATTGGGTTGTAATTAATGTGTTATGTGTGATTTAGTTGAGCGTTATCGACAGATCCCGTCTTCTAAAACCCATACCCTGGATGCGCTGCTGCTCAGTACGTTCGGCGTATGCGGATCATTGTTGGTGTCATAGGACAACACGATAGCTCCTTTTCCGGGGTTACCCTCAACCTTTAAGGCAACGGTTTGGCCTTTAGCTAGTTGAACGGATGTGCTGAAAGGCAGGGAAGGGTGGTTGGTTGTTACCGGGCCATCGTTCGTGTGGTATGTAATCGACGAGACAAAGGCTTCGTCATGTGCGGCCACTTGATAGGTGACCGAGCGCTGTTCATCTAATTGTACACCATCAATATCGCAATTGCAATGCGCGGGTGTGAGTTCCAGGCGTTCGTCGCACGACTGCACGATGGCAGAGGCAACTAATAATGAACTGACGATACCGGTTAAACGCATAATCTAATAAGAGATGAACAATCCCTGCAAAGATGCCGATAATGAAAGCTGTAAGGCAATAAACCTTATTGGATTTTTTGATTTTGTAGCTATTCTACTACATATGCTATCCGTTCATTGGGTCGTCGCAAGAAAGTGTGAATGCTGAAGATAGGGGCTGTTGTGGGGAATTGGGAATGTGGAAAACTTTTTTGTGGGGAAAAGTGGGGGAAAGTGGAGTAAATGCCTACTTTTACATCGTATTTATTGCGAGAAGTGTAGTTATGGGCCATTTGATAGGCGAATTTGATTGTAAGCTAGACACCAAAGGAAGAATGGTGTTGCCGGCTGCGCTCAAGAGGCAGATGCCTGATGCTGAGCGCTCTGGGCTTGTTGTCAATCGCGGGTTCGAAAAACATCTCGTTATTTATTCAAGGGGCGAGTGGGATAAGATTACCGATAAGTTGGCGAAACTGAACACCTATAAGGCAAGGAACCGGAAATTTATCCGTGACTTTACCCGGGGGGCTACCGAGTTGTCGCTAGATTCAGCCGGCCGTGTGCTGTTGCCTAAGTCGCTACTTGAATATGGTCAGATTGAAACGGAGGTTGTGCTGTCTTGTCAGTTCAATAAGATTGAAGTTTGGTCTAAAGAGGCATACCATAAATTGTGGGAAGACGATGAGGATGATGATTTCGCAGCGTTGGCGGAAGAGGTGATGGGTGATGAATTAACTGACGAGGATGATGGATAGCGAATATCATGTGCCGGTAATGCTGCGCGAATGCATGGATGCATTGGCGATGAGGCCTGACGGCACGTATGTAGACGTGACATTCGGGGGAGGCGGCCATTCAAAAGAAATCATGAAACATTTGGGCTCCAACGGTAGACTATATGCCTTTGATCAAGACCCCGATGCGTTGCGAAACGCCATAGATGATGAGCGATTCGTGCTCATACACCAGAATTTCCGGTTCCTGAAAAACAACCTCCGGCTTCACGGCGTAAAAGCTGTAGATGGCGTCCTTGCGGATTTAGGCGTGTCGTCTCATCAATTTGATGATGCTCAACGTGGATTTTCCACACGCTTCGAAGCCGAGTTGGATATGCGTATGGATCGCACGGGGCCATTGGATGCCAAACAGGTGCTTAATGCTTATCCGGAAGCCGATCTGCATCGCATTTTCGGTATGTATGGGGAGCTTCATAACGCACGTACATTGGCAAAGACCATCGTTGCTGCAAGACGTATACGGCCTATCAATACGGTAGATGAACTGAAAGATGTTGTCAAAAATATTGCGCCCCGTGGTAAGGAGCATAAGTACCATGCACAATTGTTTCAGGCGCTGCGCATTGAAGTGAATGGTGAATTGGATGCCCTGCAGGAGTTTCTGCAGCAAGCGGTTGCGGTACTGAAGCCGGGCGGACGACTGGTGGTGATGTCTTACCATTCGTTGGAAGATCGGTTGGTGAAGAACTTTATAGCTAAAGGTAAGTTCAAGGGCGAAGTGGAGAAAGATTTTTATGGTAATGAGATCAAGCCATTGGACGCTGTCAGCCGTAAAGCACAGGTGGCTGGCCACGATGAGGTGATTCGTAACAGCAGGGCCCGAAGCGCTAAGCTCCGGATAGCAGAGAAAGTTTAAGCGAGCGAGTTTAAGCAAACAAATATGGCAAGAAACGCATATAAAAGACAGCCGCTGAGTGAAGAGCAGCAAGCCGAATTGCAGGAAACCGTAGAAGAAAAGGCGGACGCCACTCGCAGCTTTTTCCAGGCTTTATTTTCTACCGAGCGGTTTTCGTCGTCTGCATTCGTCGGGTATATACCGTTCATTGCTTTTGTTGGCCTGCTGGCCATCCTTTACATCGCCAACCGCCATTACGCTGAACGGACGATCAGACAGATCGATCACTTAAGTAAGGATGTGAAGGAAATGAACTGGGATTACAAGTCGCTCTCGGCCGATCTGATGAAGCTTACCACCCAAAGCGAAATAGCCAAACGGGTGGATACCATGGGGTTGAAGGAGCGGAAGGCACCTCCCAAGAAAATTGTGGTCATCAGAACAACGAATTGATTTAAGGTTAGCTAAATACAAGAGGCATGAACATCAGAACCGACATATTGCTAAGAGTCTACCTGTCATTCGGGCTGATTGTGCTTTTCGCTATCGCTGTGCTGGCTAAGCTTTTCCACCTGCAGTACGTGGAGGGTGCTGAATGGCGGGCGATGGCTGATAGCCTTTCTACTCGATATGTTGATGTGGAAGCAGTGCGCGGCAATATCTATTCGGACGACGGTAGTCTGTTGGCTACATCGGTTCCCGAATACGATCTTCGTGTGGACTTACTAGCCCCGGGTATTGCACCGGATGATGTTTTTTATGCCAAAGTCGATTCACTGGCAGCTCGGTTATCGGCGTTCTTTAAAGATAAATCGTCTGCACAATATTCCCGGTTGCTCAAGCAAGCGCGTAAGGATGGGAATAGGTACTATCTGCTCAAAAGAGACGTAGGACATCAGGAGCTGAAGGAAATCAAGGAATTTCCAATTTTCAACTTAGGCAAATATAAAGGCGGTTTGATTGCCGAACGTAGTAACAAACGCATCTTGCCGTTTATGAACCTCGCTGCGAGGACCATTGGTTATAAGGTGCCGGCGGAGGATGTACATGTGGGTTTAGAGGGAGCGTACGGAGAGTATATCGACGGGAAGAGCGGTAAACGCCTGGTGAGGCGAATAGCCGGTGGAGTGTGGATGCCGGTGAACCGGGAAATTGAAGTGGCCCCGGTCGACGGCGCGGATATCATCTCCACCATCGATGTAAACATGCAAGACATGGCGCAACGAGCGCTCGAAAAGCAGTTAATTGTGAGTAATGCCGACAATGGCTGCGTCGTTTTGATGGAGGTTGCCACTGGCGAGATACGTGCCGTTGCCAATTTCACGCGGATTGAAGAAGGTGTTTATCGCGAAAAATTCAACTATGCCATCGCCCAAAGCGCCGAACCGGGGTCAACCTTTAAGTTGGCTTCCTACCTTGTGGCACTTGACGACGGCAAAATCGATACGAACACCATCGTTGAAACGGGAAATGGTACCTACCGGGTACACCGGCACACCATTCGCGATACCCATGCTTATGGTACGCTATCGGTAAAAAAGGCGTTCGAAGTATCATCCAACGTCGCCATTACCAAAATCATCAATACCTATTATAAAAACAATCCGGCCGCATTCACCAAGCGGTTGCGCGAGTTGCACCTCAACGAGCCATTGGGGCTACAGATACCGGGCGAAGGAAACCCGCTGATCAAAACACCCGATAGTAAAAGCTGGAGCGGCCTCTCCTTGGTGCAGATGGCTTACGGGTATGAATTGAAACTGACACCCTTGCAGACGTTGAGCTTATACAACGCGGTAGCAAATGATGGTAAGATGGTGGCCCCGCTCTTCGTTAAGGAAATCCGTCGACTGGGAAACACCATTGAGCATTTCGATACGCGTGTCATCGACGAACATATTGCCTCGGATGCTACCATCGGTAAATTACAGGCAATGCTGGCCGGCGTAATGATAGAAGGTACCGGTAAGCGGTTGCGCAATCCGCAGTTGCCGATGGCGGGTAAAACGGGAACTGCACAAATGGCGGATGGGGCGGCAGGTTACCGCAACCGTAAATACCAGTCGTCGTTTGCAGGCTATTTCCCAGCCGATAACCCGAAATATTCGATGATCGTGGTAGTGCAGAACCCTCGGAATGGTTACTACGGTGCATCGGTAGCCGGACCGGTGTTCCGTGAGCTGGCCGATATGGTGTATGCCAATGATCTCGACCTTCAGGATGATTTTGACCGCATGCGTTTCGTTGGCAATACAGCGTTACCCCCCTCACTTAAGGGTTCTAAGGCTGCCACCCTACGTGTGTATGATGCACTGGGCGTCAAAGCGACCTATGCATCCGTTGAGCCCATGCAGCAGGTAGATACGGTAAAGGGAATTCCCTTTTCGGACGGGACAATAAAAGCCGGGGTGGTGCCCAATGTAAAAGGAATGGGGCTCATCGATGCGATGTATGCCCTTGAGAATTCGGGATACCGAACCACTGTAAATGGAAAAGGAAAAGTGGTTGCCCAGTCTTTGGCCGCTGGCAAGCATGTTGAAACAGGGACTTCGGTCGTAATCGAACTGAAATGAAGGCGCTGAAAGATATATTACACGGTATTCCGGTGCATCACGTCGTAGGCAACCTCAACGTGGCAATCGCCGGCGTGTGCTTCGACTCGCGAAATGCGACGCCGGATAGCCTGTTCGTTGCGGTGGTAGGCACACAGGTCGATGGTCACCATTATGTGGACCAAGCCATAACGTTCGGCGCATCCGTGGTGCTGTGTGAAAAGATGCCGGAAGCCACGAAAGATGACGTTACCTATATTCAAGTTGAAGATACCGCTTTTGCGTTGGGAGTGTCGGCATCCAATTATTTCGACAATCCTTCAACTAAATTGAAGCTAGTAGGGGTTACCGGAACCAATGGCAAAACCACGATAGCTACGCTGCTCTATAAACTTTTCCGGCAACTCGGATATGAGGCCGGACTGATTTCTACGGTACAAAACCAAGTGGGCAACCGCATCGTGGCTGCAACGCACACTACGCCGGATCCGATGGCGTTGAATGCGTTGCTGCAAGATATGGTCGATAGCGGGTGTGACTATTGTTTTATGGAAGTGAGCTCACATGCCATCGTACAGCAACGGATAGCTGGACTGAATTTCGCGGGTGGTATTTTCTCTAATATCACCCACGACCACTTGGATTTCCATAAAACGTTTGATGCATATATCCAAGCCAAGAAACGTTTCTTCGATGATCTGGACCGTTTTGCATTTGCGTTGTCAAATGCTGATGATAAAAATGGCGCCGTCATGTTGCAAAACACCTTCGCACACAAGCGAACGTATGGACTTAAAGGAATGGCCGACTTCAAAGCGAAGGTGATGGAAAGCCATTTCGACGGCATGTTGCTCCAGCTCGATGGTAACGAAGTATGGGTGAAGCTTGTAGGCGGTTTCAATGCCTATAATATCACGGCAGTGTATGCCGCAGCTATTTTATTGGAGCAGGAAACCATGAAGGTACTTACTGCCCTGAGCAATATTTCGGGGGCCGAGGGCCGTTTTGAGACCGTTATTTCAGTGGACGGAATTATTGGGATAGTAGACTACGCTCATACACCGGATGCCGTCCGGAACGTATTGGAAACGGTACGTGACCTCCGTAAAGGCAGCCAGCAGATTATTACGGTCCTCGGCTGTGGCGGGGACCGGGACCGGGCAAAGCGTCCTAAGATGGCGGCTGTTGCAGTCGATCATAGTGATAAGGTAATCATTACCTCAGATAACCCGCGGTCTGAAGATCCGCTGGCAATTATAAAAGATATGGAAGTGGGCGTGCCGCAAGAAAAAAAACGGAACACGTTTTCCATTGCCGATAGGCGAGAGGCCATCCGGGCGGCATGCCACCTCGCCCAACCAGGCGACATTGTGTTGGTCGCTGGTAAAGGGCACGAAAAATATCAGGAGATGAATGGTCAACGACACGCTTTCGACGACCGGGAAATATTGATTAAAACATTGGACGAACGATAACGCTATGCTATACTATTTGTTTACTTGGATAGAAGACTATATCCGCGTTCCCGGGTCAGGGTTGTGGCAATACATCTCATTCCGTACCGCTATGGCGGTTATCGTGTCGCTGATCATCACCACAGGTTATGGTAGTCGGCTCATCCGTATTTTGCGTGCCAAGCAAGTGGGGGAGACCATCCGCGATTTGGGTCTTGAGGGTGAAAAGGAGAAGCAAGGTACCCCAACCATGGGCGGGCTGATCATTATTGCTGGGATTTTGGTGCCAACGCTTCTTTTCGCCAAGCTGGAGAATATTTACGTCATCCTCATGTTGGTCACCACCGTATGGATGGGAGCCATCGGTTTTTTAGATGACTACATCAAAGTATTCCGTAAAAACAAAGAAGGGTTGGCTGGTCGCTTCAAGATCGTCGGCCAGGTAGGTTTGGGTATCATCATTGCCTGTACCATGTACTTCCATCCAGATATCGTAGTTCGTGAGACAGTGGCCCACCCTGCGCCGGGTGCAACCGTGGAGCGACACGTTAAGAACGATACCGGACAGACGTATTATACGAAAGACGTGAAATCGACGAAGACCAATATCCCCTTTTACAAAAACAACGAATTCGATTACGCTAAGGTGTTAGGTTCGTTCGGCGGCAATCAGTCGACCTTGACATTCATCGTCTTTTTAGTTGTCGTTGTTTTTATTGTTGCTGCCGTATCCAACGGCGCCAATATTACGGATGGCATCGATGGGCTTGCTACGGGTACCTCCGCTACTGTCGGCGGCACCCTCGCTATCCTTGCGTATGTATCGGGTAACGTGATTTTTTCAGACTACCTCAACATTATGTATATCCCCAATTCCGGTGAGCTCGTTATCTTTGCTGGAGCGTTTGTGGGAGCTTGCACCGGATTTCTGTGGTACAACTCCTACCCCGCGCAGGTCTTCATGGGCGATACGGGAAGTCTTGCCATCGGCGGGATTATCGCCGCGTTTGCCGTGTTGATCAGGAAAGAGTTGCTCATTCCGATTTTATGTGGGGTATTTCTTGTCGAAAATCTGTCGGTCCTTATACAGGTGTCTTATTTTAAATATACGAAACGGAAATACGGCGAAGGGCGCCGGATATTCAGGATGTCGCCCCTTCACCACCACTACCAAAAAAAGGGATACCATGAGGCTAAGATTGTTACTCGTTTTTGGATATTGAGTATTCTACTCGCTATTCTTACCATCGTGACATTGAAAGTTAGGTAGCAAAATGGCAGCGATACCCACATATCATTATCCGCAACAGGGAAAACTTACGGTGCTCGGCGCAGGCGAGAGTGGTGTAGGTGCTGCTATATTGGCCCGTAAAAAGGGGTTTGAGGTGTGGGTGTCGGATAGCGGAAAGATTGCCGATAATTATAAACAGGTGCTCGGCGATGCCGGTATACCGTTCGAGGAGGGGGTGCACACCGCATCACGTATCTTGGAGGCTGCCCTTGCCATAAAGAGCCCGGGGATTCCGGCAACCGTACCGATTGTGCAAAAGTTGAAAGCGCAACAAACGCCAGTGATTTCGGAAATCGAGTTCGCAGCACAATATACCGATGCCAAACTAATCGGTATTACCGGTTCGAACGGGAAATCAACCACCACAATGTTGACGTGGCATATCTTGAAACAAGCGGGGCTTAACGTGGGGTTAGCTGGTAATATCGGACGGAGCTTTGCGTGGCAGGTCGCCCGTGAGCAGTTTGACTACTACGTATTGGAGTTAAGCAGCTTTATGCTAGATGATATGTTTTATTTCCGTGCCGATGTGGCGGTGCTGCTTAACATTACCCCGGATCACCTGGATCGATATGAATATACATTGGAAAAATATACAGAATCGAAATTCCGTATTGTTAAAAACCAACAGCCGGGAGATCTTTTTATTTACTGCGCTGACGACCCCGTTACGATGGCAGCGTTGCCAAAGCACCACACCGCAGCGCAGGCGTTGCCATTTAGCCTTCATATGAAGGTAGAGCCAGGCGCCTTCCTCAATAGCAGCAATGAACTTGTAATTAACGTACCAAACCAAGATATATTTACGATGGATATCAATGAACTTTCCCTCCAGGGTAAACACAATGTGTACAACAACATGGCCTCCGGACTGGTGGCCAAGGCCCAAGAACTTCGCAACGCTTCCATGAAGGAAAGCATGGGGTCGTTCAAAAACATTCCGCATCGCTTGGAATTCGTGGCGTGTATCGCTGGCGTCAATTATATCAACGATTCAAAAGCAACCAATGTAAATGCGGTTTGGTATGCACTGGAGAGCTTTGCACCCCAGGTCGTATTGATAATGGGCGGCGTGGATAAAGGCAATGACTACGAGATGCTGCGCGACCTGGTGAAAACCAAAGTACGTGCAATTGTATGTATCGGTAAAGATAATTCAAGGATATACGACGCTTTGGAGGATGATGCGAAGATTATCGTCAACAGCTCGAGTATGCGTGATGCCGTTGAGATAGCGTCGCATTTGGCTCAGAAAGGTGATACAGTGCTGCTTTCGCCAGCGTGTGCGAGTTTTGATTGGTTCCGGAATTTCGAAGACCGGGGCGACCAGTTTAAGGAAGCGGTGATGGATTTGTGAGTTGATTTGAAAACGCGGAGATGCGGCGATTTGAAGATGAATTGCTGAATTTTCAAATTTTCAAATTTTCAAATTGAAATAAGATGGAACAAGCATTTTCAAAATTGAAGGGAGACCGATGGTTATGGATCATCATCATCGTGTTATCGGTATGGTCACTGCTTGCAGTATACAGCTCTGTGGGTACCTTGGCTTATAAGGAAGGGAAGGGCACGGAAGTGTATCTGATCAAGCATACCCTGCTTATCTTCGGTGGTTTCGCTTTGATGTATTTTTCGCATCTGCTCGACTATCGTTGGTATGCTGGTATTTCCAAGATTTTGATGATCATAACCATCCCGCTATTGCTGTACACGTTGCTTTTTGGGAATACCGTCAATGAAGCGAGCCGGTGGGTAACGATTCCGGTGATCAACCAGACGTTCCAGACTTCCGATCTGGCCAAGCTGGCACTGATTACCTTTCTTGCACGGACATTGACTCGTAAGCAGGAAAACATCAAAGATGTCAAAAAGGCGTTCCTGCCGATTATGGGGTCGGTTTGTGTCATATTTGTCCTTATCGCTCCGGCAAACCTTTCCACTGCACTGATGTTGTTTGGCGTTAGCGTGCTGTTGTTGATCATAGGTCGTATCAGTATCAAGCAAATTGCCTATGTGTGCTTAGGCGTGTTCGTGTTATTGGTGTTGGTTGTGGCGCTGGGACCCAGACGGGAAACGTACATGTCGCGGGTAGAAACGTATCTCAACGGCGAAAAGGCAGATACCGACCGATCCTATCAGGCAGACCACGCAAAGATAGCTATCGCATCCGGTGGGTTGTTTGGCAAAGGCCCGGGCAATAGTACACAACGAAACGTGCTGCCCCACCCATACTCCGACTTTATCTTCGCCATCATCATTGAAGAATATGGCGCGGTCGGAGGCGTGATATTGGTGTCGCTGTATGTCGCGCTGATGTTTCGATGTATACGCATCGTTACCTTAAGCCCCAAAGCATTCGGCGCACTGTTGGCTGCTGGCTTGGGGTTCAGCCTCGCGTTGCAGGCATTGGGCAACATGGCCGTCGCGGTCGGTTTGGGCCCCGTAACAGGCGTTCCGCTCCCCCTCGTGAGTATGGGGGGCACATCCATATTGTTTACCAGCCTCGCCTTTGGTATTATCTTGAGCGTAAGTCGTAATATCGATGAAATGAAGGCAGTAGGCACGCAAAACGAACAAAGTAAGAAAGTGATTGTGGGCGAAATTCCGGCAATGAGCTAGAAATATACGGGTAACGTAAACGAAATCAACGACAATGGCAAAGCGGATTATCATAAGCGGCGGGGGTACAGGAGGGCATATCTTTCCGGCCATCGCTATTGCCCATGCATTGAAACGCTTGGCGCCCGATACCGTACTGCTTTTCGTGGGGGCAAATGGGAAAATGGAGATGGAGAAAGTGCCGGCTGCGGGATACGAAATTGTAGGGCTCGATATCCAAGGGATCAACAGGACATCACTTTGGAAGAACCTTGCGCTACCCTTTAAGCTCTACAAGAGTATCCGTAAAGCACGACGTATTATTCGTGATTTCCGACCGGATGCAGCAGTAGGAGTAGGCGGATATGCCTCCGGCCCTTTACTGCACGCTGCGGCGCGGATGAATGTGCCCTGTCTCATTCAGGAACAGAATTCTTATGCAGGCCTCACCAATAAGCGGCTGGCTGATAAAGCAGAAAAGGTGTGTGTAGCGTTTGAGGGGATGGATAGGTTTTTTCCCAAAGATAAAATTTTGTTTACCGGCAACCCGATTCGCCGTGATGCGGTGGATATACGGCATAAGCGCACCCAGGCAATCGAATCATTGGGTTTATCGCCCGAAAGGAAAACCATTCTTCTCACCGGTGGTAGCCTCGGTGCACGCACATTGAATAAAAGCATGTGGGAAGGGTTGGATCGTTTGGCGGCAGCCGATGTACAAGTAATTTGGCAATGTGGAGCGTATTATTACGATTCACTGCGCGAAACCGTTGGCGCGAAGTACGACCGTACCGTAAAACTGACGGCTTTCCTCCAACGCATGGACTTTGCCTACGCCGCTGCCGATATCATCATCGCAAGGGCCGGTGCCGGCACCATTGCGGAACTTTGCGTGGTTGGCAAGCCAAGCATACTGGTGCCATCGCCAAATGTGGCTGAAGATCATCAAACCAAAAATGCCCAAGCGTTGGTGGATAAGACAGCAGCACTGATGGTGACTGATTCGGAAGCGCCACAAAAACTGATAGACACCGCTTTGGATTTGCTAAGCAACCCCGAAGCGTCCGAAACATTGCGCTCAAATTTGAAAGAATTAGCCGTCGTGGATGCCGACGAAGTAATTGCGCAGGAAGTGTTGAAATTGGCAGGGAAAAATGAGGAGTGAGACGACAGATAACAGACAATAGACAACAGACAATGAATATAAGCAACATCAGACAAGTATATCTCATCGGGATCGGTGGCATTGGCATGAGTGCCCTGGCGCGCTACTTCCGTCATTTGGGGTGTCTGGTGGGTGGATATGACAAAACGGAAACCGATTTGACACGCCAGCTCGTATCTGAAGGAATCACCATAAATTACACCGACGATTTTGGTGTGGTCAACGATGTGTTTAAATCGGTCGACGAGCATAGCCTGATTATCTATACCCCCGCCGTGCCCGGCGAGTTGGGGATCCTCAACCAATTTCAGGAATTGGGCCATACACTGTTCAAGCGGTCGCAAGTGTTGGGGCTGATCAGCCAAAATAAGTTTACCATTGCGGTTGCGGGCACGCATGGCAAAACTACCACTACAGCACTGATCGCCCATATCCTAACGGACAGTGGTTTGGGCTGCTCAGCTTTCTTGGGCGGGTTGAGTACAAACTACAATACCAATGTGCTTTTCTCCGACAATGATATCATGGTGGTGGAGGCCGATGAGTTTGACCGATCGTTTCTCACGTTGTATCCCGATATTGCTATCGTGACTTCCGCCGATGCCGACCATTTGGATATTTATGGTGACAGAAGCCAGCTTCATGAATCATTTCGGTTGTTTCTGGGCCAGTTGCATGATGAGGGCAAACGTATCATCAAGGCAGACCTGCCATTCGAAGCGGATACTTATTATTCGGCGGCAACAGCTGCCGACGCCCATGCGGATAATATACGCGTAAAAGGCGGTGAATTTTATTTTGATTACGTATACAAGGGCGGGCGTGTAACAGATATACACTTGGGCGTGCCGGGACAACACAACGTAGAAAACAGTATTGCGGCAATCGTTGTTGCGCAATTGCTGAAAATTCCTATGTTGAAAATCACCGACGCATTGTCGTCGTTCGCAGGGGTGAAGCGTCGATTCGAATACATTGTGAAAACAGCGGATACCGTTTATATCGATGACTATGCACATCATCCCGAAGAATTGAAGGCATTTTTTTCAGCGGTACGGCAACTGTATCCCAGAAAGAAACTGACGGCCATCTTTCAGCCACATTTATATAGCAGAACACGTGATTTTGCCGCCGATTTTGCCCAAGCGCTTGGTACGGTGGATACCCTGCTATTGATGGAAATCTATCCAGCCCGGGAGATGCCCATTAAAGGCGTTGACGCACGGATGCTGCTTGAGAAAGTGTCCATTGACGATAAGCATGTCTTGAGTTCAGATAACATACAGACGTACGTGCGTAACAAGCGCCCCGAATTGCTGGTAACGGTGGGTGCGGGAGATATCGATTTATTGGTGAAACCATTGAAAGCCATATTGGAGCATGAATAATAGGGTACCATACCGATTCAATTGGCGTAGCCTCGGGTACGGGGCGATCGGCCTGGTATGGCTTGCCGGAACCATCGTGTTGATGAGTTTCATCGATACCAAAGGCAGCGAGCAGGCTTGCACGGCGGTACGGGTCATTTTATTAGGTAATGAGTCGTTCATCGAACAGAAAGATATCGCGGCTCTTTTGGTCGATAAGTTCGGCGAATTGGAAGGTCGCACGCTGGAAAGTATCCCCATCCATCAAATCGAAGACGATCTGCGGCAAATCCCCTACGTGTTTTCGGCAATTGTTACGACGGATATGGATGGACTATTGACCGTACGGGTCAAGCAACGGGAAGCTGTGGTAAGGGTCATCAACCGCGACGGTCCTGATTTTTATATCGATCTGCAAGGCCATAAGATGCCCGTTTCGCCGAAATACGTCCCGCGTGTACCCATAGTGAATGGCTTTATTTCAGAACCCTATGACGGCACGCTCGACAGCACGAAGAGTCAGTTGGTGACCGCTATTTTCGAAACAGCGCAGTACATCAGCGCAGATAGTCTATGGAGCAGCCAAGTGGTTCAGCTTTATGTCAATGAGCATCACGATATCGAACTGGTGCCCCGTGTAGGTGGGCAACAGATTATTTTGGGTAACGCCGATTCACTGGATAGAAAATTCGAAAAACTACTGCTGTTTTACCGCAAAATTGTCCCCAAAACGGGTATCAATGCTTACAAGTCGGTAAACCTAAAGTACGCAGGGCAGATTATCTGTGAGCGGAGCCCTCATTTCAATCTCGACGACATTATTATTTTATCGGATTCAACGCATCAAAATTCAATAAATAGCAACAATACACAATAATTATGAAAGCAAAAGTAACAACGGAAAAGGACTCGCCAATCATCGTGGGGCTTGACATTGGTACGACGAAAATATGCGTCACCGTGGGCAGGCGGAGTGGCACGAACAAAATTGAAATTCTCGGTGTTGGAAAAGCGGAATCATCTGGCGTAAGCCGTGGGGTGGTTGCCAATATCCAAAAGACCGTAAACAGTATCAAACTGGCCGTCGAAGAGGCTGCCGGCCAGTCCAACGTAGACATCAAAGTTGTCAATGTCGGAATTGCCGGCCAGCACATCAAGAGTATCCAGCATCGGGGTATTCTCACGCGCAAGGACGACAGCGAGATTAACCGTCTGGACATCGAGCGGCTTATCGAAGATATGTATAAGCTGGTACTCCCTCCGGGCGAGGAGATCATCCACGTATTGCCCCAGGAGTTTACCATCGACAATGAGCCGGGGATAAAAGACCCCATCGGTATGGCGGGGCGTCGGATGGAAGCCAACTTCCATATCATTTCTGGACTTGTGAGTGCCGTGAAGAATATCAAAAAATGCATCGATAACGGTTCACTCGAGGTGCAGGATCTGATCCTCGAGCCACTGGCCTCTTCCGAAGCTGTGCTTGACGAAGCTGATAAAGACGCCGGGGTAGTGCTGGTCGATATCGGCGGCGGTACCACCGACGTCGCTATATTCCATGAGAGCATTATCCGCCACACAGCTGTGATTCCGTTGGGCGGGAATATCGTCACCGAGGATATCAAACAAGGATGCTCCGTATTGCGCAACCAAGCTGAACTGTTGAAAATCCGTTTCGGATCGGCTCTGGCCGATGAGAACAAGGAAAACGAGGTGATTAGTGTACCTGGGCTACGCGGTCGCGAGGCGAAGGAAATTTCGGTCAAGAATCTGGCTTATATTATTCAAGCACGGATGGAGGAAATCATCGAGCACGTCTATTACGAGATTAAATCGTCGGGCTATGAAAACAAGCTGATCGGTGGTATCGTCATTACCGGCGGTGGCGCCCAGTTGAAACACCTTGTCCAACTGGTCGAATACATCACTGGCATCGATTGCCGCGTCGGTTTCCCGAACGAGCATCTGGCCAAAAATGAAGTATTGCCCAAAACCAGCTATGACGAACTGAAGAGCCCCCTGTACGCCACAGGCATCGGTCTATTAATTAAAGGCATCCAAGCGGAAGAAGAACAGGAGGAGATGGATGAAGATAAAGCCGATCGCATGTCTATCAAAGACATTGCGCAGCGCGAAAGCAAGAAAACCGGATTACTGGGTTGGTTTAAGGATATCATCAAAGACGGAAATGAAATTGACGATGCGTCCTACCTCGGTAAGAGATAGTTTTCAACAACCGTTATTTTTTCCACATTGTTAACAATTGTGGAAAACCATTGTGTAAAAAGTGCTATTATTACACTACGAATATTGAATGAAATAGAGTTTTGTATCACGCTCTGTTGGAGCAAAATACGATTGAAATATGTCTTTTAAATTTGAAATGTTAAAGGAACAGTCGGCAATTATCAAGGTAATTGGCGTAGGTGGAGGTGGCGGAAATGCGGTGAACCACATGTATAAGCAAGGAATCAGTGGTGTGGATTTCATCGTTTGCAATACAGATGCCCAGGCATTGGAGTTAAGTTCCATACCCAATAAAGTACAATTGGGCGCTAGCCTAACGGAGGGAATGGGAGCGGGTGCCGATCCCAGTGTCGGCGAAAATTCGGCCATTGAGAGCATCGAAGACATCAAACGCATGCTGGGCTCCAATACGAAGATGTTGTTTATAACCGCGGGGATGGGGGGCGGCACCGGTACGGGAGCCAGTCCGGTGTTGGCAAAGGCGGCTAAAGAACTCGGTATCCTCACGGTAGCCATTGTTACCACGCCCTTTGCTTTTGAAGGGAAAAGGCGCCGTATGCAGGCCGAAGATGGATTGGGCGAACTGACGAAATACGTCGACTCCTATCTGGTTATTTCAAACGACCGTTTACGTGATATCTTCGGTAACCTTACCATGACCGCTGCGTTCGCAAAAGCCGATGACATTTTAACAACCGCGGCGAAAGGGATTGCCGAGATCATCACCATTCCGGGGTACGTAAATGTAGACTTCAAAGACGTGCGGACCGTCATGAACGATAGCGGCGTCGCCATTATGGGTAACGATGTTGCCGAGGGTGAGGACCGTGCATTGCGCGCTGTCGAAGGCGCATTGGCATCGCCGCTGCTTAAAGACAACGAGATTGAAGGTGCACGTTACATTTTGCTCAATATCACTTCCGGGAAACAGGAGGTGACCATGGACGAAGTAACCATCATTACCGACTATATCCAAGACAAGGCCGGTTTGTCAGCCGATTTGATCTGGGGTAATTGTATTAATGAAGGGTTTGAAAACGAGCTGTCGGTAACCATTATCGCCACAGGGTTCCAGACCTCGGAAGAACGCATAAAGGAAAAAGAGAATGAACGGGTTGAAATTCCCCTCACACCCGAAGAACCCAAGGCATCGTATGTAAAGCCGATTAACCAGTTTGTGTTAACGGATAACGCATCTGCCGATGCGCCGGAGCCGGTCGCCTTGCCCGTCGGCGAACAACGAGGCGTGCCTTCTGCCGCACAGCAGGCCGACCTGTTCAGTGCTTCTTCATCCAAACCGCAACTGCGTAATAATACGCCCGATCGCGATGGTATTATCCGCCACAAACTCGCTCCCGAAAGCGACGAACCGAAAGAAACAGAAGCTGACGATATCCCTAGCGATGGCTACGAAGTGAAAACGACTTCGTCTGCTTTCCATTTTGAACTGCCAACAACCTTTGGTGAGGAAATAACCCACGACGTAACGCCGGCCGGCAACAACCCTGCCGCACAAGACCATACAGCTGTAGGGGAAGATGGAGTGAAAGGAGAGGTAAGTCGCGGGGCCGATGAGCACAAGACGCCCGAACACGTGGAAAAAGAACTTTTAAAAACCAAGGAACGTATCCTACGGCTGAAGGAATTGAGCATGAAACTCAAATCTGCCAATGGTTTACAAGAGTTGGAAACGGAACCCGCATACCGGCGCAAACAAATGGCGCTGGACGATGTACCACACTCATCCGAGTCGCAAGTATCAAGATTTACGCTGTCGACCGAAGAGGGCATCACGGAAATCAGACCCAATAACTCGTTTTTGCACGATAATGTAGATTAGTGCATCTCGACCTATTCGGTTTTTTTATATCAAAACGAAAGAACTGCTTGGTGGGGATACCCGACCAAGCAGTTTTTGTATGGGCCACCATTCCGTCTTATTGGTAGCTTTTGATTTAAAGTTTATCTTTGCAACGATTTTTGTCTCATTAATAATACAACATAGATATTGGACTTATTTGATAAAATAGCGAAAAATCTAGGACCGATAGGCCAGCATTACGAGTGGTCGCATGGCTATTTTTCGTTTCCGAAACTAGAAGGTGAAATAGCACCCCGGATGTTATTTAACGGGAAGGAACATTTGGTATGGAGTCTCAATAATTACTTGGGCTTGGCCAATCATCCGGAGGTGAGGGCGGTGGATGCCCAAGCTGCCGCCGATTTCGGCATGGCTTACCCCATGGGTGCCCGGATGATGTCGGGCAATAGTATTCACCATGAAGAACTGGAACAGGACCTCGCTAGTTATGTGGGCAAGAAAGATGCATTCCTGCTCAATTATGGCTACCAAGGTATGGTGTCCATTATCGATGCCCTTGTAGATCGCAACGATATTATCGTTTATGACGCTGAATCACACGCCTGTATAGTAGACGGCGTACGCCTGCACATGGGAAAACGTTTTGTTTACCAGCATAACGATCTCGAAAGTTGTGAGCGGCAACTGATACGGGCATCCAAGTTGGCCCGTATAAGTGGTGGTTCCATATTATTGATTACCGAAGGGGTGTTTGGTATGTCGGGTGCCCAAGGCAAGTTGAAAGAGATTGCAGCCCTGAAAAGCAAATATGCATTTCGGATGTTGGTAGACGATGCGCATGGTTTCGGGACCATGGGCCCCACAGGCGCGGGTACCCACGAGGCCCAGGATTGCATATCGGATGTCGATGTTTATTTCGGTACGTTCGCCAAATCGATGGCAGGGATTGGCGCATTCGTAGCTTCCACCGATGAGGTGATTACTTACCTGCGGTACAATATGCGGTCGCAAACCTTCGCGAAATCACTTCCCATGCCCATGGTGATTGGACTGAAGAAGCGATTTGAATTATTGAAGAACAGCCCCAACCTCCGCGAGCGGCTTTGGGTTATTGCTCGGACATTGCAACTCGGATTGAAGGAGCGCGGATTCGATATCGGCGCTACCGATACGATGGTAACTCCGGTATTCCTGAAGGGTGATTTGCACGAAGCGACGGCACTCACCAGAGATTTGCGTGAAACACATGGGATATTCTGTTCGATAGTGGTATACCCCGTTATCCCCAAGGGCCTGATTGAATTGCGGCTTATCCCTACGGCAGTTCATACCCAAGAGGACGTCGAATATACGCTGGATGCCTTTACCGTTGTTAGCGAAAAGCTACAGGCTGGCGATTATAAACAGGTGGTTTCTTTACAATCCGAATAATTTCGCTGCAAAAAGGAAAAAATAATGAGACCGCTAACACGGAATAAATAGGAGGGCTTCTTGCGAAAGTTTTTTTGTTATTATTCTGTGTGTCAAGTAAATGCATCGTTTGTGCGCTGCTAGGTTCTCGCCTAGGAACAGCGGTTGTGGAAAAAAAAGTGCATTTAAAGCCTGTTTTGGGTGTTTTAAAGTTTTTTTTTCCAAAAAAAGATTCTACTTTTAACGCACTGTAGATTATTAACTTATTTAATTTAAAAACTAAAAGGAGTATTTATTATGGCAAGTATCCAAAAATTCAATGAGCTTAAGAGTTTGATCGAAGGGTTAGATGGGGATGCGGACAAATTCTTCAACAAAGGCAACAACGCAGCCGGTACTCGGGTAAGAAAAGGCCTGCAAGACGTTAAGAACCTGGCTCAAGCAATCCGCTTGGAAATTCAAGACGCAAAGAATGCAAAATAAGCATACTGTTTGACGTTGTCAAATAGCTAAAAAGCCCTGAATTTCAGGGCTTTTTTTCGTTAAATGCGTATATTAGCACTTCCAATTGATCAATGCAGTGATAAATTATGGAAAAGTGCTCTTGTTGTTTTTGGCCGGCCTGCCCACCGCAGCGGTAGGCCAACAACAACCCCATTACACCATGTATATGGCGAATAACTTCGTCCTCAACCCCGCCGTGGCCGGACTGGAAGATTATACCGACCTGAAGTTATCGGCCCGGTCACAGTGGACAGGGATTGCCGATGCGCCCAAAACGTTATATGCCACGTTGAATATGCCGTTGCGCAGGTCCGACGGCCGGAAGCGGAATGTCGGTATCGGTGGCAAGGTGTTGGTGGATCAGACCGGGCCCATACTGCTGTCCACTGCCGAGCTGAATGGGGCTTATCATCTACCACTCAATGAAGCCTATCGGCTGTCGTTTGGACTAGGACTGGGGGTGAATTACCGACGGATCGATTTTTCCAAAGTTCAGCTGGAAGACCCTAACGATCCTATTTATGGAACGGATGATTTTAGGCAGGCTACGCCCGCGGCCAGTGCCGGTCTGTGGTTGTATACCAATGATATGTATGTGGGCGTATCGGCCCAGAACCTGCTGGGAGATGGTTTGGCATCGTCGTCTGTAGATGTGCTAACCATGCCGATGGAGCGACACTATTTTGCAACGGCGGGTTATCGTTTCCGGTTTGGCGATTTCTACCTCACCCCATCCCTGATGCTTAAATTCGCCGAGCCCGCACCCATAGCTTACGATGTCAACCTGAAGGGACAGGTGTCTGATGCTTTTTGGGCCGGACTGAGCTGGCGGCATCGCGATGGAGTTGCAGCCATGGCTGGTTTTTTCGTTAGCTCCACCCTAAACGTCGCATACGCGTATGATTTCATCAACTCCGACCTTCGGCGGCACTCACTGGGCTCGCATGAAATCATCCTAGGCATTAATCTCAACAACCAAAAAGGACCGAAATGCCCAACAATCGCTTGGTAATCGGCGGTGCCCTGCTGGTAGCGGGCCTACCCGGAGGGGCGTTTGGACAGCAGGGCTGTACCAACTTCGGCGATCCCATCATACACATTACCTTTGGTAGTGCGGAAGCGCCCATCACACAGCTTGCCGATGAGGTCACTACGTATAATTTATACCAGGATGACGGTTTTTTCATGCGGCCCAATCACTACACCATTACGGCAAACGCAAATACAGCCGGTGCTTCGGTTTTCCATTCGTTTACCGATCACACGGGCGACCGCGGTGGGGGAATGCTGTTGGTGAATGCAGACTATGAACCGGACATATTCTATACGGAAACGCAATCCGGCCTTTGCCAAAACACCGATTTTACATTCAGTGCGTGGATAGCTAATGCCAGTCCGCCCAACCTCAATTGTGGTGGAAATAATACCCAATGGAATCCGAATGTGCAATTTGAAATATGGACAACAACCGGCGAGTTGATAATCAGTAAGCCAACCGGCCAAATCCGTAGCGGGTCTAATGCCGAATGGCTACCTTTCAGTCTTTCTTTCAATACAGGCGACCATACCGACGTGGTATTGATTATGCGCAACATTGGCCCCGGAGGTTGCGGGAACAACCTGGCCATCGATGATATACAATTCCGGCCATGTGGCCCCGAACTCCAGCTACTGCCTTCCATAGTGGTAACGCAAGACAATACGATATTCCTATGTGAAGATGCGAACGAGGTGACGTTCCAAGGCCAGGTGGGCGCAGGCTATGGTACACCTGCATACCAGTGGCAGGAGCGGGAGGATGTCGAAGAGGGGTGGAGAGATATTCGGGACGCGCGGCAGGCATCGCTGACGGTTAGCCCGGCGCAAGGCACATCGTATCGGCTTACTGTTGCCGCCAATGAGGTAAGCCTCGGGAACCAGAAATGCCGTGTGGTTTCCGATGCCTTTCGCGTAACGCCTGCAGAGGTGCCAACGACGCTGCCGGCGGTCGAACACGTGCAACTTTGTGTAGGTGACAATCGGCTGCTTAGCCCCGAAGATGCCCAACTGCCCGACAGCGGACCACTGACCTATCAATGGTACGAATGGCGTAACGGTGACTGGCGCATGTTGGCCGATGGGGCCACAGATTCGTATGCTCCCCCAATCGGCGGAGTCGGCAATTACGGGTTCCAACGCCGGGCGACGAATGTCTGCGGCGTCAGTTTTCCGGTCAATACCTACCAGTTGGAAATCGTCTCTTTAACGGAAACTTCTTTCGACCTCCCCGCGGCCGTCTTCTGCTTGAACAGCCCCGAGGTCCGGTTAACGGGAGGCTTCCCCGCAGCGTTCGGAACCTCGGGTGAGGCCGGGGTCTATAGCGGGCCGGGCGTGGAGAATGGCGTTTTTTATCCGTCCCTGGCCGGTGTGGGAGAGCACCCGATTACCTATTCACCGCCCAACGGCGTCGCTTGTCCCGTACCCTCCACGGCGATGATAACGGTGCGGGAAGCGGTCTATGTAGAACCGATGGTAGATCACGTGGTGCTAGCCGGCCAACGTATCCGGTTGATCCCAAAAACCAATGGCAGTCACTTCACATGGGATAGCGCATATCCCGGATTGAGTAGCTACACGGACCCGGCACCTTTTGCTGCTCCCGAATCGACCACGACGTACCATTTGACCGTTCGTGATGAGGCGGGGTGCACCGACTTCACATCGGTTACGGTTCGGGTGCTCCCCCCGCTTCGCATACCGAATAGCTTTACACCCAACGGAGACGGAGTAAACGATACGTGGGTAATCGATGGGTTAGCTGACTATCCGAATACGATTGTCCACGTGTTCAACCGCTGGGGAGTGGTGGTTCATACCTTCAAAGGAAGCGCCACACCCTGGACCGGGTTCACCAACGGACGGAGTTTGCCGGCAGCCGTGTACTATTACACCCTGTCTTCCGACGCACTGCCAAAACCGTTGAGCGGTACGATAACGATTTTACGATGATGAGAGCAACACTTCTTCAGTTATTCCCCATGCTATTGGTTACGTTGGTGTTGTCGGTATCGGGGACGTATACCGTGTTGGCCCAATGCGGCTCGTCAGGCGACCCGATTGTTAATATTACGTTTGGTACGGTTGATGATCCGGATATCGGAAGGGGGGAGACCACGTACGATGCCGTTCCGCCGGGCCAATCTCCTCGAGGTGAAGGTTGGTATAATCTGGTGTCCAATATCAATGACGGTCTTTCTTCCTGGCATAACCTTCGAGACCATACTGGCGATGCGGGTGGACTGATGATGATTTTCAATGCCGATGATTATCCGGGCGAATTCTATCGTATCCACGTGTCGGATTTGTGTGAAAACACCCGTTTCCGTTTCAGCGCATGGATTGCGAATGCCAATCGTGCGGAAGAGTGTGGCGGGAACCCGATACCGCCCAATGTGCGCTTTGTTATTGAGGATATGGATGGAAATCGAGTGAATTCAACTGATGATGTTACCCGGGATATCGTCGCTACTCCGTCCCCACGATGGCAGGAATACGGTTTCGAGTTCGATACCGGTAACCAGACCGAGTTTTATCTGGTACTCATCAACGATAATCCCGGTGGCTGTGGCAACGACCTGGCCATCGATGATATTCAATTCACGCCCTGTGGGCCACCGATTTCGTTAGCTATGGATGAGACGCTAAAGCAGGCGGATACACTGTTCTTTTGCGATGGAGATACCGAACCTATCGCGCTAAGCGGTAGCATCACGGCCGACGATAGCTATGCCGCAGAACCGGCGTTTCAGTGGCAATCCCGCGCGGGAGAGGAGGTCGATTGGATAGATATGTCCGGTGAGCGGAATGAAGAGCTGACCGTTATGCCCACACACAACCAATGGTATAGGCTCACGGCAGCAGCAAGTGAAGATAATCTTGGTAAACCACTGTGCCGGATTTCCTCCGAGCCGATCCGCATTGCGAGGCTCGTTCCTCAACCCAACACCACCGATGTGGTGGTAAAAGCCCCGATATGTGTAGACGGTTCTGTTTTGCTGGATCCGCCACCGTATGTCGGTACCGGCGTAGGTTCCCTCACTTATCAATGGCAACTGCGTACCGAAACAGGGCTCACGGAGATACCCGGAGCCACCTCAGTTACGTATGAATTTGAAGCGTCCGGACCAGGTGTCTTCTACATATGCCGCCAGGCTATCAACGGCTGTGGTGAGGCATTTATTACCCATGTTTTCCAAATGGAGGTACCGGAGACAATACGTACGTCATTGACGTTGCCCCAGCCCGAGGTGTGTGCGGATAATGGTCCGCTGCTGCTTTCGGGTGGCGAAATTAGCAATGGGAATGCCGGTATGGCAGGCGTGTATCACGGGAAGGGTGTGGTCGATGGCACTTTCTATCCGGCTGTCGCAGGTATTGGATCACACACCATCACTTTTTCACCACCACCGGATGTCCTGTGCCAGCAATCGTCCCAAGCAATCATTACCGTGCATGATACGGTATACATCGAGCCGATGATGGACGTGATCATGCTCGCCGGGCAGACCGCCACGCTGCGGCCGCAAACGAATGCCACGCAATTCCATTGGAGCAATGAGCCCGGCTTGGATAATTACAACACACAGTATCCGGTCGCATCACCCGTGGAGACAACGACATACACGCTGACAGCCCGTAATGTTTTTGGTTGTGAAAAAATGGAAAGCGTTACCATTACCGTGCTGGATGACCTCATTGTACCGAATAGTTTTACCCCCAATGACGACGGCTTCAACGATGCGTGGGAAATCAAAGGGCTGGCCAACTATCCGAATGCTTACTTGCAAGTGTTCAACCGATGGGGTACGTTGGTTTTCTCGTCAAGGGGATACGCAATGCCATGGAAGGGTCAGCACAATGGCACACCATTGCCTACGGGAACATACTATTACACCCTATCTTCCGATATATTGATACAGCCGTTGTCGGGGTCGGTAGCCATTTTAAGGTAATCAACGCTTTACGGTCTCCCTTATTTTTCGTATTATCGCTCCAAACAAACGGAAGATGATGGCTAACAAAAGAAATAACCCCATTTGGGTGATGAGCTCTGCATTCGATAAGCTCGCGTTGCCCGAACTGATAGACACCACGTTGCGGATCGGTGCACAAGGCATCGACCTGTGTGTGTTCCGGCGAGATGGAACCCGTCAGGACCACACTGCTACCCATTTGGACTATGACCATTTTACGCCGGATATGGCAAAAATACTGATCGATCGCTTCAATATGGCCAATCTGGGGCTCTCGCTGGGGGCTTTCGAGAATATGATAGGTGGCGACCCGGAAGAACGCGTAAAAAACCAAAATCACCTACTTAAACTCATACGGATAGCCCACCTGTTGGGGGGCGACGGCAACAACGTGAAGGTAGGAACATTCGTAGGGTACAACCATGAGCTCGGTGTGCAGGCAGATGGCTTTCAAAAGAACCTCGAGGAATACAAGCGGGTGTTTGGTCCCATTCTACGGTATGCCGAAGACTTGGGTGTAACCATACTGTATGAGAATTGTCCGATGGAAGGTTGGCGTTCAGCCTCTTATACCACGACATATAATAACCTGCCAGGGGTACTTGCCGCACGCAAACTGATGTATGAAATGATACCCAGTAGGGCACACGGTGAGATATATGATCCATCCCACGATGTGTGGCAACATACCGATCCGGTGGATGTAATCACGCAGACCGACATCTCGCGAGTGCACCGTATCCATGTAAAGGCAACCCGTAACCTTAAAACGAAAGCACGTGTGGATTGGGGCGGTATGTACCCCATGCAACGTGTAGATGCCGGGCTCGCCGAAAGAGCGGGTGTCGATATCCCTACCAATGATTGGGATCGGCACCATTACGAGGCCATGTTGCCCGGGTTCGGTGGTTCGGATAGCATGGATTGGCGGGCATTCGTTGATCGGCTTATGGAAAAGGGATTTAATGGGCCGTTTGAGATCGAGAATGAGGCTAAAAATTCAAAAGATACAGGTAATCTTGCGGCAACGATACAAGGTTATGAAGCGGCCGTCCAGTTTTTAGCACCGATGGTCTGGAACCTTCAGGAAGATCTTGGTTATACATACCTGCACGGCTCGCCACTTACGCCGCCGTCGCTGCGAAATATTTCGGTCACGACGATCGACCAGCTGTAATGGCTCAAGCGCCCGAATGCAATCGGAATTTTTCGATCAGTTCGGCGATGTTTTCAACCTGCAGCTTCTCGAAAATCCGCGTTTTATAGGTGCTCACCGTAGATGTACTGAGGTTGAGCGCCTTCGATACATCCATGATACCCAATCCCTGCACGAGGTATTTTGCTACATCGACCTCCCGATTAGAAAGGTGGTTCAACGGATTGTCTGCCTTTAGTACGGATTTCCCCATGGTCAGCGTATTGTAATACAGCTCGCGTACTTCTGGACTCATATATTTACCCCGTTGGATGACAGAAAGGATGGCTTCTTTCAGGTCCGCTTTCGAGGTGTTTTTGTTCAGGTAACCCGCAGCACCCGCCTGGAGGTAACGGAGTGCATAAAGCGTCTCATCATACGACGAAAACACCAAAATTTTTATGGTTGGCTGGATAAGTAGGACTTTTTCAACCATTTTGATATTGTTCCCGCCCGGCATATTGATGTCGAGAAGCACAAGATCGTAAGGTTTTTCCGACAACAACTTGATCATTTCGTCGAAATCTTCAGCTTGGGTAACCCGTGCAAGCGGCAATGCTTCTTTCACCACGATTGACGTGCCCAGCCTAACGATTCCATGATCATCTGCTATCAATATCTCTGTCATTTGTTAAATGTTTATCATAGATGCCCCCTATCCAAGCAGTTGGTTATTTCATAAGTAAGTCACGCAATTAATGCAAATATAAGTTAAAATATAATTGCAACAGTGTTTTAGATTAAATTTAATAACAAATGGGTAGAAACAGATGAAAAAAATTTGTTTAGCCAACGAAAATGTCCAATTTAGACGTTGATAAATATTTTATTAACAAATTAACCTTATTGTTTTATGGGATTTATGAAAGAATTCAAGGAGTTCGCCATGCGTGGCAGCGTGGTAGATCTTGCTGTCGGTGTGGTCATCGGCGGGGCCTTTGGCAAAATCGTGACCTCCTTGGTCAATGATGTAATCATGCCCCCTATCGGTTACCTCACCGGCGGAATGGATTTCGCTGAGTTGAAGTATGTCATTGAGCCCGCCGACGAAGCCAATGAGATCGCCGAAGTCGCTATTATGTATGGTAATTTCATCAATGTGATCATTCAATTCATTATCATCGCATTCTGTATTTTTCTCGTCATCAAAGGGATCAATTCCATGAAACGGAAGGAAGAAGCAGCTCCGGCGGCTCCGCCCGCACCATCAAAGGAGGAGGTACTGCTTACGGAAATCAGGGATTTGTTGCAATCAAAATAAAACGAATAGCAGAAATCGGGGCGCTAACGCGCCCCGAAAAAGTTTTTTAACGCCACTCCGGATTTGCCCGAACACACGCGTATGGCCGATTGTGAATCATTGTCAAGGGTAGAAGACTTTGAGCGGTGCTACAAAGCATACTATAGCATGCTTTGCATGATCGCTTATGAATACACGCGCGATCAGATACAAGCGGAGGAAATGGTTAGCCACACATTCCTTGCGTTGTGGGAAAAGCGCGAGTCGCTTCAGATCACCACCTCTGTAAAAAACTACTTGATTAAGTCGACCCAGAATACCTGTTTGCAATACCTCCGTAAGCGGAAGCTGGAGACGCAGAGCCTAACCGACGACTTTGTCGCAGCGCACATTCCCTGGAGCAGCGATTACCCGTTAGGGCAACTTTTTGAAAAGGAATTGTCCAACATCGTCGATAAGGCCATTGAAGCATTACCCCCGCAATGCCGAAAAGTATTCCTCCTGAGCCGCGTTGAAGAGCTGAGTTATATTCAGATTGCGAAAGCATTGCAAGTCTCGGAAAACACGGTCAAAACGCAAATGAAAACAGCCTTGTCCCGATTGCGCCATGCATTAAAAGAATACCTCCCAATCATGGCCGTGTTCACCACGTTTCCCTTCTTTTTTTAATTACGCATCACCCGCTAACCTCATTTTTGCATCTATTATTAAGTAAGATCTATTATGGATATCCCAAATCATATCGAACTGCTCGCTGTCAAATACCTGAACGGCACGATTTCCCGTGTCGAATATCAGGAACTAACCGCCTGGGTAGACCTGTCGGCAGCCAATCGGCGAGCATTTGATCAATTGCGAGAAATCTGGCTGGCTGCAAATGCTGATCAGCGTGTCCGATTCGATAGCGAGGCGGCATTTGAACGTTTCGAAAGAGCGATATCGGAGCCTTCCTATGCGCTGCCAAGTCGTGTGAGGCCTAAATCAATCGCCTTATCTTACCGATGGGCGGCAGCGGTTGTCATTTTTGCGTTATTGACGGGTATCGCCTTTTATTACGTTGGCCAGGTAGGTATTTATACCGAAGCAACCGTTTCCTACCAGGAAATCATCGTGCCCAACGGGTCCCGCTCGAAAATCCGTTTGCCGGACAGTTCACTCATCACGGTAAATGCAGGTACTACTGTACGCTATAATACAGACTTTGGGGAGGCTCATCGCAACATATGGCTCGATGGCGAAGCTTATTTTGTCGTCGAGAAGTCGCAAATGCCCTTCATCGTCCATTCCGGTACGGTGCAGATCAAAGCAGTAGGTACCGAGTTCAATGTGCGCGCGTATTCGTCGGAAGGCCAGGTCGAGACCACGCTGATTTCGGGTAAGGTATTGGTAAGAGACACGAGCGGGTTGTCGGATCTGCCCGAAGAAGTTGCCCTTCTGCCCAACCAAAAGTTGATTGTTGCCAAGCGCGACGTTTCGCCGGATGACGAGGAAGCCTTTGCCGCATCGACCGTCGGCGGGACGAGCCAGGTGTCAAAGCCCGCACGGAATATTATTAAGCAAGAACATATAGACCCCGCACCGAATGTTTCTTGGAAAGATGAAGAATGGGTGATTTACCGGGAAAGTCTCGGTGATTTGTCTGTTAAACTGGAACGTCGCTATAATGTGCAGATCATTTTTGTGGACAATCACTTAAAATCATTCCGATACAATGGCACCTTGCCCGATGAACCTTTGGAGCAGGTGTTGAAGATGATGAGTATGGTATCGCCCATACGCTATACCGTAACGGGAAAAACGGTGGTTTTTTCGGAGAAATAACAATGTGAATTTAATGTGTATGCTGCTAACCAAAAAAAGGAGTGCCTATGGAAAAAAGATGAAACAATTATAACAAAAAAAAGCATCGGGATGCGCCACATCCCGGATGCTCCATGTCCTGTTTAGACATTTATTAATTCGTGAAAATTAACATGTTAAACTTATGCATAATAATTATGATATCAAACTCTCCATATTATGGAGAACCAAACTTTTCCTTATTATGAGATTAGCGTTATTTCTAGTTTTAGTTGGACTATTGTCGGCAAACGCCAGCGTCTATTCCCAAAACGCGAAATTGAGCATTGACGTTAAGGATCTGCCCATGCGCGACGCATTGAGACAGGTGGAAAAGGCAAGCGGAAAGCGGTTTTTTATGAGCGACGACCTCGCCGTCATGGACAGCCGGATTTCGGTAAAGGTGCGCAATAAAAGCTTCGAACAGGTTATGCGCGAAGTATTGAAAGGCTACGATCTGTCGTATAAACTCGCCGACAATGGTATGGTCATCATTACGGAAGACGTTACCGTGGCACAAGAAATCCGTATTACCGGTATGGTCACTGACGAACGGGGTGAGCCCTTGCCGGGGGTGAGTGTGCAGGTAAAAGGTATGGCTGGTGGTGTGGTCACTGACTTGTCGGGCGAATATACCCTTACCGTACCTAACAACGACGCTACCCTGATTTTTTCCTATATGGGTTACCTAACGGCTGAACGGGCCGTCGGCAACGATACGAAGATCAATATGCCCCTCCATGTCGATAATCAAAGCCTCGAAGAAGTGGTTGTGGTGGGGTACGGAACGCAGCGCAAAGTAAACTTAACCGGTGCGGTCGAATCCGTGGGTAGTGAAGTATTCGAAAACCGGTCGACATCCAATACGACACAAGCACTGCAGGGTGCCGTACCCAACCTGAATATTTCATTGGAGGACGGCAAACCCACACGGTCGGCATCGTTCAATGTACGCGGGCGGACATCCATCGGTCAAGGGGGAAGTGCCCTTATCCTTATCGATGGGGTAGAAGGCGACCCCTCGTTCCTGAATCCGAACGACATTGAAAGCGTCAGTGTATTGAAAGACGCCGCATCGGCGGCAATTTATGGCGCACGGGGGTCTTTCGGCGTGGTGCTGATTACCACCAAGCGCCCGCAGAAAGGCCGCACTACAATCAATTATACCGGCAACACCTCCGTTCAATCGCAGGCCCGCAAGCCTGAGTTCGTCACTGACGCCGTTACCTGGGTGGAACATTTCAGGGAATCCTATTACAACCGGCAAGGAACGGTGCCAACCTCCATCAATAACAACACACAGTATTACAGTGATGAGTGGCTGGAACGGTTGAGGGAATGGAAAGCATCGGGCGAAGGCCCGAAAACCGAAGTCCTTTCCAATGGCAACTACGAATATTATTCGAATACCGACTGGCTGGGCCTCCTGTTTAAGGACCGTACGTTTACGCAAGACCACAACCTGACCCTCTCCGGTGGAAACGACAAGGCTGATTTCTACGTGTCGGGGCGCTTCTACGATTTCGATGGTATCTACAATTTCGATCCCGATACCTATCGTTCCTATAACCTTCGGGCCAAGGGATCGCTGCAAGCCTACCCGTGGTTGAAAATCACCAACAACATGGAGTTTTCTACCAACAGTTACCATATGCCGTTTTCTGCACAGGGCCGGAGCGCCAATATCCAGCGATATATCGAGGTCAATGCCTTTCCCAGCCTGCCCATGTATAATCCCGACGGTACATATACGCGCGGCGGTGCGGCCACACTCGGTGCTTTTGTCGATGGCAATAACTACCAAAACAACCAGCGGAACCTGTTCAGGAATACCGTGGGTTTCACCACCAATTTTTTCGACAACACCTTCCGGATCAACGGCGATTACACCTTTCGTTACGACGACCGCGAATTTCTAAGCGGGTGAAAGTACCGTACTACCAGAAAGCGGACGCAGCAGCGCCCTCTTACATGGGCGATCGTAATGGTGTCATCTACGAATGGCTTGGGCACACCATGTATACGGCCTCCAACCTGTATGCCGAGTATGAAAATACCTTCGCCGAAAAGCATTACTTGAAAGCGATGGCCGGGTGGAATTACGAAACCTCCGCTTATAAGGCCAATAGCATCCAGCGTAATGGTTTGCTGCTGGAGGATGCCGAGAGCGTTGATCTGGCGACAGGAGAGTCGATCACCCCAGGTGCCAGCGCGAGCAGATGGAAAACCGCGGGCATGTTCTTCCGGTTGAATTACGGCTTCCAAGACCGTTACCTGGTCGAAATAAACGGTCGTTACGATGGTTCATCGCGGTTCCCGGTCGACCAGCAGTGGGGTTTTTTCCCGTCCATCTCGGCGGGATGGCGGTTGTCGGAAGAGCCGTTCTGGAACGTCAGCGAGGATATCTTTTCCGATATTAAGCTTCGGGGATCCTACGGTTCATTGGGCAATGGCAATATATCGCCCTATCAATTCCTCGAACTGTTGAGCATCAGTACCTCCGGGCGCTTGCTCGACGGGGTGCGAAATATGAGGACCGGTGCACCCGAACCCATTCCCGACGGGCTTACCTGGGAACGCGCCACGACCACCGATGTGGGGCTCGATTTCGGGATGGTGCAGGGGAAGCTGCGCTTCAGCGGCGACTATTACATCCGGAAAACAACCGATATGTATGTGTTCGGCCCTACATTGCCCAATATTTTCGGTGCGCCTTCGCCGAAGGGCAACTACGCAGACATGACCACCAAAGGGTTTGAGGCCACGCTGACTTGGCAAGATCAGTTTGCACTGGCCGGTAAGCCGTTCAACTATCAAATCCGGGGGTCGCTATTTGACTATGTGTCAACGATCGACAAATTCAATAATCCGACCAAAAGGTTTACTGAACACTATGATGGACAGGTTATCGGCGAGCTGTGGGGTTTCGAAACCGACGGGCTGTTCCAAGAAGATCCCGACCCTAGCGAATACATCAATACCATTTTCAATGCCTCGGCCGATGCGGTATGGCGTGCAGGTGATCTTAAAATACGCAACCGTGACGGAAGCGCGGATAACATGATCACCAAAGGTGAACAAACAGTCGCCAATCCCGGCGATATGACCATCATCGGCAATACGGAGCCACGCTACCAATACAGCTTTACGCTGGGTGCCGACTGGAACGGTATTTTCTTCTCCGCGTTCTTCCAAGGCGTCGGTCAACAAGACTGGTACCCCGGTAGGGAAACCGCCTTCTGGGGGCAGTATAACCGCGGATATAACCAGATGCCCGCATGGCACCTGGGCAATTACTGGACGCCCGAAAATCCCGATGCCTACCTGCCGCGGTATGCGCAGTATAACGGTACGCTGGGTTACTCCAACCACGTGCCGAATGATCGTTACTTGCAGCGGGTGTCGTATCTCCGGATGAAAAACCTGCAGGTTGGTTATAACCTGCCCAATAAATGGGTTTCGAAGATTGGTATGCGTAATGCCCGTGTTTATTTCAGTGGTGAGAACCTCGCTAGTTGGTCGCCCCTTTACAAACGGGCCAAGAATTTTATGGACGTATCATCGGCCATCGGCGATTCCGATTCGGATTTGAACAGTAGCTATAACCAAGGAGCGGGGAATAGTTACCCCCTATTGAAAACCGTGTCATTTGGTCTTTCGTTCACCTACTAACGTTTAAAAAGAAAAGAGATGAAACAATACATCATATATTTGTCAGCGGTGGTTTTCCTATTGTCCGGCTGTGAGATGGACGAACCACCGATAACCGATGCAGATAAAAATGCCGTCTTCAGCTCCGAAGAAGGGCTCGCGGCTTATTCAATCTCCTTTTACGACCTGCTTCCCAGCGCGAATGACCAAGCCATTGTTGAACAGTCGCTGGTCGACTACGGGGCCACCAATACACTCAGTGGCTTTACGCTTCGCAACTCGTACAGCGAGAATAACGCTTCGGGCTGGCGCTGGCAAGATTGGGAGAAACTACGCAACGTCAACTATTTTATAGCCAACTGCACCGATCCGGCCATTCCTGAAACCGTGAGGAACAACTACATCGGCCTCGCCCGTTTTTTCCGGGCCTGGTTCTATTACGAAAAGGTACGCCGGTTTGGTGACGTGCCGTGGGTAGACCATCCGTTGGATCCCAGCGAAGAGGAGATCCTTTACGGTACGCGCGATTCGCGCGAACTGGTTATGGAAAAGGTCTACGAAGACCTGATGTTTGCCGCAGCGCACATTACGCGTACCGCTGATGCTAAACAAGCAACGATGGTTACCAATTGGGTGGCCTATGCGTTTGCTTCTCGGGTCGCCTTGTTTGAAGGAACATTCCGTAAATACCATAACCTGGATTTGGCCACCTCCGCCGATACCTGGTTAAAGCGGGCGGAAGATGCCGCCTATGTAGTGATGCAACAGTCGGGAAAATCCCTGCACAGCAGCTACCGCGCCCTGTTTACCAGCGATGACCCACCATTGTCTGAAACGATGCTGGCCATCGCTTCAAGTGCAGAATTGGGCATCAAGCACAATGCCAACTGGCGGTGGACATCCGAAACCTATGGTACCGGCCTAAACTTTATCCGGCCGTTTGTCTGCACCTACCTGCAAAAAGACGGGACGCCTTACACCGACCGCCCGGGGTGGCAATATGAAGACTTCTACGAAGAATTCCAGAACCGCGACGAACGATTGAATGCGACGCTGCGTCACCCCGGCTACGAGCGGGAGGGTACATTGGCGCTGCCCGTGTTCAGTGGTTATGCCCGTTTGGGGTACCAGCCGATGAAACTGACCGTCGATGCGACCGTTGGTGACAGCCAGTCCGAAAGTACCCACGCCATCCAGTTGGTACGTTTCGGTGAGGTACTGCTCAACTATGCGGAGGCCAAGGCCGAACAAGGCACCCTCACCGATGGCGATTGGGCAGCAACAATCGGTGCGCTGCGCGAACGGGCAGGCATTACGGGCGGTACCGACAGTAAACCTACGGTTGTAGACGATTACCTGAAGAATTACTATTTCCCCGATATCAGCGACCCCGTGATCCTCGAAATCCGCCGTGAGCGTGCCGTCGAATTGGCGCTCGAAGGATTCCGTTTTGACGACCTTCGGCGATGGAGGCGTGGCAATCTGTTCAAGAAAAGCTGGACAGGGATGTATATCGCCGGTATCAATCAGCCGTTAGACGTTGATCACAATGGTTCGGACGATGTAATTTACTACACTGACGACGCCGGGTTGGCAGCGGCGGAAGCCCTCGCTAATAATACCAACCTGTACCGGGTACGGGTAAGCACCGACCCCGACGCGGAGATTATCCAGGTACACGCGGCCGGCGACGGCACAGGTTACCACCTCGCTTGGTTTACGAACAACGACGACAAGAAAGTGTGGGGCCCCAAACAGTATCTTTATCCCGTTCCGGTTGATGCGCTCAATCAAAATCCCCAGTTGGAACAAAATCCGGGCTGGGAAAACGGCGCCACCAACGATGGTAATTGATCAGTTGGTAACGTGAAATTTTAACCAAGGAAAACCTCTTCAAACCGGAGGTTTTCCTTTTCTTTGCCATATTTAATTAAAAAGTTTATCGCTCATGAGAATAACTCCAATCGTTTTCCTCTGCCTACTGCTTACCGTAAGCTGCTCGTCATACGCGCAACTCGAGACGGAGCGCGACCAGCAATCATCCGTTCAGTTAAAGGTCCTTTCCTATAATTTACGCTTCGGCGAGCTTGCATCGCTGGAAGAACTGGCTGCTTTCATTGCGGCGGAAAAGCCAGATATCGTAGCCTTGCAGGAGGTCGATTGCCGTACATACCGCGACCGGGCGCCGGCGCAGAACGGCAAAGATTTCGCCACCGAGCTCGCCTTTCGGACAGGGATGATTCCGGCGTACGGAAAAACCATTCCCTATGCGGGAGGGTACTACGGGATTGCCATCTTGTCAAAATACCCATTGGCGAAAGTAGAACGCATTTATTTGCCTAAGACCGCAAACGGCAAGGAACAACGGGCCGTATTGGTTGCCGATGTCGAATACCAGGAAGGCAAATACATCACGTTTGCCAGCACCCACCTGGATTATACCAATACCGAAGAACGGCAGGGGCAGGTAAAAAAGCTGAATGAGGTGTTGTTGGAGAGCAGCTATCCGGTTATCGTGGCCGGTGATTTCAATGCACAGCCCGATGCCGTAGAAATCAGTGCAGGGATGGGGGATTGGAAAATTGTGTCGAACCTAGAGCCCACCGTGCCGGCCAACAACCCGCGCAATACCATTGATTATATTTTCTGTTACCCCAAAGCGGGATGGGAGGTGGTTTCTTCCACCACCAATAGGGTGGAGCTTTCCGACCATCTGCCCATTAGTGCGGTTGTTGAATTGAAAAATTAGGCACTTATATTTGATAATTACCTGTTTTACCCGTACATTTGCGCTTTCATTTTGAGACAACAATAAAAAAAGATATCAAGCGTCATGAAGAGAACATTTCAGCCATCGCAACGGAAAAGAAGGAATAAACATGGGTTTAGGGAGCGCATGAGCTCTGCCAATGGCCGTCGTGTATTGACCGCTAGGCGGGCAAAAGGGCGGAAGCGCCTGTCGGTATCGGACGAAGGCCGCCACAAAGCCTAAGCGTAGACATTGCCGGTGACCGCTCACACCCGGGGCTTTCTGCCGGATAGGGGGTAGGTCATCGATAATGGAAAGAAAAACATTTTCAAAAGAAGAACGATTGTGTAGCAAAAGGTTGATTGACAGCCTTTTCCACAGTGGTTCTTCTTTTCTTGTTTACCCCTACCGGGTGGTATTTATGCGGGTTGAAGGCGCCGCAATGGTGCAGGTATTGCTGTCTGTGTCCAAACGCCGTTTCCGGCACGCTGTACAGCGCAACCTCTTGAAACGCCGCATGCGCGAAAGCTATCGCTTGCAGAAAGGCGAACGCTTATACCCCACAATGGAAGGTAAACCATATGGCTTGGCTATTGCTATTCAATACGTGGGCAAAGAGCTGCTGGACTTTTCCTTTATGCGCGACCGGATGGCTGACGTGTTGGAAAAGCTCCACAATGAGGCGTGATGAAGGTGGTACGCTACATCTGGAATGACGTGATTAAGGCAGCGATAGCGGGTGTTTTTCTCCTATTGGTGCGCGCATATCAATTGCTGCTCTCACCCATGCTGGGTGCCTCCTGCCGCTACACTCCCACCTGTTCGCAATACGCCATTGAAGCCATACGCAAATATGGGCCGTTCAAAGGCGGCTGGTTAGCCATTAGACGGATAACCCGTTGCCACCCCTGGGGTGGACATGGCCACGATCCTGTGCCGTGAAAACCGACTAACCAGCACAAATAAAATCGCTAACTTTACCGTTCAGTATGTCCACGCACTATATTTTACAACTAGAGACCGGCACCCAGGTGTGTTCCGCGGCCCTATCGGTCAACGGCGAAACAGTAGCGAACATTGATATCGATGAGCCGAATGTCCACGCCTCGCGCCTCACGCTATTGGTGGAGGAGCTATTGCAGAAAACTGGACTTACATTTGGTGATCTATCGGCCGTGGCCGTCAGCAAGGGTCCCGGGTCTTACACGGGACTGCGGATTGGTGTTTCTACCGCTAAGGGGTTGTGTTATGCGACCGATTTGCCACTGATCGGCATCGATACACTGGCCGCAATGGCAACGGGTTTTGCGGCCGCTCAGGGTGGTAGCGCTGTCGATGCGAATACCCGGCTATGTCCGATGGTCGATGCCCGGCGCATGGAAGTGTACACGGCCGTTTTTGACAGGCAACTGCAATCGATCAGCCCGACCAGCGCCGTAATCGTAGATTCACAGTCGTTCGCGTACCTTGGTGATAAGCATCGTATCGTCCTCTTTGGAACCGGTGCGGATAAGCTGACGGAATTGTTTGCGGAAAGCCCATCAATTGAGGTCGTAACCGGTTTCAAAAATTCGGCCAGCCACCTGAGCCGTTTAGCCGATTGTGCCTTTCGGGAACAACAGTTTGTCGATGTCGCTTATTTCGAGCCCTATTACCTGAAGGACTTCGTGGCTACCCCACCTAAACGGGGCTGATCGATCGCGTCGTGGCTTGTATTATTCTTTCTCTTTGGTGTATTCCGCGTTTAACGCCGTCAACACCTCATCGGTGATTTCGAGGCTTTCATCGGCGTACAATACGCCTGGGCTCGCTGCCGAATAGGTGAGCACGAATTTATACCCGTTTTCTTTTGCGTGTTTTTTCAGGTAGTCGGTAATCCGTCCATACAGCTTTTCATTTTCAGAAGCTTCCTCCTGGGCGAAAGAAGTGCTTGCGTTCTGGTTGTGGCGGGCCAGCTCGTCTTGTTTACGGGCAAGGCGCTCCTCCGTGCTCTGCCGGTCGGACGCACTCATGGTTGCTGCCTTCTGTTGGTAATCGGCCACCTCACGCTGGAACGCGTTGCTGCGCGACTGGAGGTCGGCCTGCGCCTTCTTCGCTTTCTCCTCTAGCTTGGTCCTGATGTCTTTGAAATACTCATATTTCTCCAAAAGCGTATCCACGTTGACGTAGACGATTTTTTCTGCGTTTGCCTGTGTAGAATCACCTATAGCTGAAACGGAAGCCGGTGCTTTACCTTGCTGGTTGCAAGACATTAATCCGGCGATTAAAAAAACGCCAATCCCAGCTTTTGCCATCCATGCGAATGCGTTGTTCATAGTCTTTCTAGTTTTCTTTTCAATCAAAGCGCAAACCTAAGATAAAAATTCGATATTTCCGTGCTCCATCCCCGCTTATGTGGTACTTTTTTCGTATCTTTGGGCGACGAATTTAAAAACGATAATGAGCGAAGAAAATAAGCAAAATTCAACGTATTCCGCAGATAATATCCAGGTATTGGAAGGATTGGAGGCCGTTCGTAAGCGGCCTTCGATGTATATCGGCGATACCGGTGTTAAAGGGCTTCACCATTTGGTATATGAGGTGGTGGATAACTCCATTGACGAAGCCGTAGCTGGTTACTGCGACGATATCCAGGTCATTATCCATAAAGATAACTCCATCACGGTAGCAGACAACGGCCGGGGGATTCCAACGGGCATCAACAAAAAGGAAAACAAATCGGCGCTCGAACTGGTGATGACCGTACTGCATGCCGGTGGTAAATTTGATAAGGATACGTACAAAGTGTCTGGCGGTCTCCACGGCGTCGGTGTTTCCTGTGTGAATGCACTCTCTATTGTATTGACCGCCGAGGTATACCGCGAGGGGAAAGTATTCACCCAAGAGTACCGGCAGGGGAAGCCGCAGTTTGACGTCAAAACCATCGGCGAAAGTGATCGTACGGGCACGACAGTTACGTTCCTTCCCGATCCTGTTATTTTCACCACCACCACGGTATACAACTACGATACATTAGCCAGCCGGTTGCGCGAGTTGGCATTCCTCAACAAGGGAATAACGCTTTCCCTGCTCGACGAGCGTGAGGAATTGGAAGACGGCACGTTGCGGCAGGAGACATTTTTGTCCGAAGGTGGTTTAAAAGAGTTCGTGCGGTTCCTGGATGGTACGCGCCAGCCGCTCATACCGGAGCCTATCCATGTGGAAGGCATCAAACAAGGGATTCCCGTTGAGCTTGCCCTGCAGTATAACGAGACGTATTCCGAAAACGTCCATTCTTACGTCAATAATATCAATACCATAGAAGGCGGTACCCATGTGGCCGGTTTCCGCCGTGGGCTTACCCGTACCCTGAAAGCGTATGCCGATAAGTCGGGCCTGCTCAAGAACATGAAAGTGGAAATCACCGGCGACGATTTCCGAGAGGGGCTCACAGCCGTCATTTCGGTCAAAGTGGCCGAGCCGCAGTTCGAAGGGCAGACCAAAACCAAACTGGGCAATAGTGAAGTGATGGGCGCGGTGGATGTTGCTGTGGGGGAAATCCTGAACAATTACCTCGAAGAGAATCCGAGAGAAGCCAAAACCATCGTACAGAAAGTCGTTCTGGCAGCGCAGGCACGAGCTGCTGCCCGCAAAGCCCGCGATCTAGTACAACGCAAGAGCGTGATGGGCGGTAGCGGATTGCCCGGCAAATTGGCCGACTGCTCCAACAACGACCCCACCAAATGTGAGATATACCTGGTGGAAGGGGACTCCGCGGGAGGGACGGCCAAACAGGGGCGCGACCGTGAGTTCCAGGCGATATTGCCGCTGCGCGGTAAAATCCTCAACGTGGAAAAGGCCATGGAGCACAAAATCTACGAAAACGAGGAAATCAAGAACATGTTCACCGCCCTCGGTGTGAGCGTGGGTACCGAAGACGATGCCAAAGCGCTGAACCTCGACAAACTACGTTACCATCGGGTTATCATCATGACGGATGCCGACGTTGACGGATCACACATCACCACGTTGATCCTCACGTTCTACTTCCGATATATGAAAGAACTGATTGAAAACGGATACGTCTATATCGCAACGCCACCGCTTTATCTGGTGAAGAAAGGGAAAGAACAGCAGTACGCCTGGAATGAGGACCAACGGGATGCGGCCATACAACGCCTCAAAGGCGCTGGTAAGGAAGATAGCGTGCATGTGCAGCGGTACAAAGGTCTTGGGGAAATGAACGCCGAGCAATTGTGGGATACCACCATGAATCCCGAAACGCGGACCCTGCGGCAGGTAACCATTGAAAACGCCGCGGAATGCGACCGGATTTTCTCCATGCTTATGGGCGACGAAGTGGCGCCGCGCCGCGAATTTATCGAACGCAACGCGAAGTATGCGAAGATCGATACCTAGCGGTTAAAACCCAACGGCCACCTTGCTGTACAGGTATTTCTTTTTGTACTCCAGTGGGGTCATGTCGGTTATTTTCTTGAAGTGCCGGTAAAAGTTGGACACGTTATTGAACCCACATTCGAAACAGATCACTTCGGTGGGTAGGATATCCTCCACCAGCAACCGGCATGCATGGCTAATGCGTATCTCGATCAGGAAATCATAAAACGTTTTTTTGGTCATCAGTTTGAAATAACGGCAAAACGAGGTAACGCTGAGGTTGGCAATGGCCGCAATCTCTTCCAGATTGATTTCCTTTTTATAGTTGCTCAACGTATAAGTGCATACTTTATTAATGCGCACGGCATCCATTTCGTTCGATTTATAGAACGCATGGGCCGAGGCGATCGATTGGTATTCGTCGGTTTCGGCCATCGTTTTGAGGATAGACAACAACATAATCAACCGCTCCATCTCCGTGGCCTGGGTAACCTTGTACATCAATTCAACAATCCGTGCACGGGTTCTTCCGGTAAATTTCATGCCTTTCCGGGCGTTTTCAAATAGTTTAGGCAACAAGTACATCTCGGGTAGGTTCGTGAAATCCCGCCCCATGCAATCGGGAAGAAACTGGATGACGATCGCTTCCACTTTTCGCGTGGGGTGGTTTTGGTAATATTCTTCATTAGACTGCCACATATGGGGAAGGTTGCCACCCAGGAGGAGGACTTCCCCTGCCGAAAAGTTGCCGATATTATCACCGATAAGGCGAACGCCCTTGCCCCGGATAACATGGTGGAGTTCCAATTCCGGATGGTAATGCCAGAGCGATCCGAAATTGGGTTGGACATCGTGGCGGGCACTGAACGACGCCTGGATTTGGGTAGGTACTTTGTGGAAAAGTGGCTTCATAACGCATAATCAATGTTTTTTCCTTTGCGGCCGGAAAAAAGGGGTTTATAATTTGCTGTTGGAATGGGAATCTATTATGCCCATTCATAACCTGAGTACTAAAGTATGCAATAGCATTTCGATTTCCAAACGAATGATAACATCGTACAATAAGTAGGTAATAACCACCAACAAACCTCGCGCCGTTACCCGCACCTTTGTGCTGTACCCATAGTAAAACCTGATATGGATAGAATGGAACATCAAGAAGTTTGGCTGGTAGCGAGTGGCGACCTGCGGCTCGCGGCAAATCAACGTTGCTGGCAGGCGCAGGAAGCGATGGAAGTGCAGCTTATTGCCGCCATCGAAAGATTAGGAAAGACCGTAAAGCGGGCACATGCTTATGATCTGGAAAAGCAGCATGGTTTTATCGACTCCCAACGCATGGGGATGGAGGTATTCAAAACCATACCAACCGATGCCCCATTGATCGTTGCCGAAAGCGTGTGGCAATACACCCATCATGTGCTGGCCGGGCTCACCACCCACGGTGGCCCCATCCTCACCGCGGCCAACTGGAGTGGCCAGTGGCCCGGTTTGGTTGGGATGCTCAACCTCAACGGGTCGCTTACCAAAGCTGGCGTTACTCATAGCACACTGTGGAGTGTCGATTTCAGTGACGATTTTTTCAATGACGGCCTCAAGGAATGGTTGGACAAGGGACGCGTGCAACACGATGTGAGCCATGTGACCCCATTTAATAAGGTGGAAATCCCTGCCGACGATGAGGGGTCAGGCCGGGCTTTTGCCCGCCGGATGCGCGATGCAAAGGCCATCATGGGCGTTTTCGACGAAGGGTGCATGGGCATGTATAACGCCATTGTTCCGGATGAACTGCTCCATGCCACTGGTATATTCAAGGAGCGGCTCAGCCAGTCTGCCTTGTATGCCCGCATGCAATCCGTGGATGATAACGAAGCGGAAGCGGTGTTGGCCTGGTTGCTGGCACGGGGGATGGCGTTTAAGTGGGGCCATAATGAAGAAACCGAGCTGACCCGTAGACAAACGCTAGAGCAATGTAAAATGTATATTGCTGCCGTGCGCATCGCGGCCGAATTCGGATGCGATACCATCGGTATCCAGTACCAGCAGGGATTGAAGGACCTTACCGTGGCCAGCGACCTGGTAGAAGGTTTGCTCAATAACACGGAACGTCCGCCGGTCTATTCCGAAACCGGACAAGAACTATTCGCCGGGACGGCCATTCCACATTTCAATGAGGTCGATGAATGTGCCGGTATCGACGCCCTGGTTACCTACCGGCTTTGGAACGAGCTGGGCATGACCGGCGAGAATACACTGCATGATATCCGTTGGGGTGAACATTACAAAGGCGAAGGTATTGACGATTTCGTATGGGTGTTCCTCATTTCGGGCGCTGTTCCAGCAGCGCATTTCGATGGTGGCTATGCGTCGGCCAGCAGCTGGCGGCAGTCGCCCATGTATTTCAGGCTGGGCGGCGGTACCCTGCGTGGGGTAAGCAAACCCGGCCCCATCGTATGGAGCCGTATCTACGTCAAGGGTGGTCAGCTGCATGCCGACTTGGGCATGGGGAGGGCGGTGGCCCTGCCCGAAGCAGAAACCCAACGACGGTGGCAGTCTACCTCACCCGAATGGCCCATCATGCATGCCGTATTGGATGGGGTAGGGCGCGACCAATTGATGGCCCGCCATCAAGCCAACCACATCCATGTCGTGTACGCAGATAGCGAATCGCTGGCACATCGGGCTTGCCGCATCAAGGCAGCCGCGCTTGATGAACTCGGCATGGTTGTCCATCTTTGTGGAAACGTAAATTTGGACTAATGAATGAAGCCAAGCAGAACTATGTGATTGGGCTCGATTTCGGAACAGACTCCGTACGCGCCCTGTTATTGGATGCGGCGAACGGTAGGGAAATCAGTAGTGCGGTATCGCATTATCGGCGATGGGCCGAAGGGTTATACTGCGACAACGGCAGGTCACAATTCCGCCAGCATCCGCTCGACCATATCGACGCCATGGAGACCGTCATCCATAACGTACTTGCCGGTGTTTCGGACGACGTGATTGCAGGTATCCGCGCGCTGTCGGTCGATACGACGGGTTCCACACCGGTGGCTGTGGACCGTCACGGCACGCCGTTGGCTTTATTGCCTGGATTCGAGAGCAACCCCAATGCCATGTTCCTGTTGTGGAAAGACCACACCGCCATCGATGAAGCGGCAGAGATTAACCAGCTGGCCCGTCGTTGGGAAGTAGACTATACCCAGTATTCCGGTGGCAGCTATTCATCCGAGTGGTTTTGGGCAAAGTTACTCCATGTTGTCCGCCACGACCGCGCTGTAGCGGAAGGCGCCTATTCCTGGTTAGAACATTGTGATTGGATACCGGCGTTGTTATGTGGCACTACCGACGTGTTGGCGATCAAGCGCAGCCGATGCGCCGCGGGCCACAAGGCGATGTGGCATGCTGAATTTGACGGACTCCCGTCACAAGACTTCCTCACCGCCCTCGACCCCCGGTTAGAGGGCATCCGCGATCGCCACTTCCATCAAACCTATACCGCGGATGAAGCGGCCGGTGTCATCGCTCCCGAGTGGGCCGATCGGACCGGCTTGCCTCGCGATATCAAAATCGGCGTGGGTGTGCTCGATGCCCATATGGGCGCTGTAGGGTCCATGATCAAACCTTATGCGTTGGTGAAAGTCATCGGTACCTCCACCTGTGATATGCTTGTAGCACCGGCGGAACGGCATGCCAACCAGTTGGTAAACGGGATTTGCGGTCAGGTAGACGGCTCCATCATACCCGGCATGCTGGGCATGGAAGCCGGGCAGTCGGCGTTTGGCGACCTGTATCAGTGGTTCGCGCGCTTGCTGACCTATCCGCTTACCATTTTGCGTGATGACTCATCGGGCCCGCACACATTAAATCAGTTTGCAGATCGCCTACTGGTCGCCCTGGACCAACAGGCGGCCGCCCTCCCCGTATCGCTCTCGGATGAAGTAGCATTGGATTGGGTGAACGGAAGGCGAACCCCCGACGTTAATCCGACACTTACCGGATGGATTACTGGCATCCGGCTGGGCACCGATGCACCACGGTTGTTCAAAGCCTTGGTTGAGGCCACCGCCTTTGGCTCCAAGGCCATTGTCGACCGTTTTGAAGCCGAGGGTATCCCCGTGGAGCAAGTCATCGCCACGGGTGGAATCAGCAAAAAATCGCCCTACGTGATGCAAGTTTTGGCCGATGTGTTGGAACGGCCCATCAAGACCGTAAAAACGGAACAAGCCTGTGCATTGGGCGCTGCCATGTGTGCCGCGGTCGTAGCCGGGGTACATCCGGATATAGACCACGCCCAGCGCACCATGTCGCCCGGATTTGAAGGTGAGTACCACCCTCATCCCGAACGTGTACGCGTATACCGTCACCTGTACCGCCGTTATCAGCAACTGGGTGAATTGCAGGGCGGCAATATCGTATAATGAGCAGCGAAAATAGTAGAGCGACTTATGCTTTTGAGCCGTTATCTTTGTTCCTTTGAGAGGAATAACCAAAATAAATCCAAATGAACAATCTTCCCCTTATTGATATTTCCGTCATCATCGTCTATCTCTTGGCCATGTTATTCGTGGGCATTTGGTTTTCACGGAAAAACAAGAGTTCGGAGCAATTCACCAAAGCCTCGGGGATGATTCCCGGTTGGGCAGTGGGCATTTCGCTATATGCCACGTTTCTCAGTAGTAATACCTTTCTCGGCGTACCGGGAAAAGCATTCGGTGCGAACTGGAATTCATTGGTGTTTAGCCTGTCCATGCCACTAGCCGCATGGGCCGCCGTAAAATACTTTGTGCCCTTTTATCGCACGACAGGCGGCATTTCTGCCTACACTCATCTGGAGCACCGGTTCGGGGCTTGGGCCCGCACGTACGCTGTGGTATGTTTTCTGCTTACGCAGTTGGCACGGATGGGTTCTATTTTTTTTGGTATCGCCCTCAGCCTGCAGGCACTTACCGGATTCGATATGACTACCATCATGATTGTTACGGGCATCTGCATCGTTATCTATACGGTAATGGGTGGCATGGAGGCGGTAATCTGGACCGAAGTGGTACAGGGCGTTCTACTCACGTTTGGCGGTCTGTTGGTGCTATACCTCGTGCTCACCCACATCGATGGCGGCGTTTCGGGTATGGTCGATATCGGCATGGCCGATGGGAAGTTCAGCCTGGGTAGCTTTGACGCGGACTTTATAGGGCCGTCGTTCTGGGTGATCCTGCTGTATGGTTTTTTCATCAACCTCAATAACTTCGGCATGGACCAGAACTATGTGCAGCGCTACCACACGGCAAAGTCGGCCAGGGAAGCGGCAAAGTCGGTGTGGTTGTGCGTCAAAATTTACATTCCCATCTCTTTGCTTTTTTTCATTATTGGGTCGGCGTTATATGCCTACTACGCCCAAAATCCCGAGTTGACCGATACCATCAAGCTACAAACCGCGGCAGAACGGTTGCCTACCGGAGCCACCCAAAGCGAGCTCAGCGCTCTTGCAGCTACGCTAACGGCCGCGGACTATGGCGACAAGGTAATGCCTCATTTCATGGTCAATATGGTGCCCGTAGGACTACTGGGCTTGGTCATATCCGCTATCCTGGCCGCCGCGATGAGCACCATCAGCTCGGGTATGAACGCCTCGGCCACGGTGTTTACCGAAGACGTGTACAAACGGTATATCCGCCCACGCAGCACCAGCAAGCAATCGCTACGGATGTTATTTATCGCCACTGCCGTATTTGGTGTTTTAGGCATGGTAGCGGGCGTGGGGATGATCGGCGTTCAAAGCATCCTGGATGTATGGTGGGAACTTTCGGGCATTTTTGCCGGTGGCATGTTGGGCCTGTTCCTTTTGGGGATCATCAGTAAAAAGGCCAATAACAACGATGCGGTCATCGCGGTCATTGCGGGGGTGTTGGCTATTCTTTGGATGACCTTTTCTTATCTCATTCCCGACCAATACAGCTACCTGCGCTATCCGCTGCACGCGAATATGATCATTGTTGTGGGAACGTTGGTGATTTCGTTGGTGGGATCGGGGCTGGCGAAGCTACGCGCCTCGTTTGGATCTTGATTTCGCTGTTTTTGTTTTTTCTTGTACACGGCCACATGTTTCATATACACCGCAATATTTTTGTCGGGCCGCATAAGCATCATGTTCCTATGCATAACAATAGTCTTCCCGGGCAACACTGTTTTCAAATGCCGCGCCAGGAAGTACAAGTGCGGTAGTACAAACCTGTGGCGCCACATAACAGCCATGTTTTCCGTCAAAGCAGTTTTAGCGCCCCGCGCTTGCAAACACAAATGCCGTATATTAAACCTGTTGTACGTCGTGAGAGGCCCATTCGGCCACGAAGCAAGTTTGTGCTACCGCATTACAACTTTGTTTCGCCGCATAACAAGTTTGTTCCTAGTCAAAACTGTTTTCAAGTGCCGCGCTTGAAAATACACCCGCGGCGGAACTAACTTATCCCGCTGGATAACAAGCGTTTTATCCTGCGTATCAAAAAAGAAGCGCGGCGGTTCAAAACAGAACCGCCGCGCTTCATGCGATATCCCGCGTATAAGAACGTGCTTCTTACCACGTTATCCCATTAATCCACCCACGCTTTTCGGGTGGCTACCGGGCTCCAGGCGCTTACGCCATGTCGGTTCGTCGCACGTACGCGGAAATGGTAACGCACGCCGTCTTCTACCGGTGCGTAATAGTTGCGCCGTGAATCGGACACCAGTGGAAGCGATTGCCACAGCGGTTGGCCTTGTTCATCCAGTTCTGTTGCGATCTGCATCTCGTACTGGTACGCTGCGCGGATGGGCTCAAAGCCCAGCAGAATTTCGGCTGGCCGGTTTGACTGGCGGATGTGCGTCCACGACGGTGCATCAGGTTCCCGACCGCTCTTTCGGTCTTGCACCGGATAGAATCCGGAGCTCAGCTGGACGGAACTAATCTGGGTGAAGTTGTTGATATAACTTGTGGTACGTCGCATCATCACAAGCAGGGCTTCCCGGGCCTCGTCTTTCTCCTCCTTCTGTTTGCCGCTGGCGCGCCCGTTGGCCGTAATGGCTTGCTTGGCTACATAGTCCAGTGCTACGGGTTCATATTCGGCAAAAGGTGGATTGAGATCGGGGAAATTAGCATTGGTTTGCAATGCGTCTACGGTGCGTGTGGCCAAAGATGCGAGGTCTGTGTCGCTTAGGCCACTGTAGTTGGTAATTAATTTTGGTGTTTTCATCTTTTTATTTTTTTTAATTGCTGATGAGCGCTCGATGTAAATAATTATTGCCTTTTGTGTCTATAACATTTACATCTCGGTTTCATTTTTCTTAATGTTGTTGTATTTCCTTGATTTTACGTTGATGGTTCCTTCCCATCGTTTACATTCGCCTGTTTCATGTTGGCTAAGGTCGGTTGGCGCTGACCGACCGTAGCCGTTGTTTTTGTTTCCGGGGCCTGCCCGGATTGGGTGCTGTTTGATTTCCATATGAAAGACTTTTGTTTTGCAGGGACAAATTGAAGAGAAAAGCAAAGGCTGGGAAATTTTTGAACAAACTTGGACAAACTTGGACAAACTTGAACAACGTACAGACTTTGTTTCTCAACGGATCAACCATTGAAGCAAATTAATGCATGCAATTTCAACGGGAATCATGTTGGCGTAAATTGGCGTAAATTGGCGTGAATTTGCGCCAAATTCCGCCAAAGCGCCTACTCAGTTGACTTACTTCGCTAACATCCTACAATAGCCAGCCAATTTGGTATAAACGCCGGAGGGGTTAACGAGATACCTTTGGGGATATTAATTCAATTAAAAGTTCAACGTTTACTTTCGTATCCAATGCGTGCTAAAAGCAAACAACGTATCGTTAGCCTTCTGTTTCTTGTAGCTGCCTGCAATTGGTTGCCGGCCGCTGGTCAGGAGCTGACCGATTCCCTGCCGCGGCGTATTATTTTAAATGTGACGGAAGATCTGGCATCCTCAATTGCGATTAACTGGCAAACATCGGGTCAAGTGAAAGCGAGTTTTGCAGAGCTCGCCGTCGCCGATGCGGATCCCCGTTTCGTAGCGAGGGCGATTAGGAAAAAAGCAGCAACCGAGCGGGTGAACCTAGGGGATGCCGTTTCGCCCAACTACCATTCATTGATTTTCGACGACCTTATTCCCAATACCAAATATGCGTACCGGGTCGGTGGAGGAAACCATTGGAGTGAATGGTTCCATTTTGTTACCGCCAGTGATAAGCCGACAGATCCGTTCCAGTTTATCTATTTCGGCGACGTGCAGGTAAATATCCGGTCGCTGTGGTCGCGCGTCGTACGGGAGGCATTCGCGAAAGCGCCGAACGCCCGGTTACAGCTGTATGCCGGTGATCTCATCAACCGTGCAAACCGAGATGAAGAATGGGCCGATTGGTTTGCGGCTGGAGGATTCATCCACAGCATGATCCCCGGACTCCCTTCGCCCGGCAACCACGACCATGTTGACTTACCCAATGGAGAAAGGGCCGCATCGGTATTTTGGAGACCCCAGTTTAATCTGCCACTAAACGGCCCCGAAGGATTGGAGGAAACCTGTTATTTTGTCGATGTGCAGGGGGTAAGATTTATATCCCTTAATTCGGACCAAGCCGAAGAATCAGACCATTACTTGGAAACCCAGCGGATATGGCTGGAGCGCATTTTGGAGCATAACCCCAATACCTGGACGGTCTTGACCTTCCATCATCCCATCTATTCACCCAAAGGCACACGGGATAACAAGCGGATGCGTGAAACATTCAAGCCGCTTTTCGACCGTTATGGAGTTGACCTGGTGCTCCAGGGCCACGACCACACCTATGCGCGGGGGATGGACAAGATCCCGATGGATGACAACGGAAAAACATCGGGAACCATGTATGTGGTTTCGGTAAGCGGTCCGAAGATGACCGGTAGCCACGTGGAGAAAAAATCTTGGATGGATCGATCGGCAATCTACACCCAATTATTTCAAATCATTGATGTCTCTCCCCAGAAATTATCTTTTAAGGCTTATTTGGCCACCGGAGAACTTTATGACGCATTTGATTTGATCAAGCAAGAAGGAGCCAAAAATAAATTGATTGACAAGGTACCGGCGGGTATGCCGGAGCGTCAGTGAATCGGTCACCTTGCGGACCGGATACAATTAAACACTTGCCGGTAAAAGGTAAACACGGACGGTAAGGAAGCATTTGCTTGCCGCGTATGAGTAAATGCTACCCATATCGTTTCACGGTATGGCCAGCGGGTGAACATCTTACCCGGATCTATCGGCCGTGGTTTGCGCCTAGACATTTACCATGAAATCTGGTTTTCTGTCAACGAAATTAAGCAATGTCCCAAAATTGCACGTTCTGGTACGAATCGGTCGTTTGGTGTGAAAATGTTTCCATTTGGTTGATTAAATTTTTCCGATAACCCTCCAATGGGCAATTTAGCATAAAACCGATTGTTTTATCATTACGTAAAATTGAATTAAGCATGGAAAAATTGACCATTGAACAAATCGAGCAGTACCTACGCGTCGACAAAGAAATCATTTGCAGTGTAAACCATCAACAGACGCGGGAGGGGCAGCCTTTATGGGGCGAGGATACCAGTAGTAGTATAACGTTTACCACGACAACAACCGGACTGATGAACGGATGATGTCCGACCGGGCGCGAATAGCTGCATAGCATGTACGATTGTATCATCGTGGAGAATGAACCGCAGTCGATTGCGATGATGAAAGATTGCATTTCGAGCAGAACGGATTTACGGCTTGTCGGTGTAGCAAAAGAACTGGAGCAATTCAGGCTATTGTTAACAGACGTTACCCCGGATATTATCTTCCTGGATTTCGTCATCCCCCCGGGCATCGCCCGGGGGTTCCATTATGGCATGTTGCCAAAGGGTTCGAGCATTGTCGTCATATCGGCAATACCCTTGCACCTTTATGCTGATGCCCATCTCTTGCATTCGCCCTATGAACTTCCCAAACCCGTTTCGTTGAACATGTTCAATCAATGTATTCAACAAATTATCACTGCGCGGAATGAAAGATGACGCGTAAAGAACAGGGCATGGAGGCGTTAGATTTCTTTCTGCTACGAGTACCCAGGCTTCCGTTGAAGACTTTGGGAAACCTCAATAGCCATAATACAGTAGATGCGCTCGATACCTATTTCCGGAAGCTTTTTGACCACCCCGAGTTGCAGGATGCCATTTTTCTGGCCAGCGAAGAACTTGCGTCGTTACTCGACGGATGTTTGAAGTGCCATGAGCCCATTCCGCTTGGCATCCTTACGACAATGTATAAGTATGTGTCACGAATGGCGATGAGGGCGACGCCATTCGGGAAGTTCTCGGGAATCGCGCTGGGCGAGATCGGTGATGGAACTGAAATCGGTCTGACGGGACATCAAGCCTGTTCCTTCCGTTTTGATATGGGTTTAACGGTGTACCTGTCTAAGCAAGCATTGAAAGACCGATCGTTGCGCTATAATTTACGGTTTAGAAGCAACGAAAGCTTATATGAGCTGGAAAGCCAATTTCGCTACATAGAATACCAAGATGTCGGCAATAAACGTACGTACAGGTGGGTGCGGGTACCTAAGACACCTGTTTTGCTCGCTATTATTGCGCACGCGAAAGAAAGCCAATCTTTTAGTCGGTTAATCGACCTGCTGGTAGTGATGGGCATACCGGCCGATAGGGCCGCATCATATCTGAATACCTTGGTGGATGAACAGCTGCTACTTCCGGATCTGGAACCCGCCGTAACGGGGGGCGACCATTTTCAGCTACTTTTCGAAAAAATAATGGCTTCCGCCCCCAACCATCGGCTGGTCACCGCCCTCAAGGAAATGCACCATATACGGGATGGATGCGCAACGGCTCGAGCCACGGTTTCGGCCACCAAGGCATCATTAGGTACACTCCTGCACGGTTGGACAGGTAAAGATATTATACAAGCGGATTCGCGAGTGGTTGCGCACCAAAACCGGTTGGACAAGGGAATGGTAGATACCCTTCTAAAAGAAATCAATCAATTGTTGCCGTTAAACCGGGTAAATATTCCGCCGTCGTTGCTAATGTTCAGACGACGTTTTGTCGCTCGGTATGGTGATATGGAAATACCTTTGATGGAAGCACTTGACCAAGACCGTGGTATTGGCTACGGGGAAAAAAATGGCCAGTATCTGGAGAATAGTCCGTTGCTGAAGGGTTTGGCGTTGAGCCACCATATTGGTAGCGCCGACGGGCATTTGCCGTTTGCACACCAAATCCTCGGACGATGTTGGCGTGGTATGGGGACTTCCGTACGTGAGGTTATGCTGGACGCTGATCACATTGAAGGTATCGCTGCTAAGTCGACCGACCACGCGTTACCACTGTCGGGCTATATGTTTGGCAATTTACTGCAATCAGTCGGCACGTCCGGCAATAAAGACGATTTCCGTTTCAACCTGCTAGCCTGTGCCGGCCCGTCAGCCCTTCCGTTGATGGCCCGGTTTTCCCATCTCGACACCCAGCTAAGGAACAAGATTGTCGCTTGTGCTACCGCGGAACAGCAAGCATGCCCCGATGTTATATTAGCTGAGGTCGTCCATCTTCCCAAAGAGCGTATGGGGAATATCTTGCAGCGCCCTGCACTGAGGCGGTACGAGATTCCGTTACTTGGAAGAAGCGGAGTAGATAGCGACTTCCAGCTACCGTTGTCCGACCTTTTGGTAACTGTACGGGACGGGCGGGTTGTGTTGCGTTCGCTGCGGTTGGGTAAAGTGGTGGAGCCCCGGTTAAGCAGTGCGCACAATTACCGTTTCGGTATCACTGCTTATCAATTCCTGTGCGACCTCCAGCACCAGACAAATGCCTTGGATATTTCCTGGGATTGGGGAACAATGAAATCCCTTCCTTTCTTACCCCGGATCAGCTACAAACACCTTATCCTATGTCGTGCGCAATGGAATATCCCACAATCGTTCCTTGCTGAATTTCCGAACATCGATTATGAGGAGGTTGCGTGTCGTTTACAAAAGGATTTCGATTTACCCCAGCATACGCTCTTAGCAGATGCCGATAACGAGCTTCCTCTCGACCTCGCTAACCCTGTCGCTCAAAAGGTGCTGGTGGATCGACTGAAAAAGGGGAATCTGAAATTGTATGAATCGCTATTCCATGAATTCCAAAGTCCCGTGGTAGATCAGGATAACCTACGCTATGCAAATGAAGCAATCATTCCCTTTAAAACCGGGTCTACCATCCGAGCTTCTAAAACGGCACCACACGCTATGGTAAACATCCAACGTGATTTCCCGCCCGGATCCGAGTGGGTTTATCTGAAACTTTATTGCGGCGAGCGGGATGCTGACGATATCTTGTCCAATAACATTGCTCCGCTCGTGAAAACTTTTGTTGATGCGAAATCGATCGAAAAGTGGTTCTTTGTCCGCTATCACGATCCCGAACCGCATCTTAGGATCAGATTCCTGTTAGCGGACGCAAGGATGTTCCCGCAATTGGCCAAGCATATTGGCGAAAATATCATGCCATTGCTAGCAAGTAGACAGGTGCAACGCATGGTATACGATACCTACACGCGGGAATTGGAACGCTACGGATTCGATACGATGGAAAGTTGTGAGTCCATTTTCCATATAGACAGTTGTTGTATTTTACAATTGCTACCCCTGTTTTTGGGTCCAGAAGGCGAACGGTTGCGTTGGCTCAGCGCGATGGCCGGAGTCGCACAATTGCTTGCTGCTTTCGGGCTCGATACGGTAACCAAGCAGAGATGGCTTGACGCTTGGAAATTAGCCTTTTATGAGGAATTTGCGATGGATAAGAAACGGCAACGATCACTTGACCTCCGTTACAGGGAACATCGGCTTGTTTTGGAGGCGTTTTTAAATGAAGAAACAACCCATCAATCGGTACATGTCGCCCTCGGTTATCGACGGGATGCTCTACAGCGGATCGTCGGACAAATGGGCACACGCCGAGCGCAGCAACAGTTGTTATTAAGCCTGTGTCACATGTTCCTCAACAGGCTGTTTTTTTCCGATCAGCGCACGCATGAATTGACGGTCTACCACTTTCTCGCTAAATACTACCACGCTACAGCCAAACGCCTCAACCAAGTCCAAATCGCTTGAATAATTCATCGCGGTACTGCCGGCCGATGGGGATGTTATCGATATTGCCTTTCATCGTGATTTCGGATGTTCCAACCGACCGTACGTAGTGTAGGTTCACGATAAATGACTTTTGTACGCGCATAAAGCTGTCCTTTGGCAGCAAGAGTTCCATTTTGCCCAGGTTTTTGTGTATTAGATATTCCTTCTTGTCGTCGACAACGATCCGGGTGTATTCCTTTTCGCCCTTTAAATAGACAATCTCATCCCGTTGCAGGATCAGGTTGTAGCAGCCGTCTTTCACCGTCAGAAAGAACGCTTCGTTACTTTTACCTTCCGGTTGGCGAAAAAAGGCTTTGACCTTACCAACGGCTTTCAGAAACCGGCCATGATCAAAGGGTTTGACAATGAAATCCAATACATCGAGCTCATAGCTGCTTGCCGCGTAATCGGGATTTGCGGTCACAAATATAAATAGAGGTGGGTTCTTGATACTTTTCAGTAACGAGATGCCGTCCATATCAGGCATGGCGATATCCGTAAAAACCACATCAACGGCGTGTTTGCTTAGAAAATGCCAAGCGTCGGCAGCATTGGAAAAGACGCCTTTCAGATCGAGGTCGGGCGTTTTACGAATACTGTCCTCCAAATGTGCCCTGGCTAGCGGTTCATCATCAAGGGCTATGCAGCTCATCATACTTTATTATTTTAACGTTAACATTAAGGTTACTTGATACTTATTGACTTGTGTGTCGGTTTCCAACTCGTGCCTTTCGGGATAGTACTGCATCAATCGCCGCTTTGCATTTTCCAGACCAATACCGCTCTGGGGGGGTGCTTTCGCCAGGGGGTTAAGACCATTGGCAACAGTGAGCACCAGCTGATCGTTTTCCACAGCAAGTGAGATGGTTACCCAAGCGTTCTGCAGGCTCCTGTTGGGACCATGTTTGAACGCATTCTCCACAAAGGGGATAAGCAGGAGCGGGGCAACGGTGTAGGGCTCTTGTGGCTCAACGATTTCTACGACAACGGGAAGCGATTTTTCGTAGCGAATGCGGGCCAGTTCGATGTAGTTTTGCAGAAAATCAATTTCGTTCCTTATCGGGATGAGCTCTTGTTTCGATTCATGTAGGATATACCGCATTAAATGGGCCAGCCGAAGAACGGTTTCAGGTGTATCGGCATGACTTTCTTTGGCCATTTGGTAGATGTTGGTGAGCGTGTTGAACAGGAAGTGCGGCGAGATTTGCGATTTGAGGAAATCGAGTTCGAGCTGAAGACTATGCTGTTCTAACTTGGCCGCCCGGTAACTTTGCTCCATAAGCGATTTCATGAGCTTGGGCGATAGCGGTAGCGTAACGAGAAATACATAATCAAGTGCTAAAACCGATACGTTGTGCGGGTACACCATGCCGAGGGGGCCATTGGAAAGAACAAGGTCAAAAAAGAACTTCAAATAATTCCCGGATGCGGGGAAATAGTTGACAATGATAAAGCAAGCCGCGTATGTACCGGCTGCCCACAAAAGATATCCGAACACCACCCAAAAGAAGGTAAGTAGCCACTTCCCTTTCAGCAACCAATTGGAAATCACGAAAGAGGTAGTGCCGTAGAAGATGGTAAGGACTACGATCATGTCTTTCAGGATGAATACCCATGCCACATCTTTCGCGATGCGCCGATAGTTAAGGGTATAAAACAAAAGCACCAGAAGCCAAAAAATGACGTGGCAGACGACTCTTGTTTTTGGTGTGTACCAGTTAAACCAGTTGAATTCAGACAGTTTATTAGTCGATTGGGCTTGCATAATAGAATTTAATCGAATTGGTAGGCCATTTTTAATTGAACGACGGCCGATAAATATAGCAGATTATCCTTGGTTTGTTGCAAAAAAGTTGGCTTTGGTAGTAAAAGTTTGGAATTTGGTTGTAGGTCTTCTTATGTTTGCGGTACAATCAGTAAATTTATCAGCAGGCACCGTTCGTATTTGGAGCCTTGATTGATGTGATTTTTGAAGTTAAACCAATGAATAAACCGTGAAGGAAGTACAGTTCATTTTTTATCGGATACCCCTAATATCCGCCGGCTTGTTGTGGGGTGTTATGATGTTTTCTTGTAGGCAATCACCTTCTGCCGGTGATTCACCGCCCGCATCTGCGGCGGTTGTACAAACTGAAGAACAACCCACCGAGGTGAAAACCGTGACGGTGGAGGAAGTTCCGTTCCAGCAGGAGCTGATGGCCAACGGCCGATTGAGCGCGATCCAGAAGGCCGACTTGCGTTTCCGCGTGGATGGTTTGGTGGAGCGTTTGCATGTTACCGAGGGCAGCAGGGTGCAGGCCGGCCAGTTGCTGGCCACACTCAACGACGAAGTGCAGCAGCAGGCGTTGCAACAGGCCGCCCTCCGGCGGCAGCGGGCCGTGATGGATTATGAAGACCAGCTCCTCCGTTTGGGGTACCGACCTGCCGACACGGCCGCACTCGACGAGGAAGTGAAGCGGGTGGCCCGCCTCCGCAGCGGGCTCAGCGATGCGCTGCTCGAATGGCGGAAAGCAGAAAAGGACGTGCACCATACCCAGCTATATGCGCCATTCGCCGGAAAGATAGCCAACCTGAAAGCGAAACCATACAATACCACGGCCGGGTTGGAATATGTGTGTTCGCTGATCGACGACCGCGAGCTCCACGTGGAATTTGCGGTGCTGGAACAGGAGCTCGATTTCGTGCGGCATGCCGGTTCCGTACGCGTAACGGCTTTCAGTGAAAAGGACAGGGCGTATGAAGGCAAGATCACGAGTGTGAACCCACAGGTAGACAAATCGGGCATGGTGTTGGTGAAGGCCGTGATTAAAAACCAAGGTGGCGGATTGATCGATGGCATGGGGGTGAGCGTGGCGGTGTCCCGCAACTGGGGCGACCAATTGGTGGTGCCCAAGGAAGCGGTGCTCGACCGCCAGGGCCGTAAGGTCGTCTTTACGGCCACGGACAGTGGGACCGCGTATTGGAACTATGTAGAGATCAGCCATGAAAACAGTACCCATTATGCCATCAAAGAAGGCCTGGAGCCCGGCAGCCAGGTGATTTACGAAGGTAATTTCAACCTGGCGCACGATAAGCCGGTTACCATCATTGCCCAGTAACGACCCGGATGCCCCTAGTGCCGATGAAGAGCCAAAGCCCCCGCAAACCGTTCCCCGCCTTCAGCATCCTGGTGGTCTGCCTCATGCTGGGGTTGGTGGGCCTGGCACTCATTCCGCAGCTCTCCATCCAGTTGACCCCCAGCAGGAGTTATGCTTCCGTTACCGTTCAATGTGCCATGCGCGGGGCTTCGCCCGAGGTTGTCGACCTGGAGGTCACCAACCCCATTGAACGTACGCTTGCGCGCCTGCATGGCGTACAGCATATCCGGTCCACATCGGGCCATGGCACCGCCAACGTGCACGTATCGTTGGATAAATGGACCGACCCGGCAACTTTCCGCTTCGAGGCAACCACGGTGCTGCGGCAATTATATCCCCAACTGCCGGCGACGGCATCCTATCCCGTTGTCTATTTAAACCGGCCGGCAGCGAGCAATGCATTCGGCAGGGATATCATTGGCTATACCCTCGGAGGTCCAGACGCCGCGGAGGGCATCACCGCCGTGGCCGAGCTACGTATCCGCCCCGTGCTGGCTGAAATAAAGGGCCTCTATCGTGTAGACATCACCGGTATACGCCCCACGCGTGTGGCGGTGGACGTAGACCAGGCCCGGCTCCGCCAGCTGGGTAGTGGCCTATCCGATTTCCAGCGGCAGCTGCAGGAAGGGCTTGCCGTGAAAGGGCTCGGCGTGGTGCGGTGGGGTGGGGCCAAGGTAGACCTGGCCATCGACCGCTGCATGGCCGGCGCAGACGACCTTCTGGGGTTTCCGCTAAGGGGCCGCAACGGAGCGGTGTTCTACCTGCGCGATGTGGCCACCGTAGCGATGCAGCACACCACCCCCACATCGCACTACCGCATCAATGGGGAGGAACTGGTGTATATCAATATGGCCCCCGAAGCACACGTGAACAACATCAAGCTGGCCCGCGAAATCCGGCTGGCCATGGAGGGGGTAGCGAACGAGCTGGTGGCCGACGGGTACCGCCTGGACCTGGTCTATGACAATACCGAGTACATCCAGGAAGAGCTGGGGAAGATCTATTTGCGCACGGGCCTTTCGGTGCTCATCCTCCTGCTCTTCGTGATGCTTATTACGCGCAAATGGCGCTACCTGCTCATCGTGGTCCTCTCGCTGGCCGTCAACGTGGCCGTATCGCTCATTTTCTATTACCTCTTCCGGTTGGAGATACACCTCTACTCGCTGGCGGGTGTCACCATTTCGCTGGGGTTGATCATCGACAACGTGATCGTCATCGTGGAGGATATCCGCCATACGGGCCGCAACCGGATTTTCGCGGCTATCCTGGCCTCCACGTTGACGGCCCTCGGGGCCCTGAGCGTGATTTTCCTGTTGGAGGAAAATGCGCGGTTGAACCTGTTGGACTTCGCCCTGGCCATCATCGTCAACTTACTGGTGTCGCTGCCGGTGGCCTATTTCTTTATCCCGGCCCTGCTGGAGCGGCTGCCGGTAACGATCAGGCCCGGCAAGTTGTTTTTCCGCCGCAAGCGGCTGGTGGTGCGGTTCAGCAGGGGGTATCGGCGGCAGCTGGCCTTCATGCTGCGCTTCCGGTGGCTGTGCCTTTTGGTGATGCTCCTGTGTTTTGGCTTGCCGCTGTTCATGCTCCCCCAAAACATTGAGGGGGAGTCGTGGTGGGCCAAGGCCTATAACCAGACCATTGGTAGCAACTTTTATAACGAGGTGCTGCGCGATAAAGTGAATAAATACGCCGGGGGAGCCCTATACCTGTATACCAGCAACCGCATGGGGAATTCCGGCGGCGGGGGCGAAGAAGACCGCGTGCAGCTTTTCGTTCGCATCACCATGCCCAACGGCGCAACCTTGCCCCAGATGGATGCCGTGGTGCGCGAGTTCGAGGGCTTCTTAACCCGGTTTCCCGACGAAATCGAGCGCTTCGAGGCCCGGGTTTCCGGCGCCAACAGCGCCGCCATCAGCATCCGTTTCAACAAGGGCTTCGAGGGTGCTTTCCCCCATCGGCTGAAACGCCTGCTGGAGAACCGTGCCATCTTATCGGGTTCGGCCGATTTCGGCGTTTACGGTGTGGGGCGTGGGTTCAGCAATGCTATTGATCTGGACAACTTCGATTCGACCATCGAACTGCGGGGCTACCATTATGGGCAGCTGCAAGCCATCGGCCTGCAGGTGCGCGATACGCTGTTGCGCAACCCGCGCGTGCAGGATGTCGTGATTAGCACACTGGGGCGCTGGCAGCAGCGGCGCTACGAGGAATTCATGGTGGGCATCGACCGGCCGACGTACCTGGTGTCGCGCCATATCGGCCGGCAGGCCATGGGGGCGGCGTTGCAAACCCTCGACGAGCGGTCGGCCCTCATCGGCACGGTCGAGTCGGCCCCCGGCGTGTTCACACCGGTGGCGGTGCACACCAACCGGGGCAACACCGCCCCGGTGTGGTCGGTGATGCACGCCCCGCTACAGGTGAACGACTCGACGATGGTGCGCCTGGCCGACGTGTCTTCGGTAGCCAAAGTGCGGGTGGGCGACGCCATCATCCGCGACAACCAGGAGTACCTGCTCAACGTGCACTACCGGTTCATCGGCACCTACCAGCTGAACGAAATCGTGAAGAAGCGCGTATTGGAAAGCATCCGGCCGACCTTGCCCTATGGGTATGCCGTGGATGTGCCCCGGTCGTCCGGGTGGTTCGGCGGGGGCAGCGACGACTACACGCACCTGTGGCTCGTGGCCCTGGTGCTGCTCATCATCTACATGATCTGCGCCATCCTGCTCGAGTCGTTCCGCCAGCCCTTTGCCGTGGTGCTGATGATCCCGTTTTCGTTCATCGGCGTTTTCCTCACCTTTTATTTCCTTTCGCTGCAATTCGACCAAGGGGGGTATGCGTCGCTGCTCCTGCTCAGCGGCCTGGTAACGAATGCCGCCCTGTATATCATCAACGATTTCAATTATTTGCGGCGGGGCCGCCCCGCGGGTGCTACCCGGGGTAGGGAAGTGTTTATCCGCGCCTTCCATGCCAAGGCAATGCCCATCCTGGTTACCACGCTGTCGGCCATCCTTAGCCTCCTGCCGTTCATGATCAGTGGCGAGGAAAAAGGATTTTGGTTCACGCTCTCGGCGGGGACCATCGGGGGGCTGCTATTTTCCATCCTGGGTGCTTACCTGCTGCTTCCGCTCTGCCTGCTGGCGCGGCCGCAGCGCCACATCTCCAAACGACCGAAGAAATGATCCGATTTTTAGTCTATAGACCCATCGCCGTACTGGTCAGTTTTTTTGCCTTATTGCTGCTGGGCATCACCGCCTACCTGTACCTGCCCACGTCGCTGCTGCCCAAGGCCGATATCCCCGAAGTCATCGTGCTGCTTTCGGGCGAGAACCTGTCGGCCGAGGAGGTGGAGCAGCAACTGGCCACGCCGATCCGCAACGGCCTGCTGCAACTGCATGGGTTGGAGCGGATAGAAAGCCGCGCCTCGGAGGGCAGCGCCACGATCCGGGTGCGTTTCGAGGCAGGATCAGACATCAGCCTGCGCTTCATCGAGGTGAACGAGAAGGTAGACCTGGCGATGAACAGCCTGCCGCGCGAGGCCGAGCGGCCGTTGGTGGTGAAGATGGGTGTTGACGACATCCCCGTATTCCAGCTCAGCGTATTGCCGCGCGACAGCCTGGTTACGCCTGCTCGGATGGTGGCCGTCAGCACGTTCGTGCGCGAAACCATCAGTCGGCGCATCGAACAGCTGGCCGAAGTGGCCATGGTAGATGCCACGGGCCTGATGCAGCCCCAGGTGCAGATTGAGCCCAAGGCGGGTTATCTGGAGAGCTTGGGCCTGGGCGGCGGGGTGCTCACCCAGGCGTTCCGCGAGAACGAGATCAGTCTGGGCAACATCCAGGTGGCGGATGGCCACTACCGGTATTTCCTCAAATTCGCCACCGATGTGGCCTCGCTGGAAAGCCTGCGGGCCACTCCCGTAAATATCAACGGCCGGGTATTCCGGCTGGGTGAGCTGGCCACGGTGACGCTCACCCACGCCGAAGAAACGGGTGCTTTTTATAGCGACGGGCGGCGGGCCATCAACCTCGACATCATCAAGCAGCCCTCGGCCCGCATGGAAGACCTCCAGGCGCACTTCGGCGAACTGCTTGCCCAGATGCGGCAAGCCTACCCCGATCTGGCGTTTGTGGTATCGCAAGACCAGACCGAGCTGCTCGACTATGCCATCGGCAACCTCCGGCAGGACCTGTGGCTGGGCGGTATCTTCGCGGCGCTATTGATGCTGGTGTTCATCCGCAAGGTGAAGCCGGCCATGCTCATCGGTATCACCATCCCCGTTTCGCTGCTGGTCAGCCAGCTGGGGTTCTACCTGCTGGGCATATCCATCAACATCATTTCATTGGGGGGGCTCATCCTGGGCTTGGGGATGATCATCGACAGTTCCATCGTGGTCATCGATAACATCAACCGCTACCGCGATGCGGGACGGCCCGTATCCGAGGCGGCCATCCAGGGTACGGATGAGATTATCCGGCCCCTGCTCACCTCCGTGCTCACCAACTGTGCGGTATTCATCCCGCTGATTTTTTTAAGCGGATTGGCGGGGGCGATTTTTTTCGACCAGGCGCTTTCGGTCATCGTTGGCGTGGTTTCGTCGCTGTTGGTTTCGCTGTTGCTGCTGCCCCCCTTATACACGCTGGTCTATCCCGAACGGCCGGGCGGGCGGCGTGCGGAGCCCGAAATCAAGGCCCGCGTGCATGTAACGGGCTGGTACGAAGGAGGACTCGCCCTTGTTTTCCGCAGGCCCGTGGTCACGTGTTTGGTGGTGGTGGCGCTCCTCGCCGTGAGCATCGGGCTGTTTGTGGCCTTGGATAAGACGCGCTTGCCCGAGCTCACGCGCGACGACTTCGCGGTTTCGATCGACTGGAACGAGCCCATCGATGCCGCCGAAAACTGGAACCGCGTGCAGGGGCTATTGGCCGGTATGGGCGACAGCATGGGCACCATCCATGCCTGGGTGGGCGAGCAGCAGTATGTGTTTGACCGCGGCCAGCGGCAGGGGCAAAGCCAGGCCCGCCTATACATCCAAGCCGCTGGCGGCACAGACCCCACGGCCTTGCAGCGCCAGCTGCCCCCACTGGTGGCTGCGCAGTACCCCCATGCGGTGATGGACATCGCCCCCGCGCAGAATGCTTTCGAGGCCGTCTTTGCCGACCGGATAGCGCCCCTGCGGCTGGAGGTATCGGAAAGCGAGCGCCAGGAGATGCCCGACCCCGAAGCGATGCTGCGCCTGGTCGACTCCCTGCGCCGGGCGCTGCCCCACGCCCACATCGGCCCGGTGGCGCTCCACGACAAGGTGCTCATCCGGCTCGACGCCGAAAAAGCCGCACGCTATGGGGTGGGGCTCGGCGAGCTGTCGGCGCAGATCCAGTCGGCCTTCCGGCCCACCTTGGTCGACCACTTCCAAAGCGGGCAGGCCGTGGTACCCATCCTGTTGGTGCCGGGTGCCGAACGCGATGTAAGCGCCATCTTGGCCCGCTCGTTTATCCGCAAGTCCGAAGGCGTAGCGATTCCGTTGTCGGCCTTAGTGGAGACCGCGCGGACGAACAGCTATCGCCACCTCACGGCCGGTGCACAGGGGCGCTATTATCCGGTGGCCATCCACACCGATAGCGAGGCGAGGGACCTCCCGGTTATCCGCAATCTTCTGGAGCGGGCTTTCCCCACGCTCGACGTGACTTTCGGCGGGGCCTACTTCGATAACCGGGCGCTACTTGGTGAAATGGCACTCATCCTGTTGGTGTCGGTGCTGTTGCTGTATTTCATATTGGCCGCGCAGTTTGAATCGCTGGTACAGCCCTTGTTTATCCTCGTGGAGCTACCCATCGCCATATCGGGCGCGTTGCTCGCGCTATACCTGGCCGGCAACAGCATCAACCTGATGTCGTTGATCGGCGTGGTGGTGATGTCGGGCCTCATCATCAACGACTCCATCCTGAAGATCGATGCCATCAACCGGCTGCGCAAGGCGGGCATGCCGGTTATGGAAGCCATCTACGAAGGGGGGCATAAGCGGCTGAAGCCCATTGTGATGATCACGCTGACGAGCATCGGAGCACTGGCCCCGACGCTGTTCATGCACGATTTGGGGTCGGAATTGCAGCAGCCACTGGCGCTCACCCTGATCGGTGGGATGGTCGTCGGGCTGTTCGTCAGCCTATTTTTCGTGCCTTTGCTCTATTGGTGGGTGTACCGGAAGCGCCGCCCCAACGAACCATTAACTTGATATATGATGAACAGAACCATAATACAGGGTGTTATCTTTTTGCTCGTTGCGGGTGGCGGCCACCTCTCGGCGCAGGAGCGCACCATTACGCTGCAAGAAGCCGTCCGGCTGGCGCAAGAGCATTCGTTTGAATACAAGGTGGCCTTAAATAGCTACCAAAGTAGTGTATGGAGCTACCGGAACTACATGGCCTCATTCCGGCCGATGCTCTACCTCGATGGTACCATACCCAATTACAGCCGGGCCATCAGTAAGATCACGCTCCCCACGGGCGAGGACACGTTCGTGTTGCAGAACCAGGCCTACAGCACGTTGAACCTGGGCATCCGTCAGAATGTGGCCCTTACGGGGGGTGTGGTGTCGGTCAGTTCCTCGCTCAACCGCATCGATGTGTTCGGCAACAACCGCCAGATCCGGTATTCGTCGGTTCCGGCATCCATCTCATACTACCAGAATGCCATTGGTTACAATCCCTTCAAATGGCAGAAAGAAATCGAGCCGCTACGGTTCGAGTCGGCCGACCGTGCGTTCGTGACCCGGATGGAAGCGATCGGTGGACAGACGGTGAGCCATTACTTCGATATGCTGGCCGCGCAGGCGCGGCAGGAGCTTTCGCGGCAGAACCTGGCCAAGGCCGATACATTGCATGGCATCGCCCGGGAGCGGTTCAAACTCGGCACGGTGGCCCAGAGCGAGTTGCTACAGCTCCGGCTGAACGTGCTGAATGCGCAGAACCAGGTGACGAAAGACAGCGTGGATGCCGTGCTGGCGCGGCAGCGCTTCGCGCGTTACCTGCTGTTGCCCACCGACCAAAGCTGGCGGCTGGCCGTGCCGGAGGACGTGCAGTTCATGGATATTCCTGTTGACGACGCATTGGCCCATGCACAGGCCAACAGCCGGCAGGTGATCGATTTCCGGCTGCAGCGGCTTGAAGGCGAGCAACAGGTGGCCGAAGCGCGGGCGCAGAACGGGCTTAAGTTCAGCGTGCAGGCGAACTTCGGGCTGTCCAACACCGCGCCGACTTTTCCCAGCCTGTTCAACCAGATGGAAAACCAACAGCATGTGCTGGTGGGGTTTTCGGTGCCCATATTGGATTGGGGGCTGGCCAAGACGCAGCGCTTGCGTGCGGAGGCCAACCTGGCGATGGTGGAAAGCCAGATCGAACAGGGCGAGATGCAACTGGAACAGGAGATTGCGCTGCATACCGCCCGTTGGAACCTGCATCGCCAGCAACTGGCGGTGGCGCAGGAAACACGCGACATTGCCGTGCGCAATTACGACCTGGAGATCGAGCGGTTCCTGCGGGGCATGATCACCATCAATGACTTGAATGCCGCTCAGGCACAAAAGGATAGTGCCAGCAATGGTTACATCAGCGCCGTGCGGACGTATTGGGAGCTGTATTATACGCTGCGGCAGCTGACGCTGTTTGATTTTGAGGAAGGGGAAAGGATTGTCTTTCAGACGGATATTGTGAAATGAGTAAACCGATCAAAAACGAAAGCACATGGATACTAAAACAATCATCATTAGAAGCACCGATAAAACCGATTTTGTAAACTGTGATCAGATTTGCTATTGCCTGGCATCGGCATCGTACGCCGAAATCACCCTTGAAAACGGATTCAAAATAACGGTAACCAAACCATTGAAATGGGTGGCCAGCCAGGCCGATTTACCTTATCTCATCCGTATCAGCCAATCGGCACTGGTTAATATCAAACATATTGTACGCATTCACCCGCGCGATCGGACGGTTGAAATGACAGATGGGGAACAGATACGGTTCACTCTTACCATCAAAAAACTCGAGTGGCTCATACAAGAAGGATCACAAAATAATAAATCAAACGGTACGGATAATAGCTGAGAGGGCTTATATACTAGTTGGGATGCCCTGAATAAAAAAGCGCTGGTTTGGGGGTTTGCCTTAGTGGAAAATGCTTCTTAGCATTGTATAGGATAACACTAACCACCGAGATAAACAATAATGTCTTTACAATCTGTCAAAACATATGCCCGGCTTTTGCCCCTGCTTGTCTACCTCATATTGGGCTGTGCATACCTCTACTGCATCCGGGCGGACCACAACTGGGGTGATGATTTTGCTTTTTACTTCAGTCAAGCACGCGCATTGACGCAACATTCAGTAGACCGGCTGATTGAATATAACCTGTTTTGCATCAAAGCCTCCAGTGCGGAATTCTTTTCACCTGTGCTGGCTCCATGGGGGTGGCCAATCCTGCTATCTGTTGTCTATCTGTTTTTCGGTGCAAATATCGTGGCCTTCAAAGTGCTGGTGATTCTCTTCTTTTTTCTATTCCTCGGCATGCTGTACCTGTTATTCAAAAATAAACTTAATGTGGTGCTGCTTCATGTTTTTATCTTTTACTTGTTTGCCAATACCTATTATTTTGACCATACAACTGTGGTATTGTCTGAATTGCCGTTTCTTTTTTTCGCAGCGTTGGGTCTGTATTTGATCGATCGCTATGATGGCCAATCCCCTACACTTAGGCTGATGATTGTTATGGGTATCGTTCTTTCATTTGCAGCCTTCATTCGGACCGAAGGTGTTTTGCTTTTCGGGGCGCTGCTGTCGGTCCAGCTCAGGCAGGTGCTGCAGACCAAGGTGGTTACCATAGGTGTATGGAAAAGAATCGGTATCCCCTATATCAGTGCCGGTGTATTCGTCCTGTTATTCATTTCTTTCTTTGATAGTGGTTTCATTTCGCATGTAAACCACCTTAAACTTGTGTCGGCACAGACAGTTGTCCAATCGCTGGAGCGGCTTTATAACGGCTATGGTGCATTGTTTTCCCCTTATTTGGCACAGCCACTGAAAAGTCTGGTTTACGGTCTTTTTCTTTTGGGGTTATTTTCGAGGTTCTGCAGGGATCTGCCGATCAGCATATTCCTAATAGGGCTGCTGGCTGTATTTATTATCTGGCCGTTTCACGAATTGCGTTACCTGTATCTTTCGTTTCCCTTCATCTTGTATTTCAACATCCAGGGGTTGGTCCGTTTTTCGACCTACCTATTCAAGGGTTTGGTATTCGCTTATTCGGTTGCCGCGGTTGCGGTTGTCGTCACCGCGATCGGATTTTACGTCCACCTAGGTCGTATTGATCGGTCAGCGGTAACAGAAGGTCCGTATACAGCACAATCCAAAGAAATGTTCCAGTATATCCGCGAATATACCGATAGCGATGCCGTGGTGGTTTTCTTCCGACCCAGGGCATTGACGTTTTTTGCCGAAAGGCGTTCGGCGATGATTTATGATTATATCGAGAACGTGATCATGGCTGGCGATTACATGGTTTTAGATCATGGAAAAGGAAGTTATTTCCAAATAGATCCCGATACCGTCGAGGCGTATCGGCAACGGTTCCCGACGAAGTTGGTTGAAGTATTCCATAACCGGCAGTTTACCGTATTCAAAATTCTGAAGGATGGATAACAGTTATGTAATTGTACCCGTTTTTAACGAGGATGTAGACCTGGTACGCAAAACGGTGGAGCGGCTCTCTCGCCTCCCTTTAAACATCGTTGTCGTAGATGATGGCAACGACCCTTCGCTGGAAGGAGATATCGCCGATTTGCCGGTGTATTATGTGCGGCATGGGGTAAACTTGGGGCAAGGCGCAGCGTTGCAGACCGGTATTGAATTTGCCGCCCGGATGGGTGGTGATACGTTTGTGACTTTTGATGCAGATGGCCAGCACAATGAAAATGACATCGTCGGGTTGATTACGGCGCTCAGACGAGAAAAACTGGATGTGGTATTTGGTTCCCGCTTTATGACGGCGGGGAGTAATGTCCCTTGGAGCAGGAAGATCATCCTCAAGGGCGCGATTTGGGTCAATTACCTGTTTACCGGTATCCGGATGACCGATGCGCACAATGGTCTCCGCGTGTTTAACACCAATGCCGTCCCTGCATTTAGATTTCGGGAGAACCGGATGGCCTATGCGACGGAGTTGCTCCTGAATATGAAAGCAAATCGGCTCACTTTTGGTGAGCGCCCCGTTAAGATTTCGTATACCGGGTACTCGCTACAAAAAGGACAGCGGAATATCGACAGCCTATTTGTTTTGAAAGATTTGATCATCCATAAAATATTGCGCTCATGACGATTATTCAGGTTATACTTAGCCTATCGGCCCTTGGACTGGGTTTTTTGGGGCTTTCGAGTTTCAAACGACCGGTCTTTCTGAAAGTATTGGTTTCAATCGCCACGGTGGTGGCTATTTTATTGATTATCAATCCCGACTACAGTAACCGGTTGGCGGAATGGGTCGGCGTGGAGCGGGGAGTGGATGTGGTGATTTACCTAGCTATTGCCTTTTTTCTTTTCCTACACCTGAGGCTCTACGTGAAGGTTCGGAAGCAGCGTGCAGATATTACCACTATGGTGCGCGAAAATGCGATCAGTCGGGCGATGGCCGGCGCACAACAATACGTTGAAAATAACCCGGATGGTCAATATAATGCCTGAAAGGATGGAAATAATCGCTGGGACGATTGAAATAATAAACAGCGGACATGTGGACTTGTAGGCGTCCGCGATATGTAGTAACATTGTGAGGAAGATAAACCAGTTATGGAATTGAGTGTCAAAATCATGGAAAATCGCTTGCCGACCGTTGCAGGAGGGATTCCTTATCTGTTGCTCGCAGGGCTTTCCGTGCTGGTACTTTATCCCGCACTTTTCCATGGTTTCTCACAGCGGAGTGGCGACGATAACTGGATGCTATATGAGAACCCCGCTGTATGGAACTTGGATTGGGAAACCATCCGGCATTATTTCACGCACTTCTACAGCGGCCAGTATTCGCCCCTCAATACGCTGTACTATGCGTTGATTTATCGTTTTTTCGGGCTTGCACCGTTCTGGTATCATCTGTTCAGCTTGGTTTTTCATGTGATCAATGTCATGTTGGTGTATGCATTTGTAGGGCGCTTGTTGTCGGCGCGCCGTTTAGTTGTCGATAGCCCGCTTGATGCCAACAAGATGCGGCTTATCACATTTTTTACGGCACTGTTGTTTGCGATACATCCGGTACAGGTAGAATCGGTCGCGTGGATTTCGGCATCGAAAAATTTGTTGTATACCCTGTTTTTTTTGTTGGCGTTGCTCAGCTACCTGCGTTACCGGTCAGCCGGACGGTTGACGGGCTTTGCATTGACCCTGCTGTTCTACGTCCTTGCGTTCGGCTGTAAGGAGCAGGCGGTGGTGTTCCCTGCCTGTTTGCTGCTAATAGATGGATATACGGGGGTTGATTTAAAGAGACGTCGCTATTGGATGTCTATATTGCCATTTTTTTTATCGGCCTTGGGTATGGCCTTGGTGAGCCTACAGGCACAGGAGAGCGGTTTTGCGGCCAAACTGGCCAATGAATATTATCCCGTATGGCAGCGATTGGTATTATCCTGTTATGCATTTACCGAGTATCTGTATAAGAGCCTGCTTCCGATCCGACTGAATTATTGGTATGCGTTTCCGATGGAACCGGGAGAAGCGTTGCCGCTGTTTTACTGGTTTTATCCGTTGGTAGTGGCCTGCTTCGGTGTGCTCGTAGTGTCGGCTTGGAAGCGGGGCTGGAAGACGTTGCTGTTCGGGCTGGGTTTTCTGACGATCAACTTAGCGTTGGCACTACATATCATACCGATGGCGCGTGGTGTACTTATAGCCGACAGGTATCTTTACCTCGGTGGTATCGGGTTGTTTTTCGCGTTATCGCATTACGTATTGAGCCGAGGTAAGCTGCATATCTTCCGTTTCCCGGTGGATAGCCGTTTGGTGATGGGTATTTATTCCCTGTACATCGCAGTGTTCGCTTGGCAGTATGCTTCGGCGTGGAGTTAGGTTTGTATTTATGGATTTATTAACACGATAATTTTAAACATTAAATGATGTAATCATGAAAAGAATCAGATTAACAGCAGTACGTGCCATCGCAGCGGCGGTGTTTGTTTTTGCATTTATGCTCAACATTCACACGAATTTTGAAGGAGAAACGAGCCTGTTTGGGCAACCGTTGATTGGACAAACGGGGACAGGAACTGGCTCTGGTTCCGGTTCTGGCTCAGAACAGACACTTTATAAGCTAGAGGAGGTAAATTGTACCAAAGTATGTTGTTTAGATGCATTGGGCCATGAAGTCACTTATGTTTTTGGGAAAATCAAAGGATGCTTTGAAGGTTCAGACCCCAGTTGTAATCCTGAAGGGAACTGTGGTTCCATATATAATGAGAAAAAAGCAGAAGTCGACGCAGAATGTGATAGTCGCTGTTCTTGAGTTGTAACTTTTTAGCATTATTATACAAGTTGCACTTTTGGTGGATTTCAAAGACAACAAAATGTAACTTGTTTCTTTGCTGTTCTTCGACTACATGAATTCAACATAAACGACAGATGCAGTTTTTATAATTTTTCAATCATTTGTTCAGTATGAAAAGAAGTATATTGCAGCGCGCATCGCTTCGAGAGCTCTATTGTTTGGGCCGATTTAGGCTATCTTATATGGCGCACTTACTGGGTTTTGTTGCCGTATTTTGGTTGTGCACGTCGTGCAGTAGTGAACGGAGTCGAACAATCTATACAGACAACGGGGACCAATACGTTATTGATATGGCGGCAATGGAGCCCGTGGAAAGCTACAAAGAACTGATCAAGGAGATCGCTTTTATCCCGTTGGAAACGAACGAGCATAGCCTGCTGAGTCATATTGACAAGGTCGTATTTCATAAGGGCAGGTTTTATATTCATGATAGGCGGTTTGCCGCCCTGAAGGTTTTTTCGGAAGAGGGGAAATATATCCGATCGATTGGAAATATCGGGCGCGGCCCCGGCGAGTTCACCACCCTGATGGATTTTCTGCTCGACACCGAGGAAGACAAACTTCTGTTGCTGAGCAATAACGAAAAGGCTGTGATGGAATATGATCTGGAGGGTAATTACCTGCGGACAATGCAGACCAATGTCTTTGCCAGTTCGTTTGTGAAGATCGGTGATAGCTATCATTACTTCATCAATCAAAACAATAACGATGTTTCGGGTTTGAATAACCTGATCGTTATGGATGAGAATAGCCGTGTACTGGATAGACTATTTCCTTTTCCTGAAGCGTTTAACGTGATGCTGCCCGACCATAGTTTTTTATTGGGGAACGTCGATGGCGCACTTTTCCATCCCACGCTTTCGGATACTGTATTCCAATTGACAGCGAATCAGGAAATCTATCCCAAATACGTGTTTGATTTTGGGGAAAAGGCGCTTCCGCTGCCCATGCGCACATCGTACGAGGCATATAATACGGACGAGGTATATAACTATTCACGTCTGGGAAACCGCCTTGCAGAAACGGAGCATGTGATTTCGTTTAATTTTTTGGACGGCCGGTCTGTGATACCTTCCGCTTTTTGCAACAGGAATTCGGTGGATACGGTGCAGGGGAAAAAGGTACTGAAACCGTTGCGGCTTGGTTTCCCGATTTCTAATAGGCCTGTTTTGGGACTGTTGGGAGAAGATACTTTTATTACCTATCTTGGAGCTGAATATGCAGACTATGTTAGAGACCGTGTCTTGTTCAATGAATTGGTGCGTGAGAATTTTCCGGAGTTTTATGCCTTGGTTCCAGAATTGAAACCGGGAGATAATCCGGTATTGGTGACGTTTAAATTGGAATTTCCCTAATCAGATGCTGCATCGTACAATATCCATATGGTCCATCACTATGGTATTGATGTGTTTTTCTTGTTGCCGACAAGGAAATGAGGGAAATACCGGGTACACCTCGGAATTTGCGGAAATCACGATTGCTAATCCAGTTATCGATCTGGGCAGGGTGAAGAGCGGTGATTCTTTGAAGGTTTCGTTTAAGATTATTAATAGTGGAGATGTACCTCTTTCGATAGAGCGAGTGGTGCCTGATTGCAATTGTGCGGGAAGTAACTGGGAACCTGGATTGGTTTTTCCTTTGGATTCTACGTTTGTCACCGTTCGTTACGATACGGAATATCCTGGGTATTTTATGCAGAAGGTGACCATGTATTCGAATGCAGAAGGCCCTCCACGGGTACTGGTTTTTAGGGGGAAAACAGAATTTTAGTGAGTGTGGTTAGATTTAGATGGAACTCATCAAATACACTTGACTAGTGCTTTCTACATCTGCGTTGATTTGACAACGACTAGTTTTCATCTCCTAATTGACCATTCCATTGTATTATCAATAGTTTCCGATTCGTTGATACCCATAGAGTGCGATTTAAATTAAGCCGACCATCATAAGTGCCCGATAATCAGTAAGCTTGGTTTGTGAGTTACTGCTATTAGTTTTTCTTGGCTTGAGATTATGTGTTGATTCCCAAATTCATAGTTGTCAGCCGAAGTGCTTTACTCATAAATCCTTACATCGATTGATAAGATGAAGCGAAACATGAAACTCACAGTTATTGTCCCCTGCCACAACGAAGAAGGTAACATCCATCCGTTTCTTTCACGTACGGAAAACGCTGTTAAGGAGTATGATTACCGCATTATCTTCGTTGATGATGGTAGCACTGATGGTACGCTGAATGTGCTGAAAACGCTTTCGGCGACCCATCCGAGGATAAATTACCTGAGCCTTTCGCGTAATTTCGGCCAGCAGATGGCGCTGAAGGCAGGTTACGACCATGCCCTGTATGCGGACTGCGTGGTGTGCATGGACGCGGACCTGCAGCATCCGCCGGAGGCCATACCGGCTATGGTGGATAAATGGGCCGAAGGCTACGAGGTAGTATGCGGTGTCCGCCGGGAGCCGGAGCGGGGTGCGACGTCTTTTTGGAATCGGTTGGCCTCGCGACTGTTCTACCGGTTGATCAACCGCTTCGCCGA